>DATKDB010000112.1:0-15871 GCA_035512895.1 Binatia bacterium | reverse complement strand
GCGGGCACGGAAATGTCCCGAAGGAACAGGCGCCCGACTCCGGTGACCGAAGCCACCGTTGCCGTCCGCTTCATGTGGCCGAAGCCACCGAACCCGGTGCCGGAACTCATGATCGAAACCGTGTGATCCGGTGTCGCTTGCCCCTTCAGGACGACCACAGTATCGGCTGACCGCACGACACCGCGCAAGACCACTTATCCCCGAATCTGCGACGCGCTCGCCAATCTATCCACACGCCGTCCACGCCGGGCCTCACGAACCGGCCGGATACGACGTTTGACCGTTGCGAATGGCCGAGCGCCGTCGCATCCTCGTGATCCAAGTGAGGAATCCAATGAGCTCGTCCGACCGCGGCGCCCACGTCATGCTCACCGGCATGGCGATCTGCTTCGGCGGCACCTGGGTCGCCGGCGCCATCGCCGTGGACGCGGCGCCGCCGTTCACGATCGCCGCGGTGCGCTTCGGGATCGCCTCGATCCTGCTCTTCGCCTGGGCTCGCCTCACCCGCCGCCCGCTGTCGCCCCTGGCCCGCAGCGACTGGCCGATGGTGGCGGGGCTGGGCGTGACCGCGGTCGCCGGCTACAACTGGCTCTTCCTCACCGGGCTGACCCTCGCGCCGGCGAGCGACGGCGCGATCATCGTCCCCGGCCTCGCCCCGGTCTTCACGGCGGTGATCGCCGGAGTCGTGCTGGGCGAGCGGCTCGGCGTCCGCGGCGCGATCGGCCTGGCCGTGGCGGCGGTCGGCCTCTTCCTCGTCGTGAACCCGGCCGGGGGCACCGACGAGCGGCGCCTCCTCGGCGACCTGATGTTCATCAGCGGGGCGGCCCTGTGGGGCGTCTACTCCGTGCTGGCGCGCGTCGCGAGCCGCCGGTTCAGCGCGGTGAGCGCGACGCTCTATGGCACCGCCCTCGGGACGCTGATCCTCGTCCCGCCGGCGCTCCTCGAAGGTGGCGTCGGCCGGCTGGCCGCCGCGCCGCCGGAGGCGCTGCTCGGCATCGCCTACCTGGCCGTCTTCGGCACCGTGGCGGCGTTCGTCCTGCTGAACATGGGCGTCGCGCGCATCGGTGCGGCGCGCGCCAGCGCGTTCGCCCTGCTCGTGCCGGTCGTCGGCGTCCTCTCGTCGGTCGCGCTGCTCGACGAGACGCTCGGCCCGCTCACCCTCGTGGGCGGCGTGATCGTCCTCGCCGGCCTGTGGCTGATCGAGCACCGGGGCACGGACCGCGCCGCGTCCGGGGAGCCGGTGCCGGCGGCGGCCTCGGACGCGACCTAGCCCGTCAAGCCCGCGGCTCCGGCCCTACGTCACTTGACGTAGGGCCGCCTGTGCGCATCGGCCCTTTCGGTAACCGCCGCGCAGGGGCACTGTGGAAACCGACCTACCCTCCCTCCAGCGGAACCCCGTCACCACCCGAGCGGTGACGGGGTTTTCGTCAGCCCCGCCCGTTCGCGGCCGCGCCGCAGGTCAGCGCTGGCGCGGGTCCAGTGCGTCGCGCAGCCCGTCGCCGAGGAACGAGGCGCTCATGACAACCATGACGAGCACGAGCCCCGGCCACACGACGAGCCACGGATTGCGGAAGAAGTACGTCTGTGCCTCCGTCAGCATGTTGCCCAGGCTCGCCTCGGGCTGGCTGATGCCGAAGCCGAGGAAGCTAAGCGCCGCCTCCACGACGACCGAGTCGGCGACGCCGAGGGTGGCGGCCACGATGATCGGCGCCAGGGCTGGCGGCAGCATGTGGCGCGCGATGATGCGCAGCGGGCTGGCACCGAGCGCGCGGGCGGCCTGGACGTAATCGACGTCCCGCAGGCGCAGGAACTCGGCGCGGACGAGCCGCGCGGCGAGCGTCCACGACGTGATGCCGATCGCGATGATGATCACCCAGATGCTGCCACCGCCCCAGAAGCTGACGAGCGCGAGGATGATGAAGAGCCCGGGCAGGCTGAGGACGATGTCGACGAAGCGCATGAGCAGGTTGTCGACCCACCCGCCGAAGTAGCCCGCGACCGAACCGATGCTGACCCCGAGCCCGACGATGATGACGACCGCCGCCACCCCGATCGAGAGGCTCGTGCCGGTCGCCTTCGCAACGCGCGCGAGGACGTTCTGCCCGATGTCGCTGTAGCCGAGCGGCGCGAACACGAGCTCGCCGTCGGCACCGATGCCGACCTCCGGCGGCGCGTTGACCTTCGCGAGCAGCGCCTGGCGCCAGGCGTCGCCGGTGAGCGCCGGGAGGGCGATCGAGCCGACGACGAGCAGCGCAAGCACGACGAGGCCCGCCACCGCCAGCCGGTTTCGAAGGAAGCGCCCGCGTGCCAGGTGCCAGTACGTGCGCACCGGCGTCTGGTCGAGGCCCTCGGCGTCGGCCTCGTCCTCGAAGGTGCGACGGGAGACCGCAGCGAGCCGGGTCATCGGTGCGGCTCCATCAGAGCTTGATCCGCGGGTCCGCGACCGCGTACGCGACGTCCGCCAGCAGGTTGCCGATCACGACCCCCAGCCCGCCGATCATCACGAAGGCCAGCACAACCGGGTAGTCGCGCTGGGCGACCGCGTCGACGCCCATGAGCCCGACGCCGGGCCAGGTGAAGATGGCCTCGGTGATCGCGGCCCCGGCGAGGAGGCTCGGCATCGTGAGGCCGAGGAGCGTGATGACCGGGATCAGGGCGTTGCGCAGCGCGTGCCGGTACGTCACGCGGTGCTCCGGCAGGCCCTTCGCGCGCGCCGTGCGCACGAAGTCCTGGTGAAGCACCTCGAGCATCGAGGCGCGCACGTACCGCGACCAGCCGGCGATCTGCTGGACCGCCAGGCTCGTGACCGGCAGGACGAGGTGCCAGCCGATGTCGAGCGGATCGCCCTCGCGCCCGAAGCTCTCCATCCCGAAGAGCGGGAACCAGCCGAGGACGACGCCACCGAAGAAAAGCAGGTAGAGGCCGAGCAGGAACGAGGGGATGGCGTACCCGACCGTGGCCAGGCTGCTGATGAGCCGATCGGCGATGCTGTACTGCCGGACCGCGGCGAGGATGCCGAGCGGGATGGCCACCGCGATCGTCAGGAGGAGCGCGGCGCCGCCGAGCAGGAGCGTCGCCGGCAGCCGTTCGGCGATCTTGTGCAGCACGGGCTGGCCGTCCAGGAACGAGTAGCCCCACGCCTCCGGCCGCCAGATCTGGACGTACGTGCTGAGCCAGCTCCAGAACTGCTCGTGCACCGGACGGTCGAGCCCGTAGAGGCGGATCAGGCCCTCGAGCTGCTCGGGGCGGACCGTCGGCGTCCGGAACCGATCGATCGGGTCGCCCGGGGCGAGGTGGATGAGGGAGAAGCTGATGACGGCGACGCCGAACAGGATCGGGACGGCCTGCAGCAGGCGTCGCGCGATGTAGCCGATCATGGCGGTGCCTCTCGTCGAGTGCGGTGGATGGACCGATGGCGCCCACGTGCGCGGGCGCCATCGGCTTCGAGCGTGCTGCTCCTACGACTCCGGGATCACGATCTTGTGCCGCTGCCAGAGCCAGGTCGGCGAGGTCAGGTTGAACTCGCCATCGGTGAACCGCATGTCGACGTGCATGCCGTCCCGAACGAGCGGCGCATACGCGAACAGGTACGGCTGCTCATCGGCCAGGATCTCCTGGAACCGGAAGTAGAGCTCGCGGCGCTCGTCCTGATCACTCGTGGCCAGGCCGGCCTCGATGATCTGGTCGACCTCCTCGTTGCAGTAGCCGATGTAGTTGAACGTCTCGGGCCGCTCCTCGGTGCTGACCTCGTCGCAGTGCCAGAGGCTGTACGGATCCGGATCGACGCTCGCCGACCAGCCGCCGAAGTAGGCGTCGAAGCCGTCCTCGGCCCAGGCGCGGTCGAGCGCCGGCAGGAGCACCGTCTGGAAGTCGGCCGGGTTGACCGTGATATCGGTACCGCACTCACGCACCTGCTCCGCGAAGAGCTGCATGAAGTTGATGCGATCCGACTGGCCGGCCCGGACGAGCACCTCGGCTTCGAGGCGCTGCCCGTCCTTCTCGTAGATGCCGTCGTCGCCAAGCGTCCATCCCGACTCCTCGATGAGGGCCTGGGCGGCCTCGACGTCACGCTCGACGCCCTGGACGTCGGGGTTGAACGCCCACGACGCGGGCGGCGTCTCCGACTCGGTCGCCAGGGCCGTGCCGTTCGTGGCCGCGTCAACCGTGCCCGCCTTGTCGATGCACAGTTGCATCGCCCGCCGCAGGTTGACGTCGCTGAAGATGCGCCCCTCGCGGACGTTGAACTGCAGCTCGAGGTGGAGGAAGCCGGGGTACTCGGCGATCTTCACGCCCTCGCTGTTGCGAACGGCCTCGAACGCGTCGGGGGTCATCTCCTCCACGAAGTCGACCTGGCCGGCGGCGAGCGCGCTCGCCGCGGCGACGAGGTCGGTGATGATGACGAAGTTCATCGTCGACGTCGCCGGCGTCCCGCCGTGGTAGTCCTCGTGCGCGGTGAGCACGACGCTCTGGCCGACGTTGAACTCGGCCACCCGATACGGGCCGGTGCCGATCGGGTCGCGCTGGAACGGCAGGAGGCTGTAGACCGCGGCCACCGCGTCCAGGCCATCGGCCTCGAGCGAGTTCGCCACGCCGAGCAGGTCGGTCGACAGGACGCCGCCGTAGCTGCACGGATCGAAGGCTCCATCGAACGTGTGATCCTCTCGCCTCGGCAGCTCGACGCCCGCCTGGGTGAGCAGCTCCTCCGCGGATGCCAGGGCGGCTTCGCAGCCTGCGGCGTCCGGCTCCTCGGCGCCGGCCGGCTCGGCGATCGCATCCGACGCCGCGCGCACGTCGCCCGGGTCGAGCGAGGCGGCCGCGCCGGTGAACTCGTCGTAGGCCGCCTGGATGACCGCCTGCGACTCGATGCCGAGCGCCGGCAGGATGACCGTCGTGAACGGCGAGTACGTCTGCAGGAGCGTGATCTCGACGGTTCGGTCGTCGAGCACCTCGACCGACTCGACGAAGCCGGCCAGGCAGATCGAGGGGTTGTAGGTGCAGTTCTCGCTGATCGCGAGGTCGTAGCTGAACTTGACGTCGTCGGCCGTCACCGGATCGCCATTGTGGAACGTGGCCTCGACGAGCGTGCAGGTGTAGACGAGCTCGTCGGCATCCGGCTCGCACTCGGCGAGGTTCGGCACCGACTCGATCGCGTCGTTGTACTGGTGCAGCGCGTCGTAGATGAAGGCCGCCAGGTCGGCGGTCGGGTCGTCATCGGCGCCGTTGCTGATCTTGCCGGGCTGGCCGTCGATGACCCAGGTGATAGAGTCGCGGTTGCCGGAGGCACCGCCCGGATCGCCAGACGAACCGGGATCAGTGGAGGGTGAATCGGATCCCGTGGCCCCACCCGACGGGCTCACTCCCGTTCCGCCACAGGCGGAGAGCAGCAAGCTGACGGTCGCGGCCAACGCGGCGCATTGCCACCTGCGACGATGCATCTGTGTTCGTTCCTCCAGGACTTCGAGCCGGATGCGAGGTCGGGCGGACGATCGGCGAGGATGAGACGGACCAGGACTCCCCGTGACCGATGCGCCGCCCGACCGGCATCCATTCCCTGCCTGCCAGTGGATTCAGTCAGGCTGAACACGATACGCCTGCGGCGGCGTGAAGGTTCATTCCCACTCTACAGGCGGCTCCGGCATGGGTGAGCCGCGCGGAGGCAACGCCGGGCACATCGGAAAGCGGCTGCGCGAGCTGCGGTCGGCACGCGGCCTCTCGCTCCGGCAGCTTGCGAAGCTCATCGACGCGAGCCCGAGCCTGCTGAGCCAGATCGAGAACGGCAAGGTCACGCCATCGGTCGACACGCTCTACCTGCTGGGCGGGGCGCTCGGGACGCCGGTGGGCTCGTTCTTCGGCGAGCCCGCCGGCGGCGACGAGCCGTCCGAGGCCGGGGGCGCGGCGGTCGTGCGTCGGGAGCGCCGCCAGCGGATCAGCCTCCAGCACGGCGTGACGTGGGAGAACCTGCTCCCCGGCGAGGAGCGGGGCCTGCGCTTCATGGAAATTCGCTACGCGCCGGGCGCGCACTCCGGGGAGCACCTGCTGCGCCACCGCGGACGCGACCTGTTCCTCGTCCTCGACGGCGAGCTCACGATCCACGTCGGGTTCGGCGAGCATCGGCTGGGCGCGGGTGACTCGATCAGCTTCGGCGAGTTCCAGCCCCACCGGCTGAGCAACGAGGGGGACGAGGAGGCGCGCGCCATCGTCTGCGTGATCGGGGACGACGAGGGGCATGGCCCGGTCGAGAGCTGAAGGGGAGGCGGCGCGACCCACGCCCCTGGGTCGCGCCGCGGTGATCGGCGACTACGAGGAGGGTTGCGACGGCGTCATCGGCTCCGGCGCACTCGGCCGCGGATCGCTCAGGCCACTTCGACGCTTCGTGTCGCGATCCGGGCCGGCCGTGCGTCGGGCCCGCATCGCACCCGCCCGCCTCGTGCAGTACATACGCGCCGCGTGACGCGGACGTTCACTTTGGGTACACGGTCACCGAGCGCCGGTCAGCCGGGGTCGGCGCGGATCGGCGTCGGCCGGCCGTCCTCCCCGATGGCGACGAACACGAAGCTCCCCGATGTCGCCAGGCGGCGATCCCCGGTCGCGACGTCCTCGGCATACATGTCGACGCCAACCGTCACCGACGTGCGTCCCACGGCGGTGACCTTCGCGACGAGCTCGACGAGCTGCCCAGCGCGCACCGGGACCTTGAACTCGACGCGGTCCGAGGCGACGGTGACCATCGTCTGTCGCGCGCAGCGCGTGGCCGCCACCCACCCGGCGTGGTCCATGAGGCCGAGGGCGTGGCCCCCGAACAGCGTCCCCTTGTGGTTCGTGCGGTTCGGCATCACGAGCTCGGCGAGGCGTACCTCCTCGGTCCGCGTTGCGGCGTCGTCATCCATGCGCCGATGGTAGCGCCCTCGCAGGCCCCCGCACGCGCGCGTACACTTCGACGATGTTCAGCTTCGGACGACCGACGACGATCCCCGACGCGGCCGATGCGCTCCCCGGCCGCGACGAGGCGATCCCGACGGCGGAGACGCACCACGTCAACGGCTCGACCCTCAAGCCACCGTACCCCGAGGGCAGCGAGATCGCGACCTTCGCCATGGGCTGCTTCTGGGGAGCCGAGAAGCTGTTCTGGCAGACGCCCGGGGTGATCTCGACGACGGCCGGCTACGCCGGCGGCCACACGCCGAACCCGACGTACAGGGAGGTCTGCACCGGCAGGACCGGCCATGCCGAGGTCGTGCAGGTCGTGTTCGACCCCTCCCGCGTCAGCTACGACGAGCTGCTGAAGCTGTTCTGGGAGAACCACGACCCGACCCAGGGCATGCGCCAGGGCAGCGACCGGGGCACCCAATATCGGTCAGCCATCTACGCGCACAACGATACGCAGCGCAACGCGGCGAATGCGTCGCGGGACATGTACCAGGCGGAGCTCTCGAAGGCCGGCTTCGGCGAGATCACGACCGAGATCACCGATGCGCCGGCGTACTACTTCGCCGAGGACTACCACCAGCAGTACCTGGCCAAGAATCCGGCCGGCTACTGCCCGGACCACTCGACCGGCGTCGCGTGCCCAATCGGGCTCGGCGTGACGGCCGGCGGCACGGCGATGAAGCAGGTCTAGGCAGCCGCGGCTGCTGCCTCCGCATCGGCCTCCGCCTGCGCCAGCGCCTCCTCGGTGATGACGAGGCGGGCGAGGAACAGCGTCAGCGCCAGGACGCCACCGAAGATGAAGACGGCGCGCAGCCCGAGGGACTCGCCGATGAGCCCGCCCACGAGCGCGCCGATCGGCTGTGTCCCCCACGCGAAGAGCCGGTACGCGGCGTTGACCCGTCCGAGGAGCTGGTCGGGCACGATGCGTTGTCGCAGCGTGACGGTGATGACGTTCCACACGACGACGAAGACGCCGGAGAGGACGAACACGCCGCCGATGACGAAGGCGCTCGTCGTGAACGCCGGAACGGCGAAGCTCATCGCGGTCACGAGGACGCTGGCGAAGAGCACCCGGACGCGGCCGAAGCGACGCTCGAGCGGCGCCGCGACCGCGGATCCGATCAGGCTGCCGACCGCGAACGTGACGAGAAGCACGCCGAAGGCCGGCTCCGACAGGCCCATCGGTCCCGGCCGCACGGCGTACAGGACGAAGACCGCCTGGGTCGCCACCGCGGCCATGTTGATGCCGCCGACCATGAACGCCAGCGTGCGGAGCACGCGATGGCGCCAGAGGTAGCGCAGTCCCTCGGCGATGTCGGCGGTCAGGCGCGTCGGCGGCCCGCTGCGCGTCGGGCGGAACGAGCCGACGATCAGCGTCAGGCCGAGCGCGGCCAGCGCGTAGCCGACGGCGCTGCCACCGAGCGCAAGCGGCACCGAGAGGCCGATGACGAGGCCGCCGAGCGGTGGACCGATGAACTGCTGCATGACGAGCTCGACGCCGTACAGGCGTCCGTTCGCGCCGGCCAGCTTCTCCTTGTCGACGATCGAGGGCAGGATCGACTGCGCGGCGGTGTCGAACATCGTCTCGGCCACGCCGAGGGCGAAGGCGGTGAGGTAGAGCACCGGCAGCGAGAGGAGGTCGGTGACCGCCAGGACGGTCAGGCCGATGAGCATCGCGGTGCGGAAGAGCTGGACGTTTCGCATCGTGACCCGGCGGTCGAGGCGATCGGCGAGAGCCCCCGCGACGAGCACGAAGACGAGCCACGGGAGCCGCGCCGCGATCGCCAGGCCGGCGACGAGCAGCGGCGAATCGGTCAGCCGGACCGCCAGCAGCGGGAGGAGAATGAAGAAGACGCCGTCGGCGAGGTTCGAGACGGCCGACGCGCCCCACAGGCGCCAGTAGTTGGCGGGCAGTCCATGCATCGCGGCGCAGTTTGCCGCAAGTGGTTGATAACTGTCAACCAGTGTGGTTGGATGGACCGATGATCGATCGTCGGCCGGCCACGCGAGCCGAGGCGCGCGCCCTGGCGCACCCGCTGCGGCTGCGGATCCTTCGGCTGTGCCTGGACGAGGCGCTGACGAATCGCGACCTGGCGAGCCGGCTCGGCGAGCAGCCGGCCACCGTCCTCTACCACGTGCGCACGCTGGCGAAGACCGGGTTCCTCGAGGCGCAGGCCGAGCGACGCGGCCGCCGCGGGGCCCGCGAGATCCCCTACCGGTCGACGCGCAAGTCCTGGACGCTCAGCTTCGAGCCCGACCTGGCCGCGCACGTGGCAATCCTCGACGCCGTGCGGGCCGAGCTCGTGGAGGCCGGCCCGGAGCGCGTCCTCGAGCTCGTGCGGCTCGCCGTGCGGCTGCGCCCCGAGCAGCTCGACGAGCTCGGGCGCCGGCTCGTCGAGCTCGTCGCCGGTGCGGACGCGGCCGACGATCCGGCCGGCGAGCCGATCAGCATCTTCTTCGTGGCCCACCGGCGTCGCTGAGACAGCGCAGCGGCGAGCGGCAGACCCCGGAGAGGGCGGGCCTACGCGGGCCTACGAGGCAATCACGCGCTCCGGCTGGGCCGCCCGGGATCGCGCACGGGCGTGCAGGGCGAGCCGGTCGACGACGTGCTCGGCATCCCGGCCGGCACCCACGACCAACATCGAGGTGAACGAGTACTGGAAGAGCAGGCCGACGAAGTAGATGCCCGGCACCGATGTCACGACGCCGCGCTCCTCCCTCGGAAGGCCGTCGTCGCCGAAGATCGGCAGCTGGATCCAGCTGAAGTCGGGACGGAATCCAGTGCACCAGATCACGTTGGCGACGTCGAGGACGCGTCCATCGGCCGTCATCGGCTTGCCGTCGCTGACACCGGCGATGCGGTCCTCGACGAGCTCAACGCCGGCGCGCTCCAGGTCGGGCTTTCGGTGGCGCAGCAGCGGTCCGCCGCCGTTCGCTCGGATCTCCGGGCGCATCTTGCGTCCGATCGGTGTCCGGATGGTGAGGACGTTCCAGGCGAGGAACTTCATGATCGGCCAGGCCAGGCGTCCGGTCCGGCTGTCGACCGAAAACGGAAGCTGCCCGTGGGCCTTGCCGGAGACGATCGTGGGGTGGCCGTTCTCGACCGCCTCGATCGCCATGTCGGCTCCCGAGTGGCTGAGGCCGACGACGAGGACGGGCCCATCGGCGAGCTGCGACGGCCGGCGGTAGTCGTTCGAGTGCATCTGTCGGATGCCCGGGTCCAGCTCGGGCGCGAAGGACGGCGTGTACGGCATTCGGAAGAAGCCGGCGGCGATCACGACCTCGGGCGCTTCGAAGGCCCGGCCTCCCGCCGTGACGACGTAGCCATCACCGTCCGCGGTCGCCTGCAGGCCGTCGACCGCCGTCCCGGTGCGGACCGGCAGGTCGAAGTGGGCCGCGTACGACTCGAGATAGTCGGCCATCTGGTTCCCGGTCGGAAAGGCATTCGGGGGAAGCGGGAAGGCCTGTCCCGGAAGGCCGTCGTACCTCGCCGGGCTGTAGAGGCGCAGCGAATCGTATCGGCTGCGCCATTGGTCGCCGACCCGATCGGCCGCCTCCAGGACGACGTGGTCGATGCCCCGCTTCGCCAGGTAGTGGGCGGCCGACAGGCCGGCCTGCCCCGCGCCGATGACGATCGCCTCGTGCCGCTCAGGATTCGCTACGTTCACGCTCGGTTCCTCCATGGGATGTCGCCCGATGCTGGGGCGCGCCCTGCAACCCGTGAAGTTCGAAGTGAGAACTACCGGTGCGGGTTGGCAGGGGTGGGACAATGGGCCATGGGCTCAAGCGCGAACCAGGGGTACTGCGCCTTCACGAAGGCCATCGAGCATCTCGGCGATCGATGGAGCTTCCTCATCGTCCGTGAGCTGGCCATGTTCGGGCCGCAGGGGTTCAACACGCTGGCATCCGGCCTGCCGGGCCGGATATCGCGCTCCGTGCTGGCCGACAGGCTGCGCAAGCTCGAGGATCTGGGGCTCGTCATCCACGACGACGCGTCGGGCTCGCGGCTAGCGCCGTATCGGCTGGCGCCCGCGGGCCACCAGCTCGTCCCGACCCTCAAGTCGCTGTGGGACTGGGCGAAGCACTGGGTGCCGGAGGACCCCGCCATGGCGGAGCGCGATCCGAGCGTCATCGGGGCATGGCTGGAGCATCGCGTCGACCGATCCGCGTCGCCGGTCCAGCAGGTCGCCATCGAGCTCCTCATCCGCGGGGTCGAGGCCGACCGAGTCTGGCTGCTCCTCGCGCGCGACAGCGGGGCGTCACTCTGCCTGGACGATCCGCTGCTCGACTCCGACCGGTACGTCTACGTCGAGACTGATGCGGCCCGCCTCTTCCCGATCGCCCGGGGCCAGCGCTCGTGGAGCGATGCGATCGCGGATGGATCGGTCAAGGTGTACGGCGACCCGGAGCTCGTCCGGGAGCTGCCCACCTGGTTCTCCGCCCCCGACGTGAGCGAGCGGGCGCCTCGCGCGGGGGTCGCCGCGGCGTAACCCGGCGCCTCCCGCCGAGCCGCTACGCCGGCAGCAGTCCGGTCGACGCCAGGGCGAGGCCGATGACGATGAGCGCCACGTGGATGCCGATGAGCGTCAGGCGGCCGGGGCCGAAGGGATCGTCGAGCGCGCGAGGCACCGGGACGAAGCGGAACCAGAACCAGAGGCCGAGCCAGCCGCCGAGGAGGATGCCCGCGGCGACGAGCAACCAGCCGGCGGCCGCGACCGGGCTGGCGGGAAGCCACGCCAGCGAGATCGCGAGGAGCGGCAGGCTGACGAGCGTGGACGGGATGACGAGGGCATAGCGCAGGGGCGGCCGACCGAGGCTTGCGAGGAGGATGGCCGGCATCGACGCCCACCCGGCGGCCAGGGCGACGCCGACGACCGGCGGCGCCTCGAGCGTGGCGGTGGCCAGGAACCAGATGAGCCCCAGCGCGACGCTGGCCGTGACCGCCAGCCGTCGGATGCGGCCCGCGAAGCGGCGATCGGAGGAGAGCTCGACGTGCGCCCCGCGTCGCAGGACTTCGCTCACGCCGCCACCGGTGCCTCGCTCGTGCGGCGCAGGAAGGCCACGAAGCCGGCGAGGAAGAAGAGGTCGGCGACGGCGAAGATGAGGAACGACGGGTGGAGCAGCTGCCCGATCGCGAGGTAGTAAAAGGCGAGCCCGGCGAAGACCGTCTTGTACACGATGCCGAGCTTGACGATGCCGAGGTTGGCGGGCGGATCCTGGTAGACGAACCAGTAGCCGAGCCCCTGGACGAAGACAAAGGCGGCGGTCAGGTGGATGTAGGCGGTGTTGTTCGGCAGCGCGATCCCGAGCATCGCGAAGAGCGGATCGAAGAACAGAAAGAAGCCGACCCCGAGGACGATGTCGTAGATCGCGGCGACGAGGAAGAACGTGCGCCAGCCGGAGCCCGCGGGCGCCGTGTTGGCCGTCGTTGCGGTGGTCATGCGCTGATCCTCCGTGTGCGCGCCTCTCGCAGGAAGCGGCGGCGGTGCTCGTGGAAGGCGCTGCGACGCCTGGCGCGCTCATCTTCGGTGTACAGGCGACGGCCGAGCTCGACGAGATTGCGCTGCAGGAACTCGGGCGACATGTTCATCGGCCGGAAGTTCACGTCGAAGAGCGTGCAGCGCTCCCAGGCCTCGGGCTCGAGCAGGCGTCCCTCGGCCAGGAGGCGGTCGTACATCGGCGTTCCGGGGAACGGGGTCAGGACCGTGATCTGGACGTCGAACTGTCCGCTCTCGTGGACGAAGTCGGCCACGGCGTCGAAGACCTCCGGGCCGTCGCCGTCGAGCCCCAGGACGAAGCAGCCGTTCACGGCGATGCCGTGCGACTGGACGCGCTCGATCGCGGCCAGGTAGCGGTCGAAGCGGCCGCGCTTCCAGTTGCGACGCAGCTCCACGCCCTCGACGCCGCCGGCCGTCGGGCTCTCGAGGCCGATGAGCACCTCGGCACAGCCGGCCTCGCGCATGAGCGCCAGCAGCTCCGGGTCGTCGGCGATCGAGACGTCGCTCTCGGTGAACCAGCGGATGCCCTCGCCGGCGACCGCGCGCAGCAGCTCCTTGGCGTGGCGACGATGGACGAAGGAGTTGTCGTCCGCGAACTCGATGAACGGCTTCGGCCAGAGCTTCTTGATCTCGTGGATCTCAGCGATGACCTTCGGGATCGGCTTGACCTTGTAGAGCGGCGTGAGGCGAATGGATGCCGCGCAGAACTCGCAGCGCCACGGGCAGCCGCGCTGCGTCTGGACGGTGATCCGGTTGTAGCGCTCGATGTCGAGCAGGTCGAAGCGCGGCATCGGCGCGTCGGCCAGGCTGAACTCGCGACCGTCCGGCCCGTATGCCGGCTTCAGCCGACCAGCGGCGAGGTCGGCGAGCAGCTCCGGCCAGCCGAGCTCGCCCTCGCCGATGACGATCGCGTCGGCATGTCGTGCCGCCTCCTCGGGGCGCGCCGTCACGTGGAGCCCGCCGAGCACCGTCCGAACGCCGAGCGCGCGGTATTGGTCCGAGAGCGCGTACGCGTCCTTGATCTGCGCCGAGAACGAGGCGATCGCGGCGACGTCGCACGCGGGGAGCTCCTCGACGAGGCGCAGGTCGGCGATCTCGTGGTAGCTGATCTCGAACGCGTCGGGCGTCATCCCGGCCAGCGTCAACAGCGAGAGGCTCGGCAGCGAGGCGATCACCTTGCTGCGCTCGACGAAGCCGGGCATCGTCATGCCGATCGCGTTGAGCTCCTCGCTCGCCGCGCGGACGCCGCTCATGGCGATGAATGCGATGTGCACCGATCCCTCCGTTGTCGAACTCGGGCGAAGCATACGTCCCGCCCCTGCGGGCGGACTACGGAAGGCCTACCTGCGCCGCCGTCAGCCCTCGGTCCGCACGACGACGAGCTGGTCCGCGGCCGACTCGGCGCCCCAGACTTCGCCCGGCCGGCCGAGGAGCTGTCGCACGTTCGCCGGCTGCGAGTCGTGCGGGAACGTGAGCCACGTCTCGGTCGCGGGATCGAGGCGCAGGAGGGCGTTCGAGCCGAAGTCGGTCACCCACACGGCGTCGCGCTCGTCGACGTACACCGCGTACGGCATCGCGCCGGCGGTCGGCAGCGGCCACTCGTTCCAGCTCTCGTCGCCGGGGTCGTAGACGGCGATCGAGCCGGCGAACCATTGCGTCACCCACAGGCGTCCGCTCGAATCGGGCCAGACGCGCCTCGCTCCGCCGCCCGGCGTCGGCGTCGGGATGGCCGTCGCCTCGCCCGTCGCGCGGTCGATCGCGCCGAGGTAGCTGCCGGCGAGCGAGCTGAAGTACACGTCCCCCTCGGCGGTCGCCGCGATCCCGTACGGCCCCGGCGGGGCGGCATGCACGGTCAGCTCGCCGCTCTCGGGGTCCAGGCTGCCGTACGCGCCGTTCTGCCCGGTGAACCAGAGGATGTCGTCGGCGTCGAAGGTCGCGGTGTTCAGGCTGAGCTTCGCGCCAGCGATCGGGTACATGGTGACGGCATCGGTCTCGCCGTCGACCCGGACGATGGCATTCAGTCCGCTATCGGTCACCCAGGCCGCGTCGTCCGGTCCGGTGATCACGCCATGCGGCATGGATCCGGCACCCAGCGGGATGTCGCGAAGCTCGCCGGTGGCGGGATCGAGCCAGCCGAGGGTCCCGTTGTGCTGTCCCGTGTACCAGATCCCGCCGTCCGCGGCGGGCGCCACGTCGTGCGGGCGGCTTCCGGGCCTCACGGGGAACGTGTCGACCTCGAAGGTCAGCGGGCGCGGCGAGGGTGACGGGGTGGTGGCCACGCGTGGCGTCGGGGACCCCGGCGGCCGCTCGGTGGCCTGCACCGGAGTCTCGGACGGAGAGGCGACCGGGGCCGACGGCACGGGTGACGCCTCGCCCGCCGCGCAGCCGGCCGACAGGAGCAGGGTCAATGCGACGAGGCCCGTGCGAGTCATGACGAGTCTCAGTATCGCCGCGTCGGCGGGTGGGTGCGGGCCCACGAGCTCAGAACCCGAGCGTGCGCGCCAGGAATTCGGCCCGATCGGCACGGGCCTGCGGGTCGCGCATGCCGTGATCGGCGTCGTACGCGTGCATCTCCTTCGGGTCCCCGGCGGCACGGTGCAGCTCGAGGCCGCTCATCGCCGCGATGTAGAAGTCGCTGCGGGCGAACTGCAGGCACACCGGACGCGGCGCGAGATCGCCGATGCGGATGACCGGATCGAGCTGCGCGAGCGCCCGCAGGTAGTCGTGGCGGTCGCCGGCGACGGGCCAGAACGGCAGGAACCAGTCGCCCCAGCGAGGCGTCGCGGCGACGTGGACGGCGGCAGCGATCCGCGAGTCCTCGGCGGCGACGAGGATGCCGTGCATGGCGCCGAAGTCGTGCCCGACGAGACCGATGCGGTCCGGATCGACGTCGCGTCGCTCGGCCAGGAGGTCGACCACGGCCCGGTGCCGGCCCACCTCGGAGCGAATGCGGTCCGCGTCGGCAGCGGCGTCGGTCGGGTCGCCGGCCCACGGGAACTGGCCCTGCGGCAGGACCGAGACGACGCCCCGCTCGCGCGCCAGCTCGGCCGCCTCGTCGACGAACTGGCTGCGGTCGCCGTCGGGCGCCTCGGTGTCGAACCAGTGGAGGAAGAGGACCCCCGGCCCCGACCACCGGCGGCGGGCTCGACGAGGAACGCGACGCCGTCCCCGACGTGGACGTCATTGATGCGCACGCCGTCACGTTCCGTGGGTGCCGGTTCGGTCATCGGTCCTCCTGCAGCTGCCGCTGCAGAACGTACCGTTGTGCGGTCGAGAGGGTTCGACCGGCGGCACGCGAGTGTCCCGCGGGCACGGAAATGTCCCGAAGGAACAGGCGCCCGACTCCGGTGACCGAAGCCACCGTTGCCGTCCGCTTCATGTGGCCGAAGCCACCGAACCCGGTGCCGGAACTCATGATCGAAACCGTGTGATCCGGTGTCGCTTGC
>DATKDB010000111.1:0-11580 GCA_035512895.1 Binatia bacterium | reverse complement strand
GGATGGCTGATGACGACGAGCGCGCGCTCGAGGGGGCTGATGAGCTCGTGGCGCTCGGGAGGGGTCATCGGCCCATGCTACCGCGATCCGGCCGGGGCACGAAAAAGGGAGTGCCGCAGGGGGGAACCACGGCACTCCCGGGGCGAAATATAGCGCCTCGCTCACCGGGCGAGCAAGCCGTCCCGCTCACTCCCCGAACATCGTCAGCTGCTCGCCCCCGCGCTCGATGAGCGGGTCGAGCCCGAGCACCGGCTCGAGCCACTCCATGCGCGCCTCGGAACGCGCGGCGAGCGTGTCGAGGTGCTGCCACTTGAGCACGTGCCAGTTCTGCCGCTCCATCTCCTGGCGCAGCCACGGGGAGCGCTGCAGCTTGAGGCGCAGCAGCTCCGCTCGCTCCGCCGGGATGACGAGGAAGCGGGCCTGGGACTCGCCGACCGGGATCTCGCGGCCGCGCTGGAGGATCGGCTCGCCGACCATGGCGGTCCACTCCACCTCGAACAGGAACGCGAGCTTGCCACGGACATACCACAGCGCGTCGACGGCGCCGATCGCCTCCGCCGGCGCCTTGATGACGAGCGGCAGGTAGGCGCGTCGCTCGTCGTCCGCGAGACGATCCACGAGGCGACCACCCTCGACCGGTCGATCATGCTCGCGGGCGGCGACCCACGCGCGCAGGCCGAGCCGATGGCCGTACTCGACGAGCGTGCCGATGACCCTGGCGTGATCGGCGGCGCGGCGAGCGTGATCGTCGGACGTGCCGAGCGATCCGCGTTCCCCGGGGACGACGTACGCGGCGAGGCACGCGCGCACGAGCTCCTCGTCCGGGGCCTGCAGGCCCGGAAACAGACGGTAGACGCGGTCGAAGAAGCCGGCCTCGTCGATCCGCCCCGCGGTGGACAGGATCGACCAGGTCGCCCACTCGACGCGGTCCGCGAGCGGCCGCTCGGCGATCTCGGGGTCGCGCAGCCACCATTGCGGGCGGCTCTCGTCACCGATGCGCACGAGGGTCGGATGATCGTCACGCCAGAGCTCCTCGCGAACGAGGGTCGCGAGGAGCTGCGGCCCGCCACCCTCGAGGCGGCCCTCCGCTCCCGCGTCGTCCTCGCTCGGACGCGTTGCCGAGAGGCGGCGGAGAAGGCCCGACCGTCCGAGCTCGGCGACGACGGCCGCGACGACGCGCACGAGCCCGGCAGGCTCGCCGCGATCGCGGAGCAGCTCGACGGCGGCGCGCTCGATCGCCGTCGCGAGCTCCGGGTACGTCAGGTGCCCCGCCTCGACTCCGAGCCGCAGCGGGCTCGGCTCCACCGCTCGACGGAGCCGATCCTCGCCCGAGGGTTTGCGAAGGTGGAGCACGACGCCGTCGCCGGTGCGCGCCGACTCGCGATGGATGACGTCGACGAGCTCGAGGCCGACCGCGATCGCCGCCACCGAGGTCGCCAGCAGGCGCTCCGGGTCCGAGCCCTCGAGCAGCAGCGAGCACCAGCCGCCCGGCTTCAGCGCCCCGACCGCCGAGGCCAGGCCGTGGCGCAGCGCGGTCACCTCGGCGCCGGCGCCGTGCCCGCCTGCGCCGAAGATCGGCTCGAGCCGCAGGGTCTCGGCGGCCTCGCGGCCGAGGATCCACGACGTGGCGAGGTACTCGTACGAGAGCTCGTCGATCGTCGGACTCGACGGCGGCGCGCCGAGGATGAAGTCGATCCCCTCGGCGGGCAGGTACTGTCCGACAAGGGAGGCACGCGTCCGGAGCCAGAGGACATTCTCGGCACCCATCCCACCGAGCTCGCCGTAGTCGGCGGCCAGGCGGGCGTCGTGGCGATCAGCGGACAGGGCGCCGATCGCGGTGCGGACGTCGCGGAACGCCTCCTCGAAGGCCCGCCACACGTTCACCTCGCGCTGGTGGCGGCTGGCGGGTTGTCGAACGTGGCCGGCCGCGATGCGCAGCGAGGCCACGCGCCCGGGATACCCATTCAGCCGGCTCGCCGGCAGGAGGCAGGCAGCGAGCGCGAGGCGCATGGCGGCGAGCGTCCCGGCGTCGCGCAGCTCGCTCTCGATCTTCGCGCCGATCGCGTGCAGCGCGTACAGGTTGCGCGGCGTGTACAGGTCGAGGAGCTCCTCCACGAGCTCGTCACGACCGTCGAGCACCGGAAAGCGCGCGCGCAGCTCGAGGTACTGCGGGCTGTGCCGTGCCCCGCCCGCCGCGGCGACCGGGATCGGGTCCGGCCGGACCGTCGACGCGAAGCGGGGACGGTCCCCACCGCTCGGCGCATCGAGGACGGGGGCCGGGGGCGCGGGTGGGCCACCGGGCTCGCCGAGCGGCTCGTCCTCGTCGTCGGCGGGCGCGTCCTCGGCGGGGGTCAGGCCGATCGGAGCCGGCGGCAGGTCGTCCGCCGTGGCATCCACGACCGACGCCGCCTCGGATGGATCGTCACGCTCGATCCCGAGCTTGGCGAGGTCGACGTCGTCGACGGGCGCCACGCGCTCCTCGGGGCCGCCGAGCGAGGCCTCGCAGCCGGTGCAGCGGTAGATCTTGCGTCCCGGCGCGTCGGCGTCGCGCGGCCAGATGAACTGGTCGGCCACGACGGGCCGGCGGCACGCAGCGCAGCGCGACGCGTACAGCTCCTCGATGTGCTGCCGCAACGGGACGTCGACGCGGCGCGAGCCGGCGAGCTGCGCGAACGCCGCGTCGAGGACAGCCGGGTCGGGCGCCATGAGGAAGGCGACGCCGGCGAGCTGGCTGAAGGGGCTCGGGTCGGCGGCGACCGCGCGCATGCCGTGGCCGAGCGCGCGGCGCGCGGTCCACCCGGTGCCCGCCCAGGGATCGAGGACGGTGTCACCGCTGGCCGCGAAGGCGGTCAGCTCCGCATCGAGGACGTTGTCCGCGGGCGATGGCCGGTGACGTTCGAGGAGCGCGAGGCCGGGGCGGCGTCGCGGGAGGACGACGTGATCGAGTCCCGTCCGCTCCGCCTCGGTCATCGGCTCCTACGGCTCCTCGACGAGCTCCTCTTCGTCCTCTGGCTCACCCGAGTACTCGGGAAGGGTCGTGTCGAGCTCCTCGACCTCCTCCGAGTCCTCATCGGCCTCTTCGACCTCGTCGTCGTCATCGTAGCGAAGTGCCGTGCCCTTGATGTACGGTCGGACGCCACCACCCGAGTGCCCGAGCGTCGGGAAGGAGATTTTTCCGAAGTTCGACGGGTGGGTGAACAGCTCGCGGATGATGATCATCACCTCCGCGGCACCCTCGTGGATCGTCGTGATGGCGGCCTCGTAGCGGTTGCCGCCGGCGATGAGCTTCAGCAGGCGTGTCGCGATGCGCGGCTCGACGCTGCCGATCGCCGCGTCGCCGACGCGGGCGCTCAGCTGGTCCTTCTCGACGACGAGCGTGACGGCGTCGCCCGGGGAGAGGGGCGCGAGGACCCGCGGAGAGGCGAGGTTGATGAGCCGTGCCCGTCCGGTCTTTCCCATCTCCTCGATGAAGACGGTCGCCGGGGCCTTGCCGGTCCGCTGCTTCCCGTCGCCATCGGGCTTCTCGGCCGCGAGGAGCAGGCGAAGGCGCTCGACGTTGCGCTCGGCGATACGGTTCGTCGCGTCGCGCTCGAGCGCCTGCTCGTAGGCCTCCAGCGCTTCGGCGTGGCGCCCGAGCTCGGCGAGGGCCTTGCCGAGGCGGTTGCTGGCGTCGATGTCGGGTCCAAGCGCGATCAGCTCGCGATTCGCGGCGACCGCGTCCTCCCACTCCCCTCGCGTGGCGTGCCCGATGGCGGCCTCGGTGAGTTGGCGTCGCTGTCGGGTCGTGGGATCGGCTTCTCCAAGCGCCATGAGCGTTGTGAGCGCCTCCGATTGCAGGGTGTTTCGCCGGCCGGGAGCGGCCGAAAGCGACCCCTTGTACCACCGGCCATGGGGGGTGTCAACGCGACCCCCCGGAGGCCCCCGTCAGGGCTGATGCAGGAGTATGCCGACGAGCAGCCCGAGCAGTATGAGGGAGCCGAATTCGACGGCGACGCTACGCCCCGATGCGCCGCCGCGCACCGCCTCCACGGCGCCGCTCCACGCGTAGAAGGCGAGCGCGATGAGCGCCGCCATGACCTGCAGCGGGATGCTGAGCAGGACGGCCGCGATGCCGACCTGGAACAGGACGAGCAGGTGCAGCAGCGACTCCCCCACGGCCTCGACCCCCATCGTGCCCCGCGCCTCCGCCGAGCGGAGCGCGACCGGGATGCCGATCACCGCCACGAGGAGCAGCGGCGTCGGCCAGGCCTGCGGTCCGAAAAAGCCGAGCATGCCCCATGCGGCTCCGAAGACGATAAACGTGAGGAGCACGTCGTGGATCGTCCGGCCGCCGGTGCCGCGCTCGATCCGCAGCTCGAGGTACGTGATCGACCACAGCAGGACGGCCAGGATCGGCACGAGCAGGAGGCTCAGGCCGCCCGGGATGAGCCGGCCGAAGAGCGTCGCGGTGATCCCGGCCACCGAGGGCATCGCATACCGGGCGAGGCCGAGGTCGGAGCGCGCCGGACCGATGACGTAGACCGCCGCCAGCCCGCCCAGCGCGAGCTGCCCGGCGATCGCCACCGCCAGCCAGATCGGCGAGGCGAACCAGCCGGCCGCGGCGACGAGCGCCTGCGCGATGGCGAGGAACGCCGCAGCCGGTCGATCGATCCGGCGCAGCACGGCCAGGCGCCGCCGGTCGGTGAAGATCCGGCTGATCAACCGACGAGCTCCAGGAGCTCGTCGGCCCCGCGCGTCACGAGGATCTGCTCGGCGGTGAGCCACGCGCGGCGGGCGAGGTCGACCGCGTGCCGCTGCTGGGGCAGCTCCTCGGTACGATGCGCGTCGGACGCCAGCGTCAGCCGGGCCCCGGCGCGTCCCGCCGCGCGAGCGAGCGGATCGTCGAGGTCGAGGCGCGGGCTGCCGTTGATCTCGAGCGCCGTGTCGTGCGCCGCCGCTGCCGCGAAGACGCGCGGCCAGTCGAGGGCCAGTGGGTCGCGGCGGTTGACGATGCGCCCCGAGGGATGGGCCAGGATGTCGACGTGCGGGTGCTCGATCGCGGCGAGCGCCCGTCGCGTGAGCTGCTCGGACGACTGGCCACGCCCGGTATGGATGCTGGCGATGACGATGTCGAAGCGCGCCAGGAGCTCGTCGGGATAGTCGAGCGTCGCGTCGGCGCGGATCTCGAGCTCGGTCCCGTGCAGGACGCGGAACGGTGCCAGCGCCGCGTTCACGCGCGCGATCTCGGCCCGCTGCTCGTCGACGCGCGCCGGCACGAGGCCGCGCGCGATGCCGAGCGACGGCGAGTGATCGGTCAGGACGATGTACTCGTGGCCGAGGTCGCGCGCGGCGCGCGCCATCGTCTCGATCGTGTCGACCCCATCGGTCCAGTCCGAGTGCGTGTGCGTATCGCCTCGGACGTCGGCGGCGGTGACGAGCAAGGGCAGCTCACCGGCCAGCGCCGCGGCGATCTCGCCATCGCCCTGCCGGATCTCGGGCGGGATCCAGGGCAGGCCGAGACGCTCGTACAGGTCGGCCTCCTCGGCGTCGAGCAGCAGCTCGCCGGACTCGATCACCTTGAAGCCTTTCTCCGAGAGCGACCAGCCGCGGTCGAGCGCCATGCCGCGCAGCGCGATGTTGTGGTCGCGGCTGCCGGTGAAGTGCACGAGGTGGCTGCCCCAGGCGGCGGGCTGGCAGACCATGAGGTCGACCTGCGGGCCATCGCGCAGGACGATGCTCGACTTGTCCGTGCCCGCCGAGAGCACCGTCTCGACCTCGGGCAGCCCGTCGAGCGCCGCGATGACCGCCGCCGGGTCGTCCACGGCGGCGAGGAGGTCGAGGTCGCCGATCGTCGTCTCCCGGCGCCGCAGCGACCCGGCCGGCTCGATGCGCCGCACGCCCCGCACGTCGCGCAGCCGCGCCAGCAGTCCGGAGACCAGGGCGTCGGCGTCGTGGATCAGCTGGCGGCTCCCCTGCCGCTCCATGCGGCCGATCGCCTCGAGGACGTTGATCTCGGTACGCTCCGACAGCCCCTTCAGGTGGCGGAGACGGCCCTCCTCGGCGGCGGCGCGCAGCGCATCCACCGAATCGATACTTAGCTCGGTGCTGACCAGGCGGACCGTCTTCGGCCCGACGCCGGGAATGCGGAGAATCTCCAGCAGCCCGTCGGGCACCTGGGCGCGCAGCCGCTCGTGGTAGCCGAGGCTCCCGGTCTCCGCGAGCTCGGAGAGCTTCGCGGTCAGGGCCTCGCCGGCGCCCGGCAGCTTGGGTGGCTCGCCCCGCCGGAAGAGGGCGGCCACGTCATCGGGGTAGCGCTCGACCGCGTCGGCGACGCGGCGGTAGGCCACTGCCTTGTACACCAGCTCGCCGAGGATCTCGAGCATGTCGCCGATCTCGTTGAAGATCCGCGCCATCTCAGCATTGCTGATCACCGCGTCGCCGCTGCGCGACACGCTTCGAGGTCGGGGCATCGCCCGCCATTCTAGGACGGTGCCCCCGCGGCTTCAGTCGCGTGGTCGGCGGCCGGGGATCGGCAGTCCAAGGAACGTGCGCCGGCGGCTCGTCCGGCGCGGCAGACGTGGCCGGTCGGCCTCCGACAGGAACTCGCGCTGCCGCATCTCCGCCTGGAGGTCCACCAGACTGGTGGACCGATACCGAAGTCGTTCCATGATCCGTACCTCCTAGATCGACCGCCGGGGCTCTTCGTCGATGCGGGGCCGGCTGTCCGCCCCGGCCACGAGGGCGGCCACTGCCAGCATCACGATCCCCGCCATCATCAGCACCAGTTCCATCGTCCCTGTCTCCGCCGTAACTTGTTCTTGCCGTCTAATCGGTTACACCCTTGCAGCCTACGTCACGAAGGTGTAACTTGTCAAGCCTGTTATGATGGTTACATGATGACCGACGACCACGATGCCCCACCGGAACCGGCGAGCGACGAGGAGCTGTTCACCGAGTTCGCGAACACGCTCCACCTCCACGATGGGGCGCCCGACGACATCGGCGATGCCGCCTCGCTCCGCGCCTGGCTCGCCGCGCGCGGGCTGATCCGCGAGAACCGCGCACTTGAGGCCGTCGACGATGCTTTGCCCGCCTTCCACGAGCTGCGTGCGCTCGTGCACGCGGTGACGAAGCGGCTCGTCGAGGACGGGGCGCCGTCGGCCACGCACGTGCGGCGCCTGAACGGCGTGCTGCGCGACGGCCTGCACTACCACCAGCTCCGGCCCGACGACGACGGGTCGCGGTTCACCGTCGGCCAGGTGGGCGACGACCTTGCCCAGGCCCGCGCGGCGATCGCAGGGTCGCTGGCCCACTACGTCGCCGACCACGACATCGGCCGGCTCCGGATCTGCGCCAGCGACGAATGCTCCTGGCGGTTCGTCGACCGCTCCCCCACGGGCCGGCGCCGCTGGTGCGACATGCGCACGTGTGGGAACCGGGCGAAGGTCGCTCGCCACCGTGCCCGCGCCCGCCAGCGCTCCGCCTAGAGTCGGGGCATCGACGTCCGCCGGACGAACGCGTCCGACGACTGGCCCCGTTCCGCCCGATCGGCTCAGGCGCCGATCGGGTGCCAGACGGTCTTGATCTCGACGAACTCGCCGATCAGGTACGGCGATTGCGCCGAATCGGCCATCCAGTCGTACCGCGCCAACCCGGCGGCCGGCGGAGCGACGAAGCGCTTGACGTTCTCGACCGCCACCTCCTGCAGGCGGGCCGCCGCCTCGGGCTCCGCGCCGAACGCGTCGAGGGCGTTGACGTCCATGTGCCCGGCCAGGTGCCCGACGAGCTCTCGGCGCAGCCCGGTGACGAGGTTGACGACACCGCCCGGCACGTCCGACGTGGCGAGCACCTCGGACAGGGTGACTGCCGGCAGCGGCCGCGACTCGGACGAGATGACGACGGCCGCGTTGCCGCTCACGATGACCGGCGCCAGCCGGCTCACGAGGCCGAGCAGCGACGAGTCCTCCGGCGCGATGATCCCGACGACGCCGGTCGGCTCCGGCACGCTGAAGTTGAAGTACGACCCCGCGACCGGGTTCACCGTGCCGATCATCTGCGGGTACTTGTCCGCCCACCCGGCGTACCACACCCAGCGGTCGATCGCGCCGTCGACGGCGCGCGTCGCGCGGGCGCGGCTAACGCCCTCGGCGGCCATGACCTCGGCGACGAACTGGTCGCGCCGCCCCTCCATGAGCTCGGCGATGCGGTAGAGGATCTGCGAGCGGTTGTACGCCGTCTTCGCGGCCCAGCCGTCGAACGCCTTGCGCGCGGCGCGCACCGCCTCGCGGATGTCCTTGCGCGTGCCGCGGCTCGCATTCGCCAGCAGCTCGCCCCTCGCGCCGAAGACCTCGTAGGCACGCCCCGACTCGGTGCGCGGGAACGCGCCGCCGATGTAGAGCTTGTACGTCTTGTGCACGCCGACGCGATCGGCGCGTGACGCCGCGCCGTTCACGGCCGCCAGCGGCTGCGCCGCGCGCTGCTCGAGGACCGATGGCCCCCGGCGCCGGCTCGCCGTCTTCGTCCGGGCCGCGCGCGGGCTCATCGGCCGTTCGTCCCGTTCCCTGAGAGATCGAGGTACGCGCCGAGGCCGTGGATGCCGCCCTCGCGCCCGTGGCCGGACTCCTTGTAGCCGCCGAAGGGAGAGGTCGGGTCGAACCGGTTGAACGTGTTGGCCCACACGACGCCGGCACGCATCGCCGCGACCATCTTGAAGATTCGGCTGCCCTTCTCGGTCCAGACGCCCGCCGAGAGGCCGTACGGGGTGTTGTTCGCCTTCTCGATCGCCTCGTCGGGGGTCCGGAAGGTGAGCACGCTCAGGACCGGCCCGAAGATCTCCTCCTGCGCGATCCGGTGCGACTGGCTCACGCCGGTGAAGAGCGTCGGGCGGAAGAAGAAGCCGCGGCTCGGGAGCTCGCAGTCGGGCTGGAAGATCTCCGCGCCCTCGGCGACGCCCGACTCGACGAGCTCGGTGATCTTCGCCAGCTGCCCGGCCGAGTTGATCGCGCCGACGTCGGTGTTCTTGTCGAGCGGATCGCCGACCCGGAGCGTGCCGAGACGCGCCTTGAGCTTGTCGATGAGCGGCTCGTACACGCTCTCCTGCACGAAGAGGCGGCTCCCGGCGCAGCAGACCTCGCCCTGGTTGAAGTAGATGCCGTTGATGATGCCCTCGATCGCCTGGTCGAGCGGCGCGTCGTCGAAGACGATGTTCGCGGCCTTCCCGCCCAGCTCGAGCGTCACCTTCTTGCCGGTGCCGGCCAGCGCACGGGCGATCATCTGGCCGACCGCGGTCGAGCCGGTGAAGGCGACCTTGCTGACGTCGGGGTGCGTGACAAGCTCCATGCCGATCTCGCCCGGACCGGTGATGATGTTCACGACCCCCGGCGGCAGGTCGGCCTGGCGCACGACGTCCGCGAACAGGTAGGCCGTGAGCGGCGTCGTCGAGGCCGGCTTCAGGACGACCGTGTTGCCGGCCGCCAGCGCCGGGGCGATCTTCCACGCCAGCATGAGGAGCGGGAAGTTCCACGGGATCACCTGCGCCGCCACACCGAGCGAGCGGGGATCGCGGTTCGGGAACGCGTACTCGAGCTTGTCGGCCCAGCCGGCGTAGTAGAAGAAGTGCGCCGCGGCGAGCGGCACGTCGACGTCGCGCGACTCCTTGATCGGCTTGCCGGAGTTCATCGACTCGACGACGGCGAACTCGCGCGAGCGCTCCTGCATGATGCGCGCGATCCGGTAGAGGTACTTCGCGCGCTCTCGCCCGGGCAGCTTCGACCAGCTGGACCGATGCGCCTCCCGGGCCGCCGCCACCGCCCGGCCGACGTCCGCCCGGCTGGCGTGCGCGACCTTCGACAACGGCTCCTCGGTCGCCGGATTGATGACGGTGAACGTCTTCCGCGGCTTCGATCGGATGAACTCGTTGCCGATGAAGAGCCCGTACTCGGGCTCGATGCGGACGTGGTCGGTCGCCTCGGGAGCGGGCGCGTACTCCCACAGGTTCTCGCCCGTCGCCAGGCCCCAGGAGGCGGCCGGACGCGTTTCGGGCTTCTTCGTCAGGGTCATCGCGGTCGATTATCGCACCTGGGCCGGCGGTGGGGCCTCAGTCGACGGACCCGCTGAGCTCGACCGCATCGGCCCACCGCACGCCGTTCGCCTCCTGGAGGCCGGCCACCGTGTCGAGGTCGAGGCCGACGACCTCGAGACGCTCGCCGCCGCACTGCGGAGGATACGATTCGGCGATCGCCGAGCAGAGGAGGACGCGGCCGTCCCCGGCGACGAAGAGCGCGCCCGCAACGCGGACCGGGCCGTCACCGGCGGCAAGCGCGTCGCGCACCTGCAGGGCGGGACCGTCGACCTCGTCGGGGGCGATCGTCAGCCGGCCGTCGGCGGTGGGCCCAGTGGGACTCCCGCCGCCACCGGATTGATCGGTGACCGGCGTGTCGGGGCCGAAAGCCGACGCGCATGCGACGAGCAGGATCGACACGAGAGAAACGAGTGCGAGGCGCTGAGGCATGGCCATTGGACGGCGACCGAGGCCGATCGGTTCCGTCACCGGCTCTCGAGCGCGCCCTCGAGCCGAAGGAGGAAGCGCTTGCGATCCAGTCCGCCGGTGTAGCCGCCCAGTCCCCCGCCGGCGTGCAGCACGCGATGGCAGGGCACGATGATCGGCACCGGGTTCGTGCCGAGCGCGTTGCCGGCGGCACGGTAGGCGTTCGGTGACCCCGCCGCGCTGGCGATCGCGCGGTAGGAGGAGACCGCGCCGAACGGGATCCGCGCCGTGGCACGCAGCACGTCGCGGCGGAATCCGCGCAGGAGGCGCCAGTCGATCGGCACGTCGAATTCGCGGCGCGTGCCGGCGAAGTAGGCGTCCAGCTGGCCGCGGACCTCGTCCGTGCGCTCCGGAGCCTCCATGACGCGAGGCGAGATGAGCGCCGCCAGCTCGTCGAGCTGCCGGTCGATTGGCTCGTCGGCATACGAGAGGCGAACGAGCCCCCGCCGGGTCACGAAGACGGTGAGCGGGCCCAGCGGCGAGTCGTAGGTTCCGTGGGCCACGTCCAGGAGGCCATCGTCCGCCGCCCGGCGCGCCAGGGCCACGCGGAGCGCTGGCAGGTCGAGCGGGGCGTCACCCGCCGAGGCGGCCAGGCGTCGCTCGAGATCTTCGGTCACGGCGCCACCTCCCGGCGCAGTCGGCGCAGCCCGGCGCTGACGTTCTGCCGCGCCGCCTCCTCGCTCGTCCCCATCCGGCTGCCGATCTCGGCGTAGGCGAGGTCGAGCACGAAGCGGTGCAGGATCGCCGCTCGCTGCTTCGCCGGCAGCGCGCGCACCGTGCTCCAGATGCCGTCGTCGGCAGGATCCGGCATCGGCGGTCCGGCCGGCTCGATGCCGTCCAGCTCCCGCGTGGGGCGGCGCTGCAGCCGGCGGATCGTGTCGGTCGCCTTGCGCTGGGCGATCGTGTAGAGCCAGGCACGCAGGTTCTCGCCATGGCGGAGTCGCGGGTAGGCGCGCAGTGCGGACATCAACGTCTCCTGGAGGCAATCCTCCGCATCGGTCGGGCCGACGAGGCCCACGAGGAAGCGGTGCAGCTCGCGGGCGTGTCCATCGATC
>DATKDB010000110.1:0-25656 GCA_035512895.1 Binatia bacterium | reverse complement strand
CCCCGCATCGTCCTGCCGTCGGACGCGCTCGTCGTCCTCGTCGGCATCGCGGCAAGCGGCAAGAGCACGTTCTCGCGCGCGCAATTCGCCCCGACCGAGATCCTCTCGTCCGACGCGCTGCGCGCGATGATCGCCGACGATCCGGGCGCCCAGGGCGCGACGGACGACGCGTTCGACCTGCTCCGCCGGGTCCTCGCCATGCGCCTGCGACGCGGACGGTTGACCGTCGTTGACGCCACGAACGTCGAGGAGTGGGCCCGTGCCGAGCTCATCTCGGTGGCGCGCCGGCACCGGCGCCCGTGCGTCGCGATCGTGCTGGACCTGCCGCTGCCGCTCGTCCTGGAGCGCAACGCGACGCGCCCCGGCCACCGTCCACCTCCGGCCGCCCTCCGGCGCCAGCAGCGCTGGCTGACCGATTCCCTTGCGTCGCTCGACGACGAGGGCTTCGCGGCGATCCACCGGCTCCGCTCGGCGGACGAGATCAGCGCGACGAGGGTGGAACGGGCCTGACCTCGACCTGACGGCGGCGGGCACGGAAATGTCCCGGAGGAACAGGCGCCCGACTGCGGTGACCGAAGCCACCGTTGCCGTCCGCTTCATGTGGCCGAAGCCACCGAACCCGGTGCCGGAACTCATGATCGAAATCTTGTGATCCGGTGTCGCTTGCCCCTTCGGGACGACCACAGTATCGGGTCGCCGCACGACACCGCGCAAGCCCACTTATCCCCGAATCTGCGACGCGTTCAGCGATCTATCCACATGGCGTCCACGATTCGCCGCGCAGAGGAGCTTGGCGAGGCAAACCATTGCGGTTGACAGAATGGTTATGACCCGAATAATTACTCCGGTGACGACGAACGCCACCGGCCGGCGCCAGGCCGACGAGATCGTCGAGGCGCTCGCCCCGCTCCTCGCCCAGCAGCGCGAGCGTTGGGCGGCGCGCTGCCAGGAGCACGGCCTCTCGATCATCGGCTTCCACGTTCTCGCGCTGCTCGAGATGCATGGCGGCGTCGCGATGAGCCGCCTCGCGGAGGAGCTCGACGTCGCGCTTCCGAACGCGACCGGCATCGTCGGTCGCATGGCGGACCGCGGGCTCGTCGAGCGCACCCACGACGAGGCGGACCGGCGAGTCGTCCGGGTCAGCCTGACCGATGCCAGCAGGAGGCTCATCGACGAGATGGAGGCCGGCCGCCGCGATCGGATGAAGCGGCTCGTGCGCACGCTCGACGAGCGCCAGCAGCGGCGCCTGCTCCACGCCGTGCACGACCTTCGGGCCGCGGCCGACCGCCTGGGCACGCCGGGGAAGGATCCCGGGTGACCCGGGATGCCATCACGGCGACGCCGATCGACCACGCACCGGTCGAGATCGACCATCGGGCCAGGATGGAGATCCTCGCCGCCATCCTCCTGACGATCTTCCTCTCCGCGCTCGACCAGACGGTCGTCGGGACCGCGCTGCCGCGGATCGTCACCGACCTGTCCGGCAACGAGCTCTACGTCTGGGTCGTGACGATCTACCTGCTGGCCGCCACCGTCACCGGGCCGATCTATGGCAAGCTGAGCGACCAGTTCGGCCGCCGGCCGATGATGATGATCGGCGTCAGCGTCTTCCTCGTCGGCTCCCTGCTCTGCGGGCTCTCGCAGGAGATGTGGCAGCTCATCGTCTTCCGCGGGATCCAGGGCCTCGGCGCCGGGGCGATCTTCCCGATCGCGCTCGCCGTCATCGGCGACCTCTTCAGCCCGCGCGAGCGCGGCAAGTACCAGGGGCTCTTCGGCGGCGTCTTCGCCCTCGCCTCGATCCTCGGCCCGGCGCTCGGCGGGTTCCTGACCGATACGGTCAGCTGGCAGCTCGTCTTCCTCATCAACCTGCCGCTCGGGCTCGCGGCGCTCGTCGTCCTCTGGCGCCTCCTCCCGCCGGTCCGGCATCCGGAAGCCGTCCGCCAGGTCGACTATCTCGGCGCCGCGGTCTTCGCGGCCGCGATCGTGCCGTTCCTCGTCGGCCTGACGAACGCGCAGTCCGGCGACTGGACCGATCCGCAGGTCGGCGGCTTCATCCTCGCCGGCCTCAGCCTCGGGGCGGTCTTCGTCTGGGTCGAGTCGCGCGCGCTCCAGCCGATCCTGCCGCTCGAGCTCTTCCGCAACCGCACGGTGGCCGCCTCGATCGCGGCGACGTTCCTCATCACCTTCGGCTTCTTCGGCGGCGTCATCTTCATCCCGCGCTGGTTCCAGTTCGTGCTGGGCTCGTCGGCAACCGAGTCCGGCTACCAGATGCTGCCGCTCATGCTCGGCGTCATGTCGAGCTCGATCGTCTCGGGACAGATCGTGGCACGCACCGGGCGCTACAAGTGGATGGCGGTCGGGGCGATGGCCACCGCGACGCTCGGCCTCTACCTGATGACGAGCCTCCGGGCCGACACGCCGGTGACGACGGTCTGGCTCTGGATGGCGATCGCGGGCCTCGGCATCGGTCCCTCCTTCTCGATCTTCACGATCGTCGTCCAGAACGCGGTCAGCCCGAGCATGCTCGGCACCGTCTCGAGCGCGCTCACCTTCTTCCGGCAGGTCGGCGGATCGGTCGGGCTGGCGGTCGCCGGGGCGATCTTCGGCAGCTCGCTGAGCGCGGAGCTGCCGCGCCAGCTGATCGCGGAAGGCGTGCCGGCGCCATTTGCCAACTCGTTCGCTGCGGGCGGCGCGTCGGTCGACGGCGAGTTGACCGGCGTCGGCATCGACCTCGGCGAGCGGATCCTGGCGCGGGTCCCGGAGGCCATGCGGCCGGCCGTCGAGCCGTTCGTTGGCCAGATCGTCGAGGCCATCCACCAGGCCTTCTCGATCGCCATCGCGAATGCCCTGTGGCTCGGCCTGGTGGGGGCGCTGGGCGCCACGATCATCGTCGCGCTGCTCGTGCCCGAGCTCCCGCTGCGACGAACGAGCGCGGCGGGAGCGACCCGTGGAGCGGGCACGCCGGCGGTCATCCCGTCGGCGGAGTGAGTTCCGATAGGATGGCGATGCCCGCGTGCGCGCTCCTCGGTGGATTCGACGCCAGCGAACGCAGGCCCGAACGTCAGAGCGCACCGAAGGAGTCGACGTGACCGATGCGCTCGCGCCAATCGCCGCCAGCTGGGGCGTGCTGATGGCCGTAGCACCCATGCTCCAGATCCGACGGATGCTCGAGCGACGCTCGTCGGCGGACGTGTCGCTCGCCTACCTCGGCGTGCTCCAGGTCGGGTTCACGCTGTGGGTCGCCTACGGCATCTCGCTCGCGAACCTGGCGCTCATCATCCCGAACAGCGTCGCGTTCCTTGTCGGCGTCGCGACGGTCATCGTCGCCGTGCGCTACCGGCACGGCGACGACGCGAGCGGGCGGCCCGGCTAGGGGGCGAAGCGGCGGTCGAGGACGCTGAGGATCCCGCCCATCGTGATCGAGCCGAGGCCGATGAGGACCATCGGGATCGAGGCACCGGCGAGGAAGCCGAGGACGGCGATGAGCGTGCCGAGAACGATGAGCATTCCGGCCGAGAGGTTGGCATACATGGCTAGGCAATCCCTGGTACGAAGACGACCGTCGCGATCACCACGACGAGCAGCAGCAGGACGCTGATGCCGAGCTCGATGTCGGAGACGAGGGCGGGGTCATGTGGCGATTCGCGACGGATCATGCTGATCGAACCGTAGGCCCACGCCGTCAAGGCGGCATCAAGCGAGCGTCGCGCCGGCGAGTAGGTCATTCGTCGCGCCCGCCGGCCAGCTCGCGCCGGACCGTCTCGACGCGGGCCAGCCCGGACATGACGGCCGAGTCGATCTCACCGGCCACGGCGGTCCGGACGCGCGCCGCCAGGCGTTGCCCCCGGCGCCGGCCGATCCAGCCGGCGTGGAGCGAGAGGAGGAAGCCGATGAGCGCGCTGACGACGACCGATCCGGCCAGCAGGAGGAGCGGCATCGGCACCGGGCCGACGGCCGGCAGCTCGAGCGTGGCGACCGGCACGGCCCCGCCGGCGATATAGAGGGTCGCGTACCAGGCCACCGCGAGGACGAAGACCGCGCCGACGAGCAGCTGGACGACACCGACGGCCGGCCACAGCAGGGAGCCGGGTACGTGCAGGTCGGAGCCGGCGTCGCGTGCCACCTCGTCCAGCGCGCGCGATACGGACGCCTCGGCCGCGTCGGCGCCGAGGGCGCGCAGGATCTTTGGGCGGCTCGGGGCCGGCACCCCCTGCGCTGCCTCCACGAGCGCCGCGTGCACCGGGTTCACGACGCGCCCGAGCGCGCCGCGACCGCGCCAATCGCGAAGGTAGCCGGCCGGGTCCGCGCGACGCCGCCGCTGCCCGGTCATCCAGCCCAGCAGCGCGACGGCCCGCCCGAGCAGGGACCCGCCCGACCGACGGGCGCGGTTGAGCACGGCGGCCTGCACCTGGCGCGCGACGCCCGGCGGGTCGACGATGCGCAGCGCCCCGTCGACCGCCTCGCGCAGGGCCTCGTCCCGGCGCGCATCCGTCAGCAGCGGCCGGTAGGCGGCGTCGAGACCGAGTGCGTGGGCGAGCGCGGCGTGCGCCTCGCGAGCATCGGCGGCGAGCTTGTCGGCGACGATCGCCTTGGCGTCGGCATCGGCGGCGAGCGAAGAGCGCAGCTCGGCCACCCCGGCGCCGGTGGCCGCCGACACGACGTGGATCCGGGCGTCGGGCAGTCCCGAGGCGGCGAGCCGCCGGCGCAGGTCGGTCTCGAGCGCCACTCGCTCGGCATCGGTCAGGCGGTCGGCCTTGTTCAGGACGAAGCGCATCCGGTCGGCATGGGCGTCGAGCGAGCGCAGGTACGCGTGCAGCCGCTCGTCGTCGTACTTCTCGGGATCGACGACCCACGCGATGCTGTCGATGCGGGGCAACAGCTCGTCCACGAGGGCGCGGTGCTCGGTGCGGACGCTGTCGACGTCGGGCAGGTCGACGATCGCCACGCTCGCCAGCTCGGCATCGGCGTGCCCGATGACCTGCCGCACGCCGAGCCAGGTCAGCAGGCCGGCCAGCTCTGCGCGCCGATCCTCCGCGACCCAGGCGAGGGGCTGCTCCGTCGTCGGCCGCGTGGCCCGCACGGCGCTCACCGGTTCGCCGGCGAGCGCGTTCAGGAGCGAGGATTTGCCGACGCCGGTCCCGCCGGCGAACGCGAGGACGTACGCGGCACCGGGAAAGCCGACGCGCTCGCGCGCCCGGCGCACGACGGCCGCCGCCGCCTCCCCCTCGGTCTCGAGACCGATCTCGCGAACCGACCCGGCGGCACGCTCCAGGCGCTCGAGCCGCTCCTCGAGCGTCACCGGTCTGTCGCCGCGCGGCGGGCGGCCTCACGCAGGTCGGCGGCCAGGGTCGAGAGCTCGGCCGGCGCGCCGAGCGCATCGCTGAACCGTGCGCGCTCCGCCTCGAACGCCTCGTCGAGCAGGGCGCCGAGCGCGGTGCGCGCGCGGCCCACGAACGCCGCCACGTTCGCCTCCCCGAAGATCGCCTCGAGCAGCTTCTGGTTCACGACCGCGGTGGCCGCGGTGATCCCGACCTCGGCGCCGGTCAGCCCGCCGGTGTGCATGAAGACGGCGAGGATGGCGCTCGTCCCGACCGCGTTGACGCCGATGCTCGCCACCTTCGCCCAGCCCTTGCGCTGCTCCCCCATGGCCCGGATCTCGTCGGCGATCGCGCCGGCCCACGCCTCGAGGGCGGCGGTCAGCCGCGCCCCGAGCTTCGAGGATGCGCCCCACAGCGTCGCGTTGCCGGCGATCGCGCGCTCGCCGTGCGGGTCGTCGATCCAGGTCGTCGCCGTGCGACGCGCGGCCGCGTCGGCGTGCTGGATGCCGAGCGAGACGAGGTCGGCGAAGGCCGCCTCGCGCACCTCCGCCGCCGGAGCCGGCGGGCCGGGACGGAAGAGGCCGCGAAACGTGGCGGCGACGCGCCCGATGCCCTGCGACAGGATGCGGGCGACCTGCCCGGCGCCGACGAAGTCCTGCCACTGGCGCAGCACCTCGGCGCGCAGGAACGTGCCACGACCGAGGTCGTCGCCGAGCGCCCGGCGCCGCTCGGCGTAGTTTCGGGCGGCCGTGTCGAGCAGCGCGGCCGCCGCGGCGGCCTCCTCGTCGATCTCGCGCGCGATCTCGTCGACCGCCTCGGGCAGGCCGGCGAGCGCCGCCTCCAGGCCGCGACGAGCGAGCTCGAGGCGCGCGACGTCATCGGCCATGAGGCGGTCGAGCGCATCGCGGATCGGGGCCGCGGCGCCCGCGTCGAGCGCGTCGCGCTCCGGGTCGAGCGCCCCCTCGGCCACCGGCACGACCTCGAGGCGGCCGAAGACGCCCGACTCGTCGAGCCGGCCCCGCTCGAGGAGCGCGCGATAGTCGGCGGCGACCGCCTCCGCGTCGCCACTCTCGGGCGGCAGGCGGTTGAGAACGGCGAGCAGCGGGACGCCGCGCTGCCGCGCCCGGCCGAGGATCTCCCACGGCACCTGGTCGGCGTAGCGCGTCGCGGTTGTGACGAAGATGACGAGGTCCGCCGCCTCGAGGAGCTCGACGGCGAGCGCGCGATTTTCGAGCTCCACGCTGTCGAAGTCGGGCGCGTCGACGAGGACGACGCCCGTTCGCGCCGCCTGGTCGGTCACGATCTCGACCGACCCGCGCGCCGCCAGCCCGGGAAGGAGGTCAGGGCCGGCGTCGTCGGGATGCGCGAGGGCCACCGGGCGGCGGGTCGTCGGGCGCAGGACTCCCGATGGGCTCAGCGCGCGGCCCGTCAGCGCGTTGAAGAGGCTCGACTTGCCGCTGCCGGTCGACCCGAGGATGACGACGACGAGCGGCGCGCCGGCATCGCGGGCTCGCGGCAGGAGGAAGTCGGTGACGTGGCGTGCCAGGCGCTCGGCGCGTCCGGCGCGCTCGGCGGTCGGAGCGGCGGCCATCCGCCGCTCGAGCGCGGAGGCGAGATCGCGGAGCGCATCGGTCACCATGCTTGGGCGCAGTGTGCACGACCCGGTCCGTCATCTGCATCCCCGGGCGTCATCTGCCACGATGGAGCCGATGCCCACCCGGATCCGCGATAACCTGCGCAACGTCGCGATCATCGCCCACGTCGACCACGGCAAGACGACGCTCGTCGACGGCATGCTGCGCCAGACCGGCACGTTCCGCGCGAACGAGGCCGTCGTCGACCGCGTCCTCGACTCCGGCGACCTGGAGCGCGAGAAGGGGATCACGATCCTCGCCAAGCAGACGACGGTCGACCACGGGGGCGTGCGCCTGAACATCGTCGACACGCCGGGCCACGCCGACTTCGGTGGCGAGGTCGAGCGCTCGCTCCTCATGGTCGACGCGGTCCTCCTCCTCGTCGACGCCTCGGAGGGCCCGCTGCCGCAGACGCGCTACGTCCTCGGCAAGGCGCTGGCGCGCCACCTGCCGGTCATCGTGGCGCTGAACAAGATCGACCGCAGCGACGCCCGCCCGGCGCAGGTGCTCGACGACGTCTACGAGCTCTTCATGGACCTCGGGGCAGACGAGCACCAGATCGAGTTCCCGGTCGTCTACACGAACGCCAAGCTCGGCACCGCCACGCGCGACCTCGCCGTGCCGGGCACCGACCTGCGCCCGCTCCTCGACCTGCTCGTCGAGGTCACGCCGCCCACGACGTACACGGAGGGCCACCCGCTCCAGCTGCTCGTCACGAACCTGACCGCGAACGAGTACGTCGGTCGCATGGCGGTCGGTCGCATCCGCAACGGCTCGCTCAGGATCGGCCAGCGCGTGAGCATCGTGCGCGAGGAGGCCGATGACGTCGACGGCAACGTCGAACCCGGCCGATCGATGACCGTCACCGGGTCGGTCACGGCGCTGCAGACGGCGCACGGCATCGATCGCGTCGACATCACCGAGGCCGGGCCCGGCGACATCGTGAGCGTGGCGGGGCTGCCCGAGGTGACGATCGGCGACACGCTCACGGACCCGGCCGATCCGCGCCCGCTTCCCCGCCTCGACGTCGACGCGCCGACGCTGCGGATGACCTTCGGCGTCAACACCTCGCCGATGGCCGGGCGCGACGGCACGCTCCTGACGTCGCGTCAGATCAGGGCACGCCTCGACCGCGAGGTCCTCGGCAACGTGGCGATCGAGGTCCATCCGACCGACTCGGGCGAGACGTTCGAGGTGCGCGGGCGCGGGGAGCTGCAGCTCGCCGTCCTCATCGAGCAGATGCGGCGCGAGGGCTTCGAGCTGACGATCAGCCGCCCCGAGGTGATCATGCGCGACGGCCAGGAGCCGTACGAGCGGGTGACGATCGACATCCCGCCCGACTACATCGGCACCGTGCAGCAGGCGCTCGCCGGGCGGAAGGGGCGCCTCGAGCAGATGAGCACCGATGCCGACGGCCGCGTCCGGATGGAGTTCATCATCCCGACCCGCGGGCTCATCGGCTACCGCGGGCAGCTGCTCAGCGACACGCGCGGGACGGCGCTCCTGCACCAGATCGGCGAGGGCTACGGACCGATGGCCGGCGAGGTCACGCATCGCACCTCCGGCGTCCTCGTGTCCGACCGCGCCGGCGAGGCGCGGGCGTACGCCCTCTCGTCGCTCGTCGAGCGCTCCGAGCTCTTCATCGGCCCGTCGATTGAGGTGTACGAGGGCATGATCATCGGCGAGAACAGCCGCCCCGGCGACATGGACGTGAACCCGACGAAGTCGAAGGCCCTCTCGAAGATGCGCACGCAGGCGACCGACGGCGACTACCGCATCCACACGCCGCCGCGCGTCCTCACGCTCGAATCGGCGATCGAGTTCATCGCCGCCGACGAGCTCGTCGAGGTCACGCCGACCGCGATCCGGCTGCGCAAGCGGCTGCTCGGACAGCACGAGCGCCGCCGCGCATCCGGCGCGACGTACAAGGCCGGGGCCGGCGCCGGGGTCGGCGCCGCGTGAACGGGCGAACGAGCCTCGTCTGCACGATCGGTCCCGCCTCGTCCGGCCGCGTCGGCGAGCTGATCGAGGCCGGCATGGACGTGGCGCGCATCAACTTCTCGCACGGGACGCCGGAGAGCCGGGCGGGGGCCGGCCGCGGCGTACGGTCGGCGGCCGAGGCCGCGGGACGGGGCGTCGCGATCCTCGCCGACCTGCCGGGCCCGAAGATCCGGCTCGGCGACCTCGCCACCGAGACGCTCACCCTGGAGGCCGGCGCGGCCTTCGCGCTGCGCCCGGCGGACGCACGCCCCGGAGACGCGTCCGGTGCCCAGGTGTCCTACCCGCGCCTCGGCGCGGACCTCCTTCGCGGCGACCGCATCCTCCTGTCCGATGGCGCCGTCGAGCTGCGGGTCTCGGAGACCGGCGAGCGGGAGGTCCTCACCGAGGTCGTCCGCGGCGGGACGATCCGCTCCAGGGCCGGCGTCAGCGTGCCATCCGACCGCCTCTCCGAGCCCGCCCTGACCGATGCCGACCGAACGTGGCTCCCGGACGCGCTCGAGCTCGGCGCGGACTACATCGGCCAGTCGTTCGTGCGCCGCGCCGCCGATGTCAGCGAGCTGCGCACCCTGCTCGGTCCCTCGGGGCCGCCGATCGTCGCGAAGATCGAGACGCGCCCCGCGGTCGAGGACTTCGACGCGATCTGCGGCGTCGCCGACGCGGTGATGATCGCCCGCGGCGACCTCGGCGTGGAGCTCCCCTACGAGGAGGTCCCGATTCTCCAGAAGCAGCTCGTGCGACGCGCGCTCGACCGCGGCGTGCCGACGATCGTGGCGACCCAGATGCTCGAGTCGATGATCAGCGCGCCGCGCCCGACCCGCGCGGAGGCGAGCGACGTGGCGAACGCGATCTTCGACGGGGCCGACGCGATCATGCTCTCGGCCGAGACGGCGATCGGCGCGCACCCGATCCTCGCGGCCCAGGCCGCGGAGCGGATCGCCCGGCTGTGCGAGGAGAAGGGGGCGGCCCACCTCGCCGCCGGGGCCCCACCGAACGCCGAGACCGACGCGGACGCGCTCGCCTACGCGGCCGTCGCCCTCGCCGCCGCCGACGAGGACGTGTCGGCCATCGCCTGCTACACGCGCAGCGGACGGACGGCGCGCATCCTCAGCGCACTGCGCCCGCGCGTCCCGATCATCGCCTTCTCACCGTCCGCCGTCGTCGTGCGGCGCCTGGCGCTGCCATACGGCGTCGAGGCGCGCGCCTGCGTGCCGCCCGACGGCGTCGAGGGGCGCCTGGGGCTCATGGCCTGGCTCGTGGGCGAGGACGCCTCCGTGCCTCCGGGGTCCGCGGTCGTGCTCGTCGCATCGACGGCCGGAACCGGGACCGGGCCGAACCTGCTCGAGGTGCACCGCGTCCCAGGGTAGGAGTGGTGTTTGTAACCGTGCGCGTTACAAATGGGGTCGAGCCGATCTTCCCATGAGCGAGGAGACGGTCACCTCCTCAAGCACGGCCACGTAGGCCTCCTCGGCGCGCACGAGCGTATCGTCCAGCGCTGCCGGTGAGAGGACCTCGGCCTGCGCGCTGAGGGCGCGATAGATGCCGGCCAGCGTGATCCGGGCGGGGTCGCGCGCCACGGCCCAGCCACCCTTGGGGCCCGTCCGCGCCTCGACGAAGCCGTGCGAGCGCAGGCCGCCGAGCAGCCGGCGCAGAACCACCGGGTGCGCATCGATGACCTCCGCGAGCTCCCTCGACGTGGCCATCCCGCGCGGCGCCTCGGCGAGCAGGATGAGCGCCTGGATTGCGAGAGCGAATCCCCGGCCGCCCCTATTTGTAACCATCTCTGTTACAGATTACGTCCGCCCCCAAAGGACTCACAGACGCGCGCCACCTCCGGCCCGCCGAGCGCAAGGAGCACCCGCGCCTTGAGCGCGTCGAGCGTGCCCGAGAAGATGGCCCCCGCCTCCCACCACTGCGAGCTGCCGCCGGGAAAGCCGTAGCCGGGCTGCGGCCGCCCGGACGGGCAGCGCGTCGTGAGCACGACGGGAACGCCACGCTCGATGAGCGACCGCGCCAGCTCGAGGTACGCGGGCGGCGTGTTCCCCCCGCCGGCGGCCGCGACGACGAGCCCGGCAGGCTCGACCCCGCCCAGCGAGGGGACCGCATCCAGTGCGACGCCGAGGATCGGCACGGGCAGAGCGGCATGCTCCGGCATCCGCGACAGGCGAACCGGCGTGTGACGGCGGGCCAGCAGGACCCGCCCGTCGACGATCGCCCCGAGGCGACCGAGATTCGGGCTCTGGAAGGTCGCGTAGGCGTGCGTGTTCGTCTTGCGCACGTCGTCGGCCCCGTGGATCTCGCCGGCCATGGCCACGACGACACCCTGCCCGCTCAGCGAGGGATCCGCAGCGGCAACGACGGCGTTGCGAAGGTTCTCCGGACCGTCGCAGCCCTCCTGCGAGGCCGATCGCATGGCGCCGACGACGACGACCGGCTTGTCGGGCAGCGGCAGCAGGTCCCAGGCGAAGGCGGTCTCCTCGATGACATCGGTCCCCTGCACGACGACCGCGCCGTCAATCTCCGGCCGCGCCAGCGCGTCCGACAGGATGGCTCCGATCTCGAGCACCTGCGCGAAGGTCAGGTGCGATGCCGGGACGAGGCCCCAATCGATCGGCTCGATCTCCGCGACCTCCGACAGGCCCGGCACGGAGGCGAGCAGCTCCGATCCGCCCAGGGTCGGCACGTTGCCCGCCGTGTCGGGCTCGTGCCGCATGGAGATCGTCCCGCCGGTGAAGACGACGGCGATGCGTGGCATCGGTCGATCCTACGCCGAGCGGTCCCGGCCAAACCGCGCTACGCTGCCGACCTTGACCCGAGCCATGATCGAGGCCGTCGGCCTCCGCAAGTCCTTCGGCGAGACGCATGCCCTGGCGGGCCTCGACTTCGACGTCCAGGAGGGCACGATCCTCGGCGTCCTCGGCCCGAACGGCGCCGGCAAGACGACGGCGGTCCGCATCCTCACGACGCTGACGCGGCCGGATGCCGGTCACGCGACGGTCGCCGGGATCGACGTCCAGCGCCATCCCGGCCGGGTGCGCGCGCAGATCGGCGTCGCCGGGCAGTACGCCGCGCTGGACGAGATCATGACCGGACGCGAGAACCTCGAAATGGTCGGCCGGCTGTACCGCCTGTCGGCTCGGGCCGCGCGGCAACGCGCGACCGAGCTGCTCGACCACTTCGAGCTGGCCGAGGCCGCGAACCGCACGGTGAAGACGTACTCGGGTGGCATGCGCCGGCGTCTCGACCTCGGTGCCGCGCTAATGGCGCAGCCGCCGGTCATCTTCCTCGACGAGCCGACGACCGGCCTCGACCCCAAGGGGCGCTTATCGATGTGGGACCTGATCGCGGAGCTGGCACGCGGCGGGACGACGGTCCTCATGACGACGCAATACCTCGAGGAGGCGGATCGCCTGGCGGATGACATCGCGGTCATCGACCACGGCAGGGTGATCGCGCGCGGCACGGCGGACGAGCTCAAGCGGCTGGTCGGGGGTGAGCGGCTCGAAGTGACCGTGCGGGAGGGGCAGGCACTCGCGCCGGCGGCGGCAGTCCTCGAGTCCCTGGGAGAGGGGCGCGCGCGCCTGGAGGAGGACGCGCGACGCGTGAGCATCGCCGTCGCCTCGCACGACGGCGTCCTGACCCGGGCCATTCGCGAGCTGGACACCGCGGGCGTGGAAGTCGACGATGCCGGGTTCCGCCGCCCGACCCTGGACGAGGTCTTTCTGTCGCTCACCGGCCGCCCGGCCGAGGAGTCGCCGCAGGAGGTCGAGGCATGAACGGCTTCACCGGGTGGCTGCGCGACTCCTGGGAGATGGTCAGGCGCAACCTGATTCACATCAAGCGCACGCCCGAGTTGCTGCTCGACGTGACCCTCAGCCCGATCATGTTCGTCCTGCTCTTCAGCTTCGTCTTCGGTGGCGCCATCGACGTCGGGGTAGAGGGAGGCGAGGATGCGTCGTACGTCAACTTCCTGATGGCCGGCATCTTCGTCCAGACGGTGGCGTTCGCGGGGATCTACACCGGCGTCCTGCTCGCCAACGACCTGCAGAAGGGCATGATCGACCGATTCCGGTCATTGCCGATGACGCAGTCCTCGGTCCTCACCGGGAGGACCCTGACCGACCTCATGCGCGCGACGCTGGCGGTCGCGATCATGTGGGTCGTTGGTCTCCTCGTCGGATTCCGTCCGGAGGGCGGCATCCCGGGCAACCTGGCCGCGGTGGGTCTCATGCTCCTGTTCGGCTTCGCGCTTTCCTGGGTCGGTGTCGCGGCCGGAGCGCTGGTCCGCACGCCCGAGGCGCTGCAGGGCATCATCTTCGCGGCCGTCTTCCCCCTCACGTTCGTGAGCAGCGCATTCGTGCCCACGAACACGATGCCGGACTGGATGCGCGTCTTCGCCGAGAACCAGCCGATGACCCAGGTGGTGAACGCGGTGCGTGACCTGACCCTCGGCACGAACATCTACGCGGCGGAACTGCGATCCGTGCTCTGGTCGGTGGGGACCCTGGCCGTCTTCTTCCCGCTCGGGCTGTGGTTCTACAACCGGCGAACGACCCAGTAAGTCAGGGTTCCGCTAGGCTGGGCGCATGGATCCCTCGCCCGATCCCGCCGACACGATCCGTCCGCTCCTTCGCGTCCGCCAGGTGCGCGAGTTCACCGACGCGCCGGTCGATGCCGCTGCGCTCCACGGCCTCGCCGATGCGGCGCGCTGGTCGGGCTCGTCGAGCAACACGCAGCCGTGGCGCTTCATCGTCATCATGGAGCCGGCGATGCTGCGCGCGATCGCGGAGGCCGGCCTGCCGCAGACCCGGTCCCTGGCGACGGCGACCGGAGCGATCGCCATCGTCCTGCCACAGGAGCCGGGCAAGGGCATCTCACACGGCTACGACGAGGGGCGCGCCGCGGAGCGCATCCTCGTCGCCGCGTCCCTGCTCGGCCTCGGCGCCGGGATCGCGTGGATCCGATCCGAGGTGCGCCCGGTCGTGGGCGAGCTGCTCGGCCTGCCGGAGGATCGGTTCGTGCGCACGGTCGTGGCCGTCGGCCATCCGACCAAGGGCGCCCGGCAGCCGAAGTCGGCCCGAGGCGAGGCTCGCCTGCCGCGCGCGGAGACGGTCTTCGAGGAACGCTGGCCCGGCTGAGGGGCGACGCTACCGGCAAACGCCGTCAGGGGCAGGCGTCCACGTCCTCCAGGTACTCGCGGATCGCCGCGACGATCTCCTCCGGCGTTCCCCGGTCCGTGTCGACGACGAGGCCGGCAACGGACGTGTAGAGCGGCGCACGGTCGACGGCCGCCTGTTGCAGCCAGTCCGGCCCGACGGTGTCGACGAAGGGCCGGTGCTCGGCGTCCATCGCGCGATCGACGAGCGTCGCCGCTGCGGCGCGCAGCCAGACGACGATCCCACCGGCGGAGAGCCGCTCCCGGTCGCCGGCATCGGTGATCGTCCCCGCCGCAACGCCGACGATGACGGGCGGCGGCAGCTCCAGGCCCGCGATGAGGGCCTCGCGCTCCGCCGCGCGAAGCCGCGCCTCGCCCTGCGCCGCGAGGATCTGGCGAGAGGTCATTCCGTGGCGGCGCAGCAGGAGCTCGTCGTTGTCGACGTACTCCCATCCGGTGGCCGCCGCGAGCCCGCGGCCGATCGTGGTCTTACCACTGCCCATCATGCCGATGAGGATGATCCGGCAGTCTGACAGCTGATCCATGGGTGGGATTGTGGCCTAGCCCTTGCTTACCGGGCTGGACGACCCGCACGAAAGGGACCACGAATGGGACGCATCCTGCTCGGGGTGGTCATCGGGATCATCCTCGTCATCTGGCTGCTCGCCTCCTGCGTCGGCGCCATCTTCTAGGACGGCGCCTGGCGTTCCGCCGCCTGGAGGACGACGCCCCGCGACATGCGGAGGTGGATCGGCTTCAGCGGCACGAGCCCCGCCGCCGCCTGCCAACTCGCCATCTCCTCGGGCTTCCACAGGCCGGACTCGCTCGTGAGCGCGAAGTACAGTTCGAAGAAGGCGCCGATCTGGTCGGCCCTGCCGGCGTCGGGCCGCACGACGTCGCCGATCACGAGACGGCCACCCGGCCGCAGCGCTCGAGCGGCCCGGTCGACGAGGCGCCGGTTCGTCGCGTCGTCGAAGTGATGAACGAGGCTGAACATGAGGATGAGGTCGTACGCCGATTCGCCGAGATCGTCGACGAGGGCATCGCCCGCCCGCATCGTCACCCGCTCCCCCATCCCTTCCGCCTCGAGCAGCGGCGCCGCCTGCTCGACCGCGTCGGGCAGGTCGAAAACCGTGGCGCGCAACCCGGGGTGCCGCCGGCAGAGGGCCACCGAGTAGAACCCGTGCGAGCCGCCGATGTCGAGCATCTCGGTCGCACCCGCCGGCATCGGCATCCGGCTCGCGACCTCGGGCGCCGAGAAGCTCGCCATGTCACGCATGCCGCGCTGGTAGAGGCCCCAGTCCTCCGCCGCGAGGCCGGCATGGACGTCGAGCGGCCTCCCGCCGCGCACGAAGTCCTCGAGCCCCTCCAGCCAGCGCCACTCCAGGAACTTCATGAGGACTCCGTCGCGGACGCTCTTCGAGCGGTCGCCCACGATGAAGCGACGCGCCATGTTCGTGAGCCGATAGCGACCGTCGCGCAGCTCCACGTAGCGCATCGGGAGGAGCAGGTTGAGCAGCTTCTCGGTCGCGACCGGATCGCTCCCGGCTCGATCCGCGACCTCGGGCGCCGTCATCGGCTTGTCGACGAGTGCGTCGAAGAGGCCGAGCTTCGTGGCCACCATGAGCGCCCGGCTGAAGGCGAAGGCGTAGCCGTCGACGAGCGGCACGGGAATGAGCCCTGCCGCCATCGCGATCCGCTCGATCGGGTTCGTGGGAATCAGGCCGTAGCGCATCGGACCCCTCTTCGCTGCTGACGAGAACCGTCGGTCCGACGATCGTAGCGATCGGGGCAAGCCGAGCGCGGCGCGGAGGGGCTACGCTGTCGCCGGGGGAGAGGTGTTCAGCCAGACGAAACGGAGGAGGACTCGTGATCACCGATGCCCTGGGCGAGCTGAACTGGCTCGCCGTCGTCGTGGGAGCGCTCATCTACTTCGCGCTCGGCGCGCTCTGGTACTCGCCGATACTCTTCGGGAAGCAATGGCAGCGCTCGATCGGCTGGGATCCGGAGCAGCGCCCGCCCGAGATGAAGGCGACGACGTACGTCGTGCCGCTCGTCGCCTACCTCGTCATGGCCGTCGCCGTCGGGCTGCTGGCCGCGGCAACCGGCGCGGACAGCATCGGCGAAGGGGTCGTCCTGGGCCTCATTCTCGGCATCGGCCTGTTGCTCATGCACACGCTCGTGGACGCCACGTTCGATCCGAACAAGCCACAGCCGTGGGCGTGGTTCGCGATCAACGGCAGCTACCACGCGCTCGGCCTGCTCATCGTCGCGATCATCGTCGCCGCCTGGCGCTAGCTCCGACCCCCGTGAGCAGCGAACGGACGGTCATTGACTGGCTCCTCACCTCGGAGGAGCCGGCGATCCGACGGCTCGTGCGGCGCGACCTGCTCGACGAGGCGGCACCCGACGATGAGGCCGCCATCCTCGACGGGCCGATCGTCGCCGCACTGCTGGCCGGCCAGCAGCCGGACGGAGGCTTCGGCGGTGGTCCGTACGAGAAGTGGAGCGGCGCGCACTGGCGCCTCGTCTCGCTCGCCGAGCTCGGGCTTCCGCCCGGCGAGCCGCGTGCCCTCACCGCGCTCGAGACAGTGCTCGACTGGCTGACCGACGCCTCACATCGCAGCAACGTGCCGGTCATCGCGGGCCTCGCCCGCCGATGCGGATCGCAGGAGGGCAACGCACTGGCGGCCGCGTGCCGGCTCGGGGCCGCCGGCGACGAGCGAGCCGGCATGCTGGCGGCCGCGCTCATCGGATGGCAGTGGCCGGACGGCGGCTGGAACTGCGATCGCCGGCCGGAGGCGCATCGGTCCAGCTTCCACGAGACCCTTCCGCCGATCTGGGGCCTGCACGAGTACGCCGTCGCCACCGGAGACGCCGCCGCGGCCGAGGCCGCGAGACGAGGCGCGGAGCTGCTCCTCGAGCACCGGGTCTTCAGGGCGCTCGCGACCGGTGAGCCGATGCATCGCGAATGGCTGACCCTGCACTGGCCGCCGTACTGGCACTACGACGTCCTGCAGGCAATGGTCGTCCTGGCTCGCCTGGGCCTGGCCGGGGATCCGAGGGCGGCGGACGGCATCGACCTGCTTCGAGCGCGTCGCCTGGCCGATGGTCGCTGGCGCTCGAGCCCCCGCTGGTGGAAGCCCCCCGGCGGGACCCGCGCGGCAGAGGCCGTGGAATGGCGCCTCGACGATGCCGGCGACCGGATGGTCACGCTCCGCGCGCTCACCGTGCTGCGGGCACCCGACTAGACCAGGCCCTTGACGCGACGGCGCACGATACGGGCAGACGCTCCGACAAACCACCCCCGAGGAGACTGCGACATGGGCGACAAGGGACCTGGCTCGAAGAGCAAGGGCAAGAAGCAGAAGGGCGGCAAGGACAAGAAGGGCTGACCGGCCCGACGTGACGACCTCCCTCCTGGAAGACGCCTTCGGCCATCACGTTTGGGCCACGCTGCGCGTCATCGACGCGTGCCTGGCCCTGACCCCGGAGCAGCTCGAGACGAACGTCCCGGGCACGTACGGCTCGATCCTCGACACGATCCGCCATACCGTCGGCGCCGATGCGTCGTACCTCTTCGTGCTCAGCGATGGGCGCGTCTCGGAGATCCGGGAGGAGGAGATGGACCTCGCCGCGCTCCGATCGGTCATGGTCGACCAGGGGCCGGCGTGGTCCGCGCTCCTGGCTCGAAACCTCGACCCGGAGGCGATCGTCGTCCGGCACCGAGATGACGGCTCGGAGAGCCACGCCCCGCTCGGCATCCGGCTCGCCCAGGCGCTGCACCACGGCACGGATCACCGAAGCCAGGTCTGCACGGCGCTCACGAGCCTCGGCATCGAGCCGCCGGCGATCGACGTGTGGGACTTCGGAGCCGATGCCGGCCGCGTCCACCAGACCGAGCCGACGGCCTGAGAGGCGTTCGAGCATTGATCTGGGTTGCCCGTGGCATCTGGCTCCTGGCCCTGGCTGCCGCCACGGCCAGCGCCCTGCTCGGACTGCTCATCCCCGGCATCTACGATCCTCATCGCGATCACGCGCCACCGGCTGTACGAGATCGACACGCTCATCAACCGCACGCTCGTGTACGTGCCCCTCGTCGGCATCGTGGCCGGCTTCTACGCGGCGAGCGTGGCGCTGCTGCAACGCGTCTTCGTCGCCTTCACCGGAAACACGTCCGACGGCGCAGCCGTCATCAGCGCGCTCATCCTGGCGGCGATCTTCACGCCGGTCCGAAAGTCGATCGAGGGCTTCGTCGACCGTCGCTTCAAACCGCTGCCAGCCGACGCTGCAGCCGAGGAGCGACCGGGAGTTGCCCTGAACGACCCTGCGTTCGTCTCCGCCGTGGAGCGCGTCGTCAACGACGTGCTGGCCAGGCGCGCGGAACCGCTCCAGGGCGCCCATGGCCGGACGCCGGTCCTGGATGAGACCCGCGAGGCCTCAGCGGGCTGGGAGAACCGATGACTCACGCCGCCACCCAGGCAGACGCTCACCTGGGCCGGAGAGCGGCCGTCAGCCGGAGGCGAGGTCCCGCGCGCGCATCGCCTCCAGGCCCTCGAGGAGGAGGTCGAGACCGAACTCGAACGAGCTCTTGGCCTGGAGAGCTGGCGGATGCAAATGGTGGTCGACGTGCTCCGCGACATACGGAAACTGGTGCACCGGCAACTGCTCGAGGAAGGTCGCCGCGAGCGCGGCGAGGTCCTCGCCCGCAGGGAGATTCATGCCGGCCACCCATAGGCTGAACCCGACGACGTGGCTGTCCAGCACGTGATACGCGTGGTCCGTGAGCTCCGGCGAGAAGCCACCCTGTCGAAGGGTCGCGAGCATCGACTCCATGTAGCGCAACCGTGCAGTGCTCCGGTCGGAGTGCGACAGCATGAGCGGCGCGGCCCACGGATGGCGCACAAGCGCGTCACGAGCGGACATCGCCATCCTCCGGAGCCCGGACTTCCACTCGGTCCCCGGTCGAGCCACCTCGATCTCGCCCACCACCAGGTCGACCAGGCCCCTGAGCAGCTCCTCCTTGCTGGCGACGTGGTGGTACAGCGACATGGCCTCCACGCCGAGCTCCTGCGCCACGCGACGCATGCTGACCGCCTCGAGACCGCCCGCATCCGCCAGGTCCATGGCAGCTCGCAGGACTTGCGTCTGGGTCAACCGAGGGGTCGGCATCGGTTTGTCGCGCTCCTACTGCATCAAGGGATTTGACAATCTTACAGCGTAAGTCTAGCGTGTGTGCGCAACCTTACACCGTAAGACAAGGACTCCCCAGGATGACCAACCGATGAAAGCATACGTCCGAGACCGATACGGCTCCCCCGACGTCCTCCGGCTCGAGGAGGTCGACAAGCCGGAGCTGACCGATGGCGGCGCGCTCGTCCGCGTTCGCGCGACGTCGATCAATGCCCACGACTGGCACATGCTGCGCGGCAAGCCGTACATCGCGCGCCTGGACGAGGGCCTGCGCCGGCCGAAGAGCACGATCCTCGGCCTCGACGTCGCTGGCGTCGTCGAGGCCGTGGGCGCGAACGTCACGGACCTCAAGCCCGGCGACGAGGTCTTCGGCTCACGATCCGGCGCATTTGCCGAGTACGTCAGCGGCAGGAACCTCGTGAAGATGCCGGCGGGCCTCACGTTCGAGCAGGCCGCCGCGGTCTCCGTCGCCGGCCAGACGGCCCTCCAGGGGCTGCGCGACAAAGGCGGGCTCCAGGCGGGCCAGCGGGTGCTCGTCAACGGGGCGGGCGGCGGCGTCGGGACATTCGCCGTGCAGATCGCGAAGGCCCTCGGCGCCGACGTGACCGCGGTGACGAGCACGAGGAACGTCGATTTGGCCCTCTCGATCGGCGCGAACCACGTCGTCGACTACACCCGCGACGACTTCACGCGCGGCGGGCAGCGCTACGACCTCATTCTCGATATCGGCGGTAACCGACGCCTTCCGTCGATGCGCCGGGCGCTGACGCCGGAAGGGACGGTCGTCCTGGTCGCTCCCCAGCCTGGGCAGTGGATCGGACCCGTCGTTCGCGTCATCGGTGCGCTGCTGACGTCGCGGATCGGACGCCAGAGGGTGCAGCCGTTCCTCTCCGCCGTGAGCAGGGGCGACCTGCTCGTCCTCAGGGAGCTCATCGAGGCCGGCAAGGTGACGCCGGTCATCGACCGCACGTACCCGTTCGCCGAGCTGCCCGAGGCGATCCGCCACGTCGAGGCCGGCCACGCCCGCGGCAAGGTCGTCGTCACCCTGTGAGCCGCACGCCGTCGCCAGCCGTTCATCGCGCCTTCACAGTTCCCGCCCAATCGAATCCCACCCTGTGTGACATCGGTCGATCTCGGCCAGAACCTCCACACGACACGAGAGAAGGAACCAGGTGACAACCGTGCAGATTCTCCAGAACGTCCACGTGGCCCGCCAGCTGGCAAGCCAGCATGAGGCGGCGCTGCGTCCATCGGCGCATGCGACACCGCGTGGGCACCACCGGGGCCAGGTCCGCCACTGGCTCGGCCGACAGCTCGTCCGGACCGGCACCTGGCTGACGAACGAGCGGCCGATGCAGCCCGCGCAGGTCGGCTGAGAAGAAGCGTGGCAGCGGGAGATGCTCGTGCCATGGAGCCGATGAGATTCCGCGCACCGATCCGCTACTGGAACCCCGAGAAGGCGAGCGGGCTCGCCGTCGCCGACGTTCCGCCCGAGCACGTGACGCAGCTCGGAGGCCTCAAGCAGCTGCGCGTCCGCGGCGCGATCGGCGGTGCGGCGTTCAGCTCGAACGTCATGCCCGCGGGCGGCCGACGGCTGGCGCTCAGCGTCAGCAAGGCGATGATGTCGGCGGCGGGTGTCACGATCGGCGACGAGGTCGACTTCGAGATCAGCGGCACCGACCACGAGTGAAACGCGGTCAGACCGCGGGGCGGCTCGCGGATTGCTCTATGCTGCCGGTCAATACTCCACTGAGGCTGCAAGCCGATGACCACCACAAGCGCCGTTCCCGACGCCGATCGCACGCAGTTCGATTCCCTGCTGCGCGACTACCACGAGGCCCGGCGCCGAGAGGATCAGTGGCGCATCCCACAGATCCTGCTTGCCCTCGCGACGCCCGTCATCGCCATCATCTCGGTCATGTTCCTGATGGGCGGGAGCGACCAGTACGCCACGATCAGCGGTGGCCTGGCCGTCATCGTCGGCACCGGCGCCGCGCTGCTCGCCGTCGAGGTCTGGCGCCAGCATCGGACCGCCGTCGGCATCTGGAATCACCTCCGCACTGACCACCCCGCGGATGGGGCGCTGCTGCTGAAGGACCCGCTCTAGAGCAACGCTCCCGTCGCGGACGCGCGCGCGAGGCGTAGATGGCGGAATATCGGTTCTCGATCCATGTCGACGCCCCTCGCCAGCGGGTCTTCGGGCTCTGGACCGATCTCGACCGCATGCGCGAATGGGTGGGTGGCGTGACGCGCGTCACCGACGTGACCGGGCCGGTCGAGCAAGCCGGCACTCGCTACACCGTCTGGTTCGGACCGATGCGCAGCCCGACCGAAGTCCTCGACGTCGAGCCGCCGGGACGCATCCGCACCCGCTTCGGCAATTGGCTGCTGCGAGGGGAGACTCTTGCGACGTTCGACGATGAGGGCGGCGGAACGCGACTCGTCCAGGTGTTCAAGACACAGGGGCTCATCTCGTCGATCTCCGCGCGCCTCTTCGCCATCGGTTCGTCGCGAGGAAGCTTCCGCGGTGAGCTCGAGGCGTTCAGCGCAATAGCGAAGCGCGAGGCGCGTTGACGTGATCGGCACCATCGCCCCGGTACCGCATCGGCAGTAGCGGCACCACGTCCCAGCGGGGCATCCAGGCGGGCCCATGGCCTCCGCTTGCATTGTGGCGGGCCGCCCCGCACCGCCTCCGCTGGCCAGACATGTCTAGTATTCTTGACATGGTGTCTGCGGTGCTTTACCGTGCCCGATGTCAAGGATTCTGTACATCGGGAGCGCCGTCATGTCCTACGAAGAGAAGGGCCAGTGGGTCTACCTCGCGGCCACCACGACCGCCTACGGGGCCTACCTCGTGCTCATGCTCGGCCGCGCCGGCACGACCCCGCTAGCGGAGATCGAGTACCAGCCGATCCTGCTGTTGACGATCGGTGCGGCAATCGCGGGTTCGATCATCGGGCGCATGGCGATCGAGATCGTGCGGCCCAGTGAGTCGTACCGAGAGGACGTCCGCGACCGCGACATCGGCCGCTTCGGGGAGTACGTGGCCGGGATGGTCATCGGCATCGGCATGGTCGGGCCCTTCATCCTCGCCCTGATCGGGGCCGATCACTTCTGGATCGCCAATGCGATCTACCTCGTCTTCGTCGTGCAGGCCGTCGCCGGCACGGTGATCAAGCTCCTCGCCTACCGTCGGGGGTTCTGACCGATGGTCAGGCCGACGCGAGTCACGAACGACATCCGCCGGCTGCGCTTCGCGCACGGCGAGATGACCCAGGCCGAGCTCGCCGAGCGGGTTGGCGTGACCCGCCAGACGATCATCGCCATCGAGCAGGGCCGCTACTCGCCGTCGCTCGAGATGGCCTTCCAGATCGCCAGCGCCTTCAGCGTCCCCCTCGACGACGTCTTCCAGTACCCAGCCACCACGAAGGAGAACGCAAGATGACCACCACGCCCGAGACCTCCGAGACCCCCGAGACCCCCCGCACGCCGGCAGGGTGGCTGCCACCGCGCCCGGTGATTCACGCCGCCTGGATCATCCACCGCGCCATCCATCGGGCCAGCGGCGGACGCATCGGCCTGCGGCCGGCATCCGAGAAAGTGTGGGGCATGATGCGGCTGAAGACGATCGGTCGAAAGAGCGGCCGCGAGCGAGCCGCGATCCTCGGCTACTACGAGGACGGGCCGAACTTCGTGACGATGGCGATGAACGGCTGGGGCAAGCCCGAGCCGGCCTGGTGGCTGAACCTCCAGGCGAACCCGGACACGACGGTCGAGCTCCACGATCGCACCCTCGCCGTCCACGGCCGCGCCGCCACGCCCGAGGAGCGCCCGCGGCTGTGGAAGCTGTGGCGCCGGTACGACGGCGACCAGCTCGACGCCTGGGCCGCGCGCCGGCCGACCGAGACCGCGGTCGTCATCCTCGAGCCGCGCTAACCCGTCGGCGCGTCATCCTCGAGCCTCATCGCTCGATCCGACGTCGTGCAGCTCGGTGACGTGCCAGGCTTCGAAGCGCCCCGAGCGACTCGTACGTCTCGCGTGCCTGGTCGAGCAACTCGTCGCGGTTCGGGACGTTGAGCTCGGCGAGAACCTCGGCCGTTCGCGCCGTCTCGAACCGATAGCCCAGCTCAGAGAACCCGATGAACGCTGCCTGAAGAGTGGCGGCCGCTCCTTCGGAGTCGCCGCCGGCGATTCTCGCGCGGCCGTGGGCACGGTCGGCGTATGGCCGCAGATATGGGGTGACGTCGATGATCGGCTCGACCTTCTTCACGAACTCGGTGAGCTCGTCCCACCGCCCTAGCGCGGCCAGGACTTCGATGTACGGCGCGGCCAGGTGGCGCAACTTCGTGGGCGCGACGCCCGCGACGACGGGTGCCATGAGGACGGCCGCATCCTCGGCACGGCCCACGGTGGTGAGGTACTCGGCGACCTGGCTCTCAATGAACGGCCCCCACGGTGGCGGGTTGCGGCGTGACAGCTGGCTGAGGTCGCCCAGCAGCGCGGCGGCTCCGCGTTCGCGATCCATGTCCCCGGTGAGGGCGTAGAAGCGAGCGGCGAAGGGCGGCCCGAACTGCACCTCGGGGCAGCTCATCGTCGACTCGTTGCCGTACGCAGCCATGTGCTGCTCGAGGACGGCCGGAATCTCGGACCAGCGGCCCACCGTGAAGAGCCCCCGCAGGTAGGCCGCAGAGCTGTGCATCAGCTCGTGGTCGCTCGTCCCGAGCGCCAGCCGAAAGCCTCGCTCGGCCAGCTCGACGGCGCGTGCGGTATCCCCAGACGAGGCGAGGAGATCGTCGGCAACCGAGGAGAACGTCTGTGCCTGGAGGTCGCGTGACGCCTGACGGTCGACGAGGCCGAGGAGCCGCTGGCTGACCTCGAGGGACTCGCGGAAGAGGCCGCGCTCGGTGTACAGGGTCGCCAGCGCCCCGATCGCGCGCATCTCGAGAAGGGGCTCCCCCAGGGACTCGGCCGCCGCCAGCGCCTCGTTTCCCCACTGAAGCCGCTGGTCCGGCGAGACCGGGTCCTCCTTGCCCTGGTTGACCCAGTGCACAAACGACCAGCCGCGCGCGACCTGCATCCGGGCACGGGCCTCCTCGGTGTCGGCGTCGGCGAGGCCGTCCATGACGATCCGCTCGATCCGCCCGGGATCAGGCTTCTCACGGAAGGCGCCCCATCGCACGCTTGTGCGGCCGATCTTCTCGGCGAGCCTGACCCGTCGCGGCCTGTCCCCGGCGGCGAGGGCCAGCGCGTGCTCGTAGCTCGCCAGGGCCTCGTCACAGTGGTATCGGGCAAGCTCGTCATCGCCCAGCTCTTCGAGTGCGTCAACGCGTTCCTCGTCGGTCGCCGCGAGCGCGAGGGCGCCCTCGTGCAGCTCGAGCGCCTTGGCGATCGCGAAGCGGCGGCGCGCCGCCGCCCCAGCGGCCACGAGCGACGCATAGGCCCGACGACGCAGGCCCTCGTACTCGGCGGAGTCCTGATCCCAGGCGAGGTCGCTCTCGTCACCGGCCACCGCCATCTGGTAGTGGAAAGCGACGAGCTCGGCGAACTCGCCAACGCGCGCGCCCGCGAGCTCCTCGATCCACTCGGCGGCGGCGGCATGGGCGCGCGCCCGTCGCGACTTGGGCAAGCTGGCGTAAGCGACGTCACGCACGAGCGCGTGCTTGAAGATGTACTCGACCTGTCCGGCGATCGTCGTGGTGGGGCGAGCGAGGATCAGCCCCTTCTGCTCCAGGGCCACGAGGGCCGGAGCCGCGTCGTCGTCACCTGCGGCGCCCGGACCGGCGCCTCCCAAAAGACGCGACCAATGATCGAGGCCTCCTGGAGCACGCGCTTTTCCGCCATCGGCAGCGCATCGATCCGTGCGGCCAGGACCGCGTGGATGCTGTCCGGCAGCGCGACGGCGCCGGCATCAGTCGTCACCTGCCACCCGATCTCGTTGTGGACCAGCACACCCTCGTCGATGAGGCGGCGCAGCATCTCCTCCACGAAGAACGGGTTCCCCTCGGCCTTGCCGAGAATCTCCGCCCGCAGGCTCTCCGGGAGCTCGGCGGCGTCGAGGAGGCTCGCGATGAGGTCGGCGGACTGCTCGTCGCTCAGGGGCCGCAGCGCGACCGTCGACACCTCCTCGCGGTTCAGCGTCAGCCCCTGCGCTGCCTCGGTGAACTCGGGGCGCGCGGTGGCGAGAAGCATAAGCGGGCCGGTCGAGCGACTGATGAGTCGGTCGACCATGCTCATCAGTTGGTCGCCGGCCCAGTGCACGTCCTCGAACACGACCATGGTCGGACCGGTGCGGCTGATCGCCGAGAGGAACGAGGGCCATGCACGAGCCAGCTCGGCGGCGACCGCATCGGGAGCAAGC
>DATKDB010000109.1:0-2970 GCA_035512895.1 Binatia bacterium | reverse complement strand
CGACGACGAGACCAATCCCGGCATCCAGGTCGTGCGGTCGAGGCGGCGGCAGGTCTTCGCCGACGTCTCGGATCACCCGCATTTCGCGAGCGAGGAGCACGGCGGTGGACGCATCCGCGGGTGGCTCTGTGTCCCGATGGTTGTCGGCGACCGTGTCATCGGCGTCCTCAGCGTCGACAAGTTCGAGCCCGACTTCTACACCGAAGAGCTGGCGGAACTCGCGGGGGCATTCGCCGCCCAGGCTGCAAGCGCGATCGAGAATGCCCGCTTGCTCGAGACCGAGCGCGCTGCGCGCCAGCAGGCCGAGACGCTGCGCGCCGCCGCCGAGTCGCTCGGGAGCACGCTGGGCATGTCCGAAGTCTTCGACCTGATCCTGTCGGAGCTGGGCAAGGTCGTTCCCTATCGAAGTGCCAGCATCCAGCAGCTCGACGGCGACGAGTTCGAAATTCTCGCCGCCCACGGCTTCCCGGACATCGACGAGCTCCTCCGACATCGCTACGCCTGCCGGGGACCCGACGATCCTGCGTGGGGGCTCGTCCAGCGGCACGAGACCATCATCGTCTCGAACCCCTCTGAGCGCTACCCGCAGTTCGAGGACGTGCACGGCGAGGGAAGCATCAAGACATGGATGGCCGTCCCCTTGCTGATCGGCGATCGCCTGATCGGGATGCTGACGCTCGACTCGTTCGAACCCGACTTCTACACCGCCGAGCACGCAAAGATGGCCAAGGCCTTCGCCGCGTTCGCCGCGACGGCGATCGACAAGGCGCGTTACGTCAAAGAGCTCCAGCGTGCTCGCGAGGAGGCGGAGGCGGCGACACAGGCAAAGAGCGCCTTCCTCGCCACCATGAGCCACGAGATCAGGACGCCGATGAACGCCGTGATCGGTATGACCGGCCTCCTCCTCAATACGGAGCTGACGCCCGAGCAGCGCGAGTTCTCCGAGGTCGTCCGCTCGAGCGGAGACGCCCTGCTTCACGTGATCGACGACATCCTCGACTACTCGAAGATCGAGGCGGGCAAGCTCGAGCTCGAGGAGGAGCCGGTCGATCTCCGGGAATGCGTCGAGGGCGCGCTCGACATCGTCGCGCCGCGTGCGTGGGAGAAGGGGATCGAGCTGGGCTGCCTCATCGACGCGGACGTGCCTGCGGGAATCGTGGGGGACGCGGCCCGTCTGCGGCAGGTCCTGCTCAACCTAGTCTCGAACGCGGTCAAGTTCACCGAGGAGGGCGAGGTGGTCATCCACGTCGATGCCGAGACCACCGGGGCGAGCTCGCACCGTCTCGGGTTCGCAGTTCGGGACACCGGAGTTGGCATCCCCGAAGACCGGATGGACAGGTTGTTCGCGTCCTTCAGCCAGGTCGACGCCTCCACCACCCGCCGCTACGGCGGCACCGGGCTCGGGCTCGCCATCTCGAAACGTCTCGTCGAGCTGATGGGCGGGACGATGTGGGTGGAGAGCGAGGAGGGAGAGGGATCGACCTTCCACATCGACCTCCCCGTGGAAGCGGCGGAGGTGCCGACTCGCGTGGCCGTGCAGAGCGCCCTACCGGAGCTCGCCGGCAAGCGGATCCTCGTGGTGGACGACAACGCCACGAACCGCGAGATCGTGGCTCGTCACGCGCGATCGTGGGACATGGAGGCCGTGGCGATCGCGTCCCCCTCCGAGGCGCTCGCTCGGATCGAGGAAGGCGAGGAGTTCGACGTCGCCGTCCTCGACTTGGTGATGCCCGAGATGGACGGGTTCGCCCTTGCACGCGAGGTCCGGCGGCACCGAGACGAGCGCGAGCTTCCCCTCGTCCTGCTGACCTCGCTCGGCCGGCTCCCCCAGGCTCAGTCGTCCGGAGAGTTCGCGGTGCAGCTGGCGAAGCCGGTCAAGGCCTCCCAGCTCTACAACGCCCTCGTGAAAGCGCTCGCCGAGCACGTGCAGCAGCCGGAGGCCGCCGAGCCCCTGCCGGAAGTCGGCACGCCGGCGACGTCGTCGCTGCGGATCCTCCTGGCCGAGGACAACGCCGTGAACCAGCAGGTCGCACTCCGGCTCCTCGACCAGCTCGGCTACCGCGCCGACGTGGCGTCGAACGGCCTCGAGGCACTGGAGGCGCTCGAGCGGCAGCCCTACGACGTCGTGCTCATGGACGTGCAGATGCCCGAGCTGGACGGTCTCGATGCTTCGCGCCGGATCTGCGGGCGCTGGCCGGCGGAAGTCCGCCCGCGCATCATCGCGATGACAGCGAACGTCATGGCCGAAGACCGCGAGGCGTGCTTCGCCGCCGGGATGGATGACTACGTCGCCAAGCCGATCCGTCCGGACGAGCTGGCGACGGCGCTCGCCCGTGCGCGTCCGCTCGGAGACACCGGCACGCCGCGGGCGGAGGGCGCCACCCTCGACGCGAGCGCGGTCGGGAGCCTGAGAGACCTCGGCGGGGAGGAGTTCGTGGCGGAGGTGATCGACACGTTCCTGAGCGACGCGCCCGCCCTCGTCGTAGCGCTGCGGACGACGTACGAGCAGGGCGACACGGAGGGGCTGCGTCGGGCGGCGCATACCCTGAAGTCGAACGGCCAGACGTTCGGCGCCGGACGCTTCTCCGAGCTCTGCCGAGAGCTCGAGCGACGAGCGAGGAGCAACGAGCTGCACGGCACCGCCGAGCTCGTCGATCGAGTCGAGCGAGAGTACGGTTCCCTCGAGAAGTCTCTCGCTGCGCTTCGGTCGACAGCCGCGTCGTGAGCGCGCCCGCCCCTCCTCCCGGGAGGATCCTGGTCGTCGACGACAACCGGGTGAACAGCCTGCTGCTCAGCCGCGGTCTCGAGCAGCAGGGACATGCCGTCGTCTTCGGGGAGCACGGCCGCGAGGCGCTCGACCTGCTGCGTTGCCAGGACTTCGACTTGATGCTGCTCGACGTCCTGATGCCCGAGCTCGACGGCTACCACGTTCTCGCGGAGCTGAAGCTCGACCCGCATCTCCGCGACATC
>DATKDB010000108.1:0-18071 GCA_035512895.1 Binatia bacterium | reverse complement strand
GCGGCTGGTCGTAGCGCCACCGATGCGCTGGCTGGCCGAGGTGAACGTCTCGCTGCGCGCGGGGATCGCCGACCCGGAGGGCCAGACGATCGGCTCCGCCCTGCGCTCGCTCGGCTACGGATCGGTCAGCGAGGTGCGCAGTGGCAAGCTGATGCGGATCAGCTTCGAGGCCGATGACCTCGCGACCGCGGAGAGCGCGGTCGGCGAGATGTGCCGCCGGCTCCTCGCGAACCCGGTCATGGAGGTCGCGGCCTGGGAGCTGCATGCCGACGAGGCGCAGGCATGACGATCCTCGCGCGACGCCCCCGGGTCGCCGTGGCGGTCTTTCCCGGCACGTGGAGCGAGCGTGACTTCGCGCACGTCGCCGAGTCGGTCCTCGGCTGGGAGGCCGATCTGCTCTGGCACACCGAGACGGAGCTCGGCCGCCCCGACGCCGTCGTCCTGCCCGGCGGCTTCGCCCACGGCGACCACCTGCGCACTGGCGCTGTCGCGCGCTTCTCACCGATCATGCGCGCGGTGGAGGCGTTCGCGGCCGATGGCGGCGCGGTCATCGGTTCGTGCAACGGCTTCCAGATCCTGACCGAGGCCGGCATGCTGCCCGGCGCGCTCCTGCGCAACGACCACCTCGAATTTCGCTGCGACTGGCAGGCCCTGCGCGTCGAGCGCCCCGAGTCGTGCGGGGCCTGGCTCGGCGACCTCGCCGACGGCGAGGTCATCCGGCTGCCGATCAGCCACGGCGAGGGTCGGTACGTCGCAGATCCGGAGACGCTCGACGAGCTCGAGGCGAGCGGACGCGTCGTCCTGCGCTACGCGGATGACGCCGGGAACGTCATCCCCGCCGGAAACCCGAACGGATCCGAGCGCGCGATCGCCGGCATCGTGAACGCGGGTGGCAACGTGCTCGGCCTCATGCCGCACCCGGAACGCGCGGCGGAGGCGGAGGTCGGCGGGGTCGACGGCCTGCGCCTGTTCCGCTCGCTGGAACGTTGGCTACAGGCAAGGCCGGCGGCCGCCGAGCGTCGGCTATGATCCGATCCACCGCCTAGACCGGCCGCAGGAGGGCGAACCACGCATGGACGACGACCAGCGGGATCGGCGCGACGGGCCTGACCCGGACACGAGCGCCGACCCCGAGGAGGCACCTCGCCCGGACGAGCCCGCGGACGAGGAGGCCATCCCGGCCGAGCCGTCCGCGTCGGCCGCCGAGATCGAGAGCTGGCCGAGCCAGGATGCGACCGACGCATACGTGCCAGGGCAGGAAGAGGCCCGCTCGTGGCCGACCGAGCCGCCCGAGGCCGGGTCGGCCGCGGCCGACGCCTGGCCGACAACCCCCCCGGAGCGCGACGAGGACCGGCCCGACGCGGATGCGCCAGAGGAGGTTGCAGCCACGACATGGCGCGACGCTCCGCCCGGCGAGGTCGAGGCGTATCCCGTCGCCTCGATGCCGGCCGCCGCCGACGAGTCGACCGCGGCGCACAGCGTGCCGGAATCGGAGGCGTCGATGGGCGAGAGCACCCAGTGCCCGCGTTGCGGAACCGAGAACCGCGCCGGCCTCGCGTTCTGCCGGCAGTGCGGGCAGCGGCTCGTGGCCGCAGGCGTCTCGACGACGGTCGAGCGACCCGGCGTGCCGGAGGGGACGATGGCGTGCCCGCGCTGCGGGACGCACAACCGCGCCGGCGTGGCCTTCTGCCAGAACTGCGGCGCGAACCTGCGCGCGAGTGCCCCCGGCTATGTGCCTCCGGCCGTCGCCGGCGACGGGAAGGGGGTCGTCGTCGAGGTCGGGCGTCGTGGCGCAGTCCTCGGGCCGGTCGTCCTGCTCATCGGCCTGCTCGGCCTCGTCACCGGCTATCTCCTGCCGTTCCTGTACGGCAGCGGCTCGCTCTTCGAGCGCGCCTTCGGTGCCGATGGCTACGGTGCCGCCTTCTGGTCGGGCTATCCGGAGGTCGGCGCCGCGCTCGCCGACCAGGCGTACTTCGGGCTGGCCGGCCCGCTTCCGCTCTTCGCCCTGCTCCTCGTCGCCCTGGCCGTTGCGGGCTTCCTGCGCGCGCGACCCGGACCGTTTCAGACGGTCGGCCTCGCGGTCGCCCTCCTCTGGAGCGTCGGGCTCATCGTCGCGTTCGTCGTCGTCGAGATCGCCGGGAACTGGAGCGGCGACGTCGTCGGCCTGCTGCGTGAGCTCACGCCGGCCGGCATCATCTTCTTCCTGTCGTCGCTCATCGTCCTCATCGGCACGCTGACGCGATTCGGCCGGAGCTGACGGTGGCCCGCTTCTGCGCGAACTGCGGGACCGAGGTCGACGACTCGGCGGTCTTCTGCCCGACCTGCGGGCAGCCGGTCGACCAGGCAGCGGAGACCGAGATGCCCCCGGCACCGGCCTGGCCGAAGCCGGCCGATGACCAGGAGCCCGAGGACGAGGAGCCCGAGGACGAGGGCTCGGTGGAGCAGCCGACCCGTGTCGAGGAGCGACCGGTGCCCCCGCCTGCCGTCGCGTCCCCGCCGGACCGGTCACCGCGACCGGCGGCGCCGCGTCGCGAGGGACCGACGCTCGACCTGCCGCTGACGATGCCGGTCACGCTGTCGGCCTGGCTCATCGGCGTCGGGAGCTTCGTGGCCGCGCTCGGGGTCATCGTCAGCCTCTTCGGTGGCTTCCTCAACGTCATCGAGATCCTTCTCGTGCTCGCGCTCCTGGGTGTCGCGGCCACCGTCTTCCTCTCGGCCAGCCTGCCGGCGATCCCGCACCTGCGCCTCGTGACGCTGATCGTTGTGCTCATCGCCTTCGGCATCGCGCTCGACCGGCTGGCGTTCGGCGCGGCCGGCATCGGTGAGCTGCTCCTGTTCCTGGGGACCGCTGCGGCCGCCATCGGCGCCATCATCCTCGAGCTCGGACGGGACCAGCCGCTGGGCGGCGCCGCCGGGTGACCGTCGCCTCTCCGTCCGCCGAGCAGAGGCACGGGTTGACCTCCGACGAATACGACCTCGTCGTCGAGTCTCTCGGCCGGCCGCCGAACGCCGTGGAGCTGGGCATGTTCGGGGCGATGTGGTCCGAGCATTGCGCGTACAAGCACTCGAGGCCGCTCCTCGGCCGGCTGCCGAGCGACGGCGCGAGGGTGCTCGTCGGCCCCGGCGAGAACGCCGGGGCGCTCGACATCGGCGACGGGCTGGCGGTCATCTTCAAGGTCGAGTCGCACAACCATCCGTCGGCGGTGGAGCCGTACCAGGGCGCGGCGACGGGCGTCGGCGGCATCATCCGTGACGTCTTCACGATGGGCGCCCGCCCGATCGCCCTGTTGAACAGCCTGCGCTTCGGGCCGCTCGAGCCGGACGACGAGACCGACGTGGACGCGGCCGCGCGCAACCGCTACCTGTTCGGCGGCGTGGTCGGCGGGATTGCCGGGTACGGCAACTGCATCGGCATCCCGGACGTCGGCGGCGAGGTCACCTTCGATCCCTCGTACTCCGGCAACCCGCTCGTGAACGCGATGTGCGTCGGCATCGCGCGGCACGAGGAGATCACGCTGGCCCGCGCGGCGGGCGCGGGCAACGTCCTGCTGCTCGTCGGAGCCTCGACCGGCCGCGACGGCATCCAGGGGGCCTCGTTCGCTTCCGCCACGCTGGGCGACGACCGCGACGAGCGGCGTCCGGCCGTGCAGGTCGGCAACCCGTTCCTCGAGAAGCTGCTCATGGAGGCCTGCCTCGAACTGGCGCGGCTCGACGGTGTCGTCGCGATGCAGGACCTCGGCGCGGCCGGCCTCACCTGCGCCCTGGCCGAGCTCACAGCCCGGGGCGGGGTCGGGGCCGAGGTCGATCTCGACGCCGTTCCGCGCCGCGAGGACGGCATGACGCCGTACGAGGTCCTCCTGTCCGAGTCGCAGGAGCGGATGCTCATCGTCGTTCGGCCGGATCGGGTCGGCGAGGTGCGAACCATCTTCGAGCGCCACGAGCTCGCCGCGGCCGAGATCGGCCACGTCATCGACGAGCCGGTCATCCGATGCCGGGCCGGCGGCGAGCCGGTGTGCCGGGTCCCGGGCCGGGCGCTCGCCGACGACGCGCCGCGCTATGACATCTTCGGCGTCGCCCCGCCGGCGTCCGGCGACGACCCCGGGCGCCTGGCGGCCTCATCTCCCGAGGCGGCCACGCTCCTCGAGCTGCTCGGTGCCGCGAACGCGCGTGACCGCAAGCCGATCTGGCGTCGCTACGACCACATGAACGGGACGAACACGCTCGTCGGGCCCGGCGCGGGCGACGCCGCCGTCCTCCGCATCAAGGGCACGCCGCGGGCGCTCGCCCTCTCGATCGACGGACCCGGCCCGGCCCGCGTCGGGGCGCTGGATGCCCACCTGGCCGGTGCCTCCGCGGTCCTCGAGGGTGCGCTCAACGTGGCCTGCACCGGCGCGACCCCGATCGGCATCACCGACTGCCTGAACTTCGGGTCGCCCGAGACCGATCTCGGTGCGTGGCAGCTCGAGCGCGCCATCGACGGCATCGCGGACGCGTGCCGCCTGCTCGACCTGCCGGTCGTGTCCGGCAACGTGAGCCTGTACAACGAGACCCCGGATGGCCCGATCCTGCCGACGCCGGTCGTCGGGACGGTGGGGCTCATCGACGACCGCGGGTCGCTGCTGCGCATGGGCTGGCGCGCGGGGGAGGAGCTGTGGCTCATCGGCGATGCCGCCGACGACCCCGGCGCGTTGAGCGCTTCGGAGCTGGCCTGGCGACGTGGCCTGCGCGGCGGAACCCCGACGATCGACCTCGCCGCGGCGTCGCGCGTCGTTCGAATCCTGCCGCGCCTGGCTGCCGAGCGGGTGATCGCCGCGGCGCACGATGCCTCGGTCGGTGGCGTCGCGGTGGCCCTCGCGCGCATGGCGATCGCGGCGGGGACCGGCGCGGAGCTGGCGCTGCCCGCCGAGTGGCCGACGGCGGCGCTCTTCGGAGAGCGGCCCGGCCGTGTCATCGCGGCGCTCGATCCGGCGCAGGCGCCGCGCCTTCGCGCGACGCTCGATGATGCGGGGATCCCGGGCCGTCGGATCGGCGTTGCGGGCGGACGGGCCCTGCGCATCGGGCTGCCGCAGGCGGCGATCGACATCGAGGTCGTGGTCCTGGAGCGAGCGTGGAGGACCGATTTCGGGCTCAGCTAGGTTCGGCCCGAGCGAGCCTCCGCGGCGGCTGTGTCCCCCCTCGTTGTGCTCGGCCGGCGCTGGCGCCGGCCGCGCCGATCGGCCTCCGAGCGCACCTCGATGGCGGTGACGATCGGATCCTCGCCGAGGCGCATCCGCGCGCGGCGCAGGGTTCGCCGCTCGAGCGCCGATTCGGCCGTCTTTCCCCTGCGGGATGCGGCGCGAATCCCGCCCGCGACGAGGAGGCTGACGGCTCCGACCAGGGAGGCGAACGCGACGCCGACGAGGACGAGCACGAGGGTCCTGCGTGTCGGGGGGTCGATGAGCGCGTCGAGCGTTACCACCTCCGGCTGATCCGTCGCGGGCTCGACGCGACCGTCGCTCTCCGAAGATGCGAGAGGCGGGGCTCCGAGGAGCGCCGCCATGAGCAGGATGGCCAGCGTGCCCCTCGCCGCCATCAGCCGGACGCCTCACCGAGGCTCGTACGCCTCCGCCCGGCCGGGTCGCGACCGCCGAAGCGCGGGCGGTCGGGCGGACCGGCGTGGATGTGCGGCAGGCCGTCGCGCGCCCGTTCGTGGAGGCGGTACACCTCCTCCAGCCCGTCGGCCGGCGTTTCCTCGCCGTAGATCGCGAAGAAGACGTCCACGACCGCCGGGTCGAACTGCGTGCCGGCGTGTGCACGCAGCTCCGTCAGGGCATCGGCGTGGCTCAGCGCCGAGCTGTACGGGCGGTCGTGGACCATGGCGTGGTAGGCGTCGGCGACGGCGACGATGCGCGCCCCGATCGGGATCTCCGATGCGCGCAGGCCGTGCGGATAGCCGCCGCCGTTGTAGCGCTCGTGGTGATGGAGCACGACCGGGATCGCGTCGCGCAGGCTCGACGCGTGCTCGAGGATGACCTGGCCGATGCGCGGGTGCTGGCCGATCGTCTGCCATTCCTCGTCCGACAGCGTCGACGGCTTGTCGAGGATCTCCTCCGGGATGGCGATCTTGCCGAGGTCGTGGAGGAGCGAGGCGATCCGGACGCGCTCGATCTCCTCGGGCGGCAGCCCCATCTCGCGGCCGATGCCGGTCGCGAGCGCGGCGATCATGTCCGACGGTCGACCGCGATGGTACGGCTGCGGCGCCAGCACCGAGGCGAGGGCCTGGGTGGCGGTATCGCTCGCCCAGCGGCCGATGGCGTGGGCCTGCGCCCGGTGCTCGGAGGAGATCGGCGCGCGACGCACCGTCGCCTCCTCGTCAAGCTCGCGGAACAGGTACGTGCGGTTGCGGCCGAGCGCCTTCGCCGCGTACATGGCGGCATCGGCGCGGTCGACGAGCGTGTCGATCTGGAGCTGTGAGCCGCGCCCGCCCGAGATGCCGATGCTGATGGTGGCCTTCACGCTCTGGTGCCCGGCGATCTCCAGTGGCGCCTGCATGACGAGCGCACGGAGGCTCTCGGCCAGCGTGACCGCCTCCTCGGGCGTCGTCTCGGGCAGGATGAGCATGAACTCCTCGCCGCCGTACCGGCCGACCGTGTCGCTCCCGCGGATCGAGCTCGCCACGAGGCCCGCGACCTGGCGCAGCACCGCGTCACCCGAGTTGTGGCCGTACGTGTCGTTGATCGGCTTGAATCGGTCGATGTCGATGAACGCGACGCTGAGCGGCTTCTCGTGGCGGCCCGCGCGCTCGACCTCGGACGCGAGGACCGTGAGCAGCGTCTCGCGGTTCGGCACCCCTGTCAGGCGATCGTGCGTCGCGCGCGCCTCGGTCTGGAAGAAGGCGCCGGCCGCCTCGTTGAAGGCCCGCGCCAGGCGCCGCTCCGCCGGGATGCCGGCGACGCGCAGCTGGACAGGCTCGTCGGACTCGAGAGTCCGCTCGAGGTTTCCGGCGATCCGGCCGAGGCGCCAGCCGATGTAGCTCCAGCCGAAGAGCGCCATCGTCGTCATCCCGGCCACCATCGCCACGCTGAGGACGGCGACGAGAACGGGCCGATATTCGGGATCGACGTTCGCGGCCACGCCGAGGGCGACGCTCACGAGCACAGCGACGGCGAGAGGGGCGAGGAACCCGAGGGCTCGTACGAAGCTGAGCATTGCGGTAGAGAATGGCGCTCAGGGTCCCAGTCCGCCATGGCTCGATCGTCCATCCGCCCGCATCGCCAGCCTCGCCGCGGGCGCAGAAATGCCGGTGGTGCGGTCTGCTGCAGTACCGCTCCGGTACGTTCGGCCGCGGATGCGCGGCACGATGCGCGGCGGGGCGCTGGCGGTGGCTATGATGGCCCCGTGCCCGGTCAGCACCGATCCGCCTGATCCGTCCCGTGCGTGCGCCAATCGGCATCCCGCACCGGACAACTGGCGACGCGTTACCCATCTACGAGCCGCATGGCCCGCGCGAGGAGTGCGGCGTTGTCGGCATCTGGTCGCCGGGTGCGCCGGTGGCTCGGCTTGCGTACACCGGGCTCCACGCGCTCCAGCATCGCGGGCAGGAGTCGGCGGGCATCGCCGTCAGCGACGGCGCGCGCCTCGCGCTCCACAAGCGGCTCGGGCTGGTGAGCGCGGTCTTCGACGAGGAGACGCTCGGGCGCCTCGAGGGAGGCGACGATCCCGTTCGACGGCCGCATGCCGCGATCGGTCACACGCGGTATAGCACGACCGGTTCGAACACTCTCCCGAACGTCCAGCCCGTGTACGCGCAGGCCGATCGCGGCGAGCTCATGCTCGGGCACAACGGCAACCTGACGAACGCGCGCTGGCTGCGTGACGAGCTCACCGAGCAGGGTGTCGAGTTCGCCTCCGCCTCCGACACGGAGGTCCTCGCCAAGCTCGTCGCCCACGCTCCGGGGCGGTCGTGGGCGCAGCGCGTGGATCACGCCTTCCACCGGGCGACCGGTGCGTACACCTTCACGATGCTCACCGCCGACGCGCTCGTCGTCGCGCGCGATCCGGTCGGCTTCCGGCCGCTCGCCCTCGGGCGACTCCCGGACGGCGGTTGGGCGGTCGCGAGCGAGAGCTCGGCGCTCGACGCGATGGGCGCACAGTTCCTGCGCGACGTCGAGGCTGGCGAGGTCCTCACGATCACGGACGCGGGCGTCGACTCGTACCGGTCCAGCCGCGCGACACCCGATCGCGAGCGCCTGTGCGTCTTCGAGTACGTCTACCTTGCCCGGCCCGACAGCGTCATCGACGGCCGGCTGCTGTACGAGGCGCGCCTCGAGATGGGCCGGGTCCTCGCGCGCGAGCATCCCGCCGACGCGGACCTCGTCATCGCGGTCCCCGACTCCGCCATTCCCGCCGCGATCGGCTACGCGGAGGAGATCGGCCTCCCGTATCGCGAGGGGCTCATCAAGTCGCGCTACGTCGGGCGCACGTTCATCCAGCCGGCCCAGGCCGGCCGCGAGGAGTCGGTGCGCCTGAAGTTCAACCCGCTGCCGGAGCTGCTGCGCGACCGGCGCGTCGTCGTCGTGGACGACTCGATCGTGCGCGGCACGACGACCGGGCCGATCGTCGCGATGCTGCGGCGCGCTGGCGCCGCGGAGGTGCATGTCCGCATCCACTCACCCGAGATGCGTCATCCGTGCTACATGGGCGTCGATACCGGGCGCCGCGACGAGCTGATCGCCGCGACGCACAGCACGGATGAGATCCGCCGCGCGATCGACGCCGACACGCTCGGCTTCCTCTCGAAGGGGGGCCTGCTCGACGCGGTCGGCGGGCGCCGCGAGGCGCGCTGCACGGCCTGCTTCGACGGCGTCTATCCGACCGACGTCCCGCTCGAGCTCGACAAGCTCGCGCTTGAGCGCCGCTGACCGTGGCGCGCACGTACCGCGAGGCGGGCGTCGACGTCGAGGAGGGCGAGCGCGCCGTCGAGCGCATCGCGCGCGCCGCCGCGGCGACGACGACCCCCGCGGTCCTCGGCGGCGTCGGCGGCTTCGGAGCGCTCTTTCGCTTCGACCCGTCGACCCATCCCGACCCGATCCTCGTCAGCAGTACCGACGGCGTCGGCACGAAGCTCAAGGTGGCGCTGTCGCTCGGGCGCCACGACACGATCGGGGTCGACCTCGTCAACGCCTGCCTCAACGACATCGCCGTCACAGGCGCGGACCCGCTCTTCTTCCTCGACTACCTCGCCATGGGGAACCTGCGAGCCGACGTCGTCGAGGCGATCGTCGGTGGCGTGGCGGCCGGCTGCGCCGCGGCCGGCATCCCGCTCATCGGCGGCGAGACGGCCGAGATGCCGGACCTCTATCGCGCGGAGGACTACGACCTCGCCGGCTTCGCGGTCGGTGTCGTGGCGCGCGCGGACCTCGTCGACGGATCGACCGTTGCCGCGGGGGACGCGCTCCTTGGCCTGCCGTCGTCCGGGCTGCACACGAACGGCTACAGCCTGGCTCGCCGGGTGCTGCCCGAGGTGATCTGGCGGGAGCCGATGGAGGGTGGGGGCGGCACGATCGGCGAGACGCTCCTCGAGCCGCATCGGTCCTACGTCGACGAGATTCGGATCCTGCGCCGCGCGCTGCGCGAGCGGGGCGGCGACATCCGCGCGCTCGCGCACGTCACCGGCGGGGGCTGGGTGGGCAACATCCCGCGCACCCTGCCGCCCGGGCTCGGCGTCGAGGTCGAGACCGGCACGTGGCCGGTGCCGGCGATCTTCAACCTCATCCAGCACCGCGGCGACATCGCCGACGAGGAGATGGTCCGGACCTTCAACGTCGGGATCGGCCTGACCGCCGTCGTCGAGGCGGACGCCGTCGACACGGCGCTCGCGGCGCTGCCCGACGCGTGCCGCATCGGCGTCGTCGTCTCCGTCGACGAGGGCGAGCCCCGCGTCCGCTTCGCATGAGGCTCGGGGTCCTCGTCTCCGGACGGGGATCGAACCTCGAGGCGCTCCTGCGAGCCGGGCTGCCGGTCGTCATCGTCATCAGCAACCGGCCCGGGGTCCGCGCGCTCGAGGTGGCCGCCGACCACGGCATCCCGACGCGCGTCCTGCGCCGGCCCGACTTCGCCGACGCGTCGGCGCGAGATGGCGCGATGGGCGCAGTCCTGGCCGACAGCGGCGTCGAGCTGGCCGTCCTGGCCGGGTACGACCAACTCCTGCGGCCGGCCTTCTTCGCCGCCTTCCGTGGCCGGACGATCAACGTCCATCCCAGCCTGCTCCCGGCGCACGGCGGGGCCGGGATGATCGGCATGGCGGTTCATCGGTCCGTGCTCGCGGCGGGGGCGGTTGAGACGGGAGTGACGATCCACGAGGTGACCGCCGAGCTCGACGCCGGACCGATCCTCGCCCAGGAGCGCGTGCCGGTGCTGGAGGGCGACGACGCGGAGTCGCTCGCCGCCCGCGTGCTGGCCGTCGAGCACCGCCTGCTCGTGCGGACGCTGAAGGAGCTCTCGACTCTCGCCTAGCCCCCGGACCGGCGAAGGGCTCCGAGGCACGGAGCGTGCTAGCATTTGCCGACGCGCCTCCGCGGCGCATCCCCGCAGAGAGGCCGACACAGCTCGATGGAAGCGATTCTTGAACCGATCGGCGAGTTCTGGGAAGGATTCCTGAGCAACCCGATCGTCCAGCTGGCCAGCCAGCTGATCGTGATCTACGTCGTGCTCCTGTGGCTCGGGACGGCGTACTGGGCCTTTCGCGACATGCAGGCGCGCACCGAGAACCCGATCCTGCCGTACTTCGCCGCGGCGCTCATCATCTTCTTCACGCCACTGCTCTTCCTGTTCGCGGTCGTGCTCTACCTCATCGTTCGCCCGCGGGAGACGCTGGCCGAGGTCTACGAGCGTTCCCTGGCCGAGGAGAGCCTCCTGGCCGAGGTCGAGAAGAACGAGCTCTGCCCGGTCTGCCGCGACCGCGTCGACTCCGAGTGGCTCGTCTGCCCGAACTGCCGCACGCGGCTCCACCGGGTCTGCCCGTCGTGCAACCGCCTCGCCGATCCGACGTGGCCGCTCTGCGCCTTCTGCGGCCATGACTTCGATCACGGCTCGTCCCGCGCGGCGTCGCGAGCCCGCTCGCCCAGATCCGATCGGATCGACGCGGACGAGGAGCCGGCCGCGGCGTCCGGGGAAGCGACCGCCGAGCACGCTCGCCTGCGCGGCGCGACGAACAGCTGACGCCGTCTCCGCCCGCCGTGGACCCTGACGGGCCCCCGCCCGCTTCGCTGCCCTCCGGCCCGCATCCGACGATCGGTCGCGACAGCGTTCGGATGCCCCGCTGGCCGGGGCCGCTGCTCATCGTCGGTGGCGCGCTCCTGACCATCGGCGCCCTGGCGGCCGGGTCGCTCGTCCTCGGCGGCGAGCTCGAGATGGATCGCGCGACCCTTGGACTGCTCGCGCTCGCCGGCGTCGTCCTCTTCGTCGTCGGGCTCGTGTACAGCGCCATCCGGCAGATCCGCGTTCGGCGCTTCCTGCCGCCGGAGCGATATCGCGGTCCCGCGGTCCTCATCCTGCTCGCGCTCGTGCTCGTCGTCGCGTCCGTCGCGAACGCGCCCTTCGGGGACGACGTGATTGCGTTGCTCGACGGCGACGGCGAGCTGACCCTGGCCGGGGCCATCGTCATCCTCGTCTCGACCCAGGTGGCGCTCCTGCTCGTCGCCTGGATCTTCGTCCATCTGCCCGGCGCGCTCGCCGGCCTGCCGTCGCTCGTCGGTCGCGACCCGGGCGGGGCGCTGCGCTCCGGCGTCGGCTGGGGCCTCCTCGCCTGGCTCGGCTCGAAGATCGTGATCGCGGCCGTGGCCTGGGTCCTCGAGCGGGTCGGCCTGCCGCCCGAGCCGCAGACCGCCGAGCGCGCCATCGTCATGCTCGACCCGGTCCTCGTCGTGCTCGCGCTCGTCATCCTCACCCCGATCGCGGAGGAGGTCTTCTTCCGCGGCGTCGTCTTCAACGCCTGGCTGCGGGAGGGGGGCCGGCGCTGGGCGTATATCGGCTCAGCGGCCCTCTTCGCGGTCATTCACCTGTCGCTCGTCTCGCTCCTGCCGATCTTCCTGCTCGGCCTCGCCCTGGCCTGGATCTACCGCCGCACGGGGAGCCTGCTGGCACCGATCGCGATGCACGCGACGGTCAACGGCATCTCGGTCGCGCTCGCGCTGCTCGTTCGCTACGACATCGTTCGGCTTCCGGTCTGACGCCCGCGGTAAGTCGCGCGTAAGCAGCCGGTCATCGGCGCTTCGGTATCGTCCCGGCACGATGACGACGCAGCCCCTCGATCTCGATCAGCCGTCTCGGCCGGCGCTCGTCGCGCGACGAGCGGGCCGGGTCGATCCGGCCGGCGAGCGGCTCGAGCGGCTCGGCGCGGAGGCCTGCGAGGACGTCGAGCTCCTCCTGCTCGTCCTCGGTGGCGGCTCGGCCGCGGGACGGATGGCGAGGCGCCTGCTCGACCGCTTCGGGTCGCTGGCGCAGGTCGTCCGGGCCCATCCGGCGGAGCTTCGCGTCGCCGGGCTCGGGCCGAGCGTCGTGCCGCGCCTGGCGGCCGCCGCCGAGCTGGGCGTGCGAGTGGCCCGGCGGCCGGCCGACGACCCGTGGCTCATCCGGACGCCGGCCGACGTGGCCGAGCCGCTCGTCGACGCGATGGGCGCGCTGGAGCGCGAGGAGCTTCGGGTCTTCCTTCTCGACACGAAGAACGTCGTCACCGCCGAGCGGACGGTCTATCGGGGAAACCTCGCCGGATCGTTGGTCCGCGTCGGCGAGGTGTATCGCGACGCCGTTCGGGCCTGCGCGGCGGCGATCATCGTCGCCCACAACCATCCGAGCGGCGACCCCTCGCCGTCGGGCGAGGACCTGCGGATCACGGCCGAGCTCGCCGAGGCCGGTCGCCTGCTCGACATCGAGCTGCTCGACCACGTCGTCATCGGCCGCGGCCGATGGACGAGCCTTCGCGCGCTCGGCGCGTTCGGTCAGCCGCCGACGATGCGATAGATCGTCCCGGCGTTGAGGTTGGCGAGGTACAGCTCCCCGTCGGGGCCCTCGCCGAACGCGCTGATCGCGGCGCCGGTCTCGAGCAGGACCCTCGGGACGGTCACCTCGCCGGTCGTGTCCGAGCGCACCCCGAAGAGCAGGCCCCGGCAGTAGTCGCCGGCGACGTACCAGCCGGTGAGGTTCGGGATCGCCCGCCCGCGGTACACGTGGTCGCCGGTGATCGAGCAGCCGAGGTCGCGGCCGTACTCCGCGACGGGCAGGAGCAGTCCCTCCGACGAGCAGGCCGGGTCGGTGAAGCAGTGGGACGCCTCCATCACGTTCCAGCCGAGATTCGCCCCGGCGTCGGCGACGGGGTCGACCCGGTCGACCTCCTCGTACGCGTTCTGGCCGACGTCGGCGATCCAGAGCTGACCGGTGGCCGGGTCGAAGCTGAAGCGCCACGGGTTGCGCAGGCCGAAGAGGAGCACCTCTGCACGGCCGGCCGGATCGTCGGCGAACGGGTTGTCAGCCGGGATGGCATACGAGCCGGGCTGCGACACGTCGAGCCGCAGGATGGCGCCGAGGAGCGTCTGCGGATTCTGGCCGTTGCCCGCCGGGTCGCCGGCTGAGCCGCCGTCGCCGAGGCCGAGATAGAGGTGGCCATCGGGCCCGAAGGCCAGCTGTCCCCCGTTGTGGTTGGCGAACGGCTGAGGCTCCTGGAGGAGGACCTGCTCCGAGCTCGGATCGAACACTGGCGGTGTCGTCGTCAAGGCGTTGAGCTCGGAGAGGACGGTGCCGCCGTTACGGTCGCTGTAGTGGACGAAGGCCCGCCCATTCTCCCGCCAGTCGGGATGGAGGGCGAGCCCGAGAAGCCCGAGCTCGCCGCGGCCCAGGACGCGGTCGGTCAGGTCGAGCGCGACCGACGTCTCGCCGCTTCCGGGGTCCACCGCGATGATCCGTCCGGGCCGTTCGTTGACGAGCAGCCAGCCGTCGGGCGTGACGGCGATGTTGATCGGCGCGTCGAAGCCCGAGGCGACCACCTCGAGGGCGAGCGGCGGCGGGTTCTCGGCGATCGGCACCGGGGTCGCCGTGGGACTGGCGGTGGGGACATCGCTCGGCGTGGGCGACGGCGTCGCCGCGGCCGGGCTCCGGGGCGAGGGCTCGACGGCGGCATCGGGCGCGCGTGGCGTGCCGCATGCAGCGAGGAGGACGCTCATGAGCACGACGCTGAGCGCTCGGCGGAGCGGCTTCATCCGGTCCATTGTGAGCCGATCGGGTAGGGTTGCGCCACAGCTATGACGACCACCAGGGAGACGTTGCGTCGAGCGGTCGGCGCCATGATCGATGCCCCCGAGCCCGATGCCGACGCCATGGGCACGCGGCGCAGCATCATGATCGAGCGCATCAGACCGATGCTCGACGGTGGCCGTCACCCGGTGAAGCGGGTCGTGGGCGACGCGTTGCTCGTGACCGCCGACATCATCGCCGACGGGCACGACCTCCTGGATGCCGTCCTCCTGCTGCGCGCCGACGATGACGGGGACTGGCGCGAAGCGCCGATGCGCCCGATCGACAACGATCGCTGGTCCGGCCACGCCGAGCTGACGCGCAACGCGCGGCACCGCTACGCCGTCGAGGCCTGGCGCGACGGGTTCGGGAGCTGGCGTCACGGCCTTCGTCGCAAGGTCGAGGCCCGGGTCCCCGTGCCGGTCGAGCTCGACGAGGGTCGTCTCCTCGTCGAGGCCGCCGCGCAGCGTGCCGAGCAGGCCGAGGCGGCGGCCGACGTGCGGCTCCTGCGTGACGCCCTCGCGGCGCTCAAGCGAGCTCGGTCGGAGGCGAGGCGCGTCGAGGCGCTCGGATCGGAGGAGCTCCTCGCGGCGATGCGCCGGCACCCGGATCGCCGGTTCGCCTCGCGGTCGGCGGAGCTGCCGCTCGTCGTCGACCGCGAGCGCGCCCGCTTCGGTGCCTGGTACGAGCTGTTCCCACGCTCGCAGGGGCCCGATCCGGCGAAGCCGGTGGCGACGACGTTCGCCGAGGCCGAGTGGCGGCTGCCCGGGATCGCGGCGATGGGCTTCGACGTCGTGTACCTGCCGCCGATCCATCCGATCGGTCGCACGAATCGCAAGGGGCGCAACAACACCCTCGATCCGGCGCCGGACGATGTCGGGTCCCCGTATGCCATCGGCTCCGCGCAGGGGGGCCATGATGCCGTCGCGCCCGAGCTCGGGGGGCTCGACGAGTTCCTTCGCTTCCGGCAGGCGGTGGAGGCGCACGGCATGGAGCTGGCGATTGACATCGCCATCCAGGCGTCGCCGGACCATCCGCACGTCACGGCGCATCCCGGCTGGTTCCGTCACGCGCCGGACGGCTCGATCAAGTACGCCGAGAACCCGCCGAAGAAGTACCAGGACATCTACCCGGTCTTCTTCGAGGGCGAGGACGCCGCCGAGCGAGAGGCCCTGTGGCTCGGGTGGAAGGGCATCTTCGAGACGTGGATCGAGCGCGGCGTGAAGATTTTCCGCGTCGACAACCCGCACACGAAGCCGATCCCGTTCTGGGCCTGGCTCATTCCCGCGATCCAGCGCGAGCATCCCGACGCGATCTTCCTGTCCGAGGCCTTCACGCGGCCGAAGATGATGCAGCTCCTCGCGAAGGTCGGCTTCACCCAGAGCTACACGTACTTCACCTGGCGCGAGACGGCCGCGGAGCTGCGCGACTACATGACCGAGCTGACGGGGTCGGAGATGCGCGAGTACTTCCGGGGCAACCTGTTCACGAACACGCCGGACATCAACCCGCACCACCTCGACCACGGCCGGCCCGCCTTCGTCATCCGCTCCGTCCTGGCGGCCACCCTCTCCTCGAGCTACGGCATCTACTCCGGCTGGGAGCTGTGCGAGTCGGCGCGCCTCGACGAGCGCGAGGAGTACCTCGACAGCGAGAAGTTCGAGATCCGCGCTCGCGACTGGGACGCGCAGGGCAACATCAAGCTCCTCCTCGGTGAGCTGAACCGGCTCCGCCACGAGCGGCCGGCGCTGAAGCTCTACGACAACCTGCGCTTCCAGAGTGCGAGCGCCGAGCGGACCCTCTTCTATCGCAAGGCCGTGCCACACGGCAAGGTCGACCCGCTCACCGGCCACCCGAATCGCTGGCGCGACCCGGTGTACGTCGCGGTGAACTGCGACCCGACGACCCCGGAGCGTGCGATCCTCCATCCGGACCTGCCGGCCATCGGCATCGGCTGGGACGAGCCATACCGGCTCACCGACCTGCTCAGCGGCCGATCGACGCAGGAACGGGGTGCCGACCTGCCGGTCGACCTCGACCCGGCGGGGGAGGCATTCCGCATCTTCACGATCTCGGCGCTCGAGCGCTGAGGCCCGCGAACGAGGTTGACGACGGCAGTTGACTAGAGCGAAACCAGCGGCCCCCCGGCTCGAGACGCCGAAGAAGGTGAGCCGCGCCCCACGGCGAACCGATGTCGGCGCCCCACAGCTGCTGCGCGACGATCCGCACTGGTACAAGGACGCGATCATCTACCAGCTGCACGTCAAGGCCTTCAACGACTCCACGAACGACGGGATGGGGGACTTCGCCGGCCTGACCGAGAAGCTCGACTACATCGCCGACCTCGGGGTCACCGCCATCTGGCTCCTGCCCTTCTACCCGTCGCCGCTGCGCGACGACGGCTACGACATCGCGGCGTACACGCAGGTGCATCCCGACTACGGTGACCTCCGGGACTTTCGCGCCTTCGTGCGCGAGGCCCATCGCCGTGGCCTGCGGGTCATCACCGAGCTCGTGATCAACCACACGAGCGATCAGCATCCGTGGTTCCTCGAGTCGCGCTCGAGCCAGAAGAATTCGAAGCGCGACTGGTACGTGTGGAGCGACACCGACCAGAAGTACGCCGACGCCCGGATCATCTTCACCGACACCGAGGCCTCGAACTGGGCCTGGGACCACGAGACGCAGCAGTACTACTGGCATCGGTTCTTCAGCCACCAGCCCGACCTGAACTTCGACAACCCGCAGGTCATCCGTGCCGTCATGCGGGTGATGCGCTTCTGGCTCGACCTCGGCGTCGACGGGCTGCGCCTCGACGCCGTGCCGTACCTCGTCGAGCGTGAGGGGACGAACGGCGAGAACCTGCCGGAGACGCACGACGTGCTGCGGCGGCTGCGGGCCGGCCTGGACGAGCGGTACGAGGGCCGGATGCTCCTCGCCGAGGCGAACCAGTGGCCACCTGACGTGCTGCCGTACTTCGGGACGCCCGAGGAGCCGGAGTGCCACATGGCCTTCCACTTCCCGCTCATGCCGCGAATCTGGATCAGCCTGCGGCGCGAGGACCGCTACCCGATCGTCGAGATCATGGGCCAGACCCCGGAGATCCCCGACGAGAACCAATGGGCGCTCTTCCTCCGCAACCACGACGAGCTGACGCTCGAGATGGTGACCGACGAGGAGCGCGACTTCATGTACGCGGAGTACGCGAAGGAGGCACGGATGCGGATCAACCTCGGCATCCGTCGCCGCCTCGCCCCGCTCGTCGACAACAGCCGGCGACGCCTCGAGCTGCTGAACTCGCTCCTCTTCAGCATGAAGGGCACGCCGGTCGTCTACTACGGCGACGAGATCGGCATGGGCGACAACGTGTACCTCGGCGACCGCAACGGCGTTCGGACGCCGATGCAGTGGACCGGCGACCGCAATGCCGGCTTCAGCCGCGCGGACGTCCACGCGCTCTACGCGCCGCTCGTCGCCGATCCGGTCTACGGCTACCAGGCGGTCAACGTCGAGTCGCAGGAGCGCGTCCCCGGCTCGCTGCTCAACTGGATGAAGCGGCTCATTCGCGTGCGCCGCGCGCACCCGGTCTTCGGCCGCGGAACGCTCGAGTTCCTGCACCCGGAGAACCGCCGCGTCCTCGCCTACCTGCGGGCGCAGGAGTCGACGACGATCCTGTGCGTGGCGAATCTCTCGCGCTTCGCGCAGTACGTCGAGCTCGACCTCTCGGCGTTCAACGGGCGCGTGCCGGTCGAGCTCATCGGGCGCGTCCAGTTCCCCGCCATCGGCGAGCTGCCGTACCTGCTCAC
>DATKDB010000107.1:0-3152 GCA_035512895.1 Binatia bacterium | reverse complement strand
GTTCATGCTCGAGCGATCGCGCTACCTGTCGGAGTTCGTCGACCTGATGAGCCGGATCAACCGCGGGCGGGCGTTCTACGTCGAGCCCGAGCACCTCGGCGAGTACGTGCTCGTCGACTACGTGTCGAAGAAGACGAAGCGCGTGGCCTGACTCGGCTACCGTCGCTCGCATGCCGGAGTGGGACCCCGAGGTCGACGTCGGCGTCGACCGGGCGCGCACGTTGATCGAGACGCAGTTCCCGGAGCTCCGCGGGGCGAGCATCCGCGAGGTCGGGGCGGGCTGGGACAACGTCGTCCACCTCGTCGACGATCGGTGGGCGTTCCGCTTTCCGCGGCGCGCGATCGTGATCCCGGGCGTCGGGCGCGAGATCGAGGTCCTGCCGCGCCTCGCGCCGCACCTGCCGCTGCCGATCCCCGAGCCGCGCTGGATAGGCACCCCGACCGCCGACTTCGGGTGGCCGTGGTTCGGGGCGCCGTACCTGCCGGGCGTCGAGCTGGCCGAGGCCGAGCTGCCCGACGAGCGGCGCGTGGCGCTCGGGACGTCGCTCGGCGAGTTCCTGCGCGCCCTCCATGCGCCGGCCGTGGCGTCGCGCATCGGCTCGACCCTGCCGGTCGATCCGATGCGACGGGCGGACATGGGCTACCGCATCCCGCACGCCCGGCGCCGCCTGGACGATGTGATCGCCGCGGGACTCTGGCAGCCGACCGACGCGGTCGAGCGCCTCCTTGCCGAGGCGACCGGCCTCCCGCCGCCGCCCCGCACGCTCGTCCTCCACGGCGACCTCCACGTCCGCCACGTCCTCGTCGACGCCGACGGCTCGGCGGCGGGGATCATCGATTGGGGCGACGTGTCGGCCGGCGACCCGAGCGCCGACCTGTCGATCGCCTTCGGCCCGCTCGAGGGGGAGGCGCGGTCCGCGTTCATGGCCGCGTACGGGCCGATCGACGGCCTGACCGAGCTTCGGGCCCGGGTCATCGCCATCTTCCTGGCGGCGGCGCTCCTCGGCTATGCCGCCGATCGCGGGATGGAGCCGTTGCGCGCGGAGTCGCTCCGGGCGCTCGAGCGGGCGGTCGCCTAGGGCGCGCCGCGCTCGTTGCCGCGCTTGAAGTTGCCGGTGGCGCGGGCCATGAGCTGCTGGGCGGCCGCCGGGTCGGCCCCCTCCACCCGTGCCGTGAAGCGCGCGGCCGCCTTGCCGCGCAGGAGTGTGACCGGTGCGGAGCGGTAGCGAATGACGATCGAGCCGTCGGCGCGCGACAGGTAGCTGAACGGCTCGTCACTGAGCGGGTCGGGTTTCGCCACCCGTGCACGATACGCCGAGCGTCCTGAACCCGGCTCGATCCGCCGCCGGCGGCTGATACCATCGGCGGCATGGAGCCCAGCACCGATGCCAGCGAGGCCACGCTGCCCGTCGGACGATCCGGCAGGCTGGAGGCGGCGGCGCTGAGCGCGGCCGGCGATCATGCGCTGCTCCTGCGCGAGACGGGCACCGATCGGCGCGCCCGTGCGCTCCTCACGACCGACAAGCTGGCCGCTGGCGAGCGCCTCGTGATCATGCCCCTCGACGACGAGGTCGAGGTGCGCGTCGACGGCGACGCGCTCGCGGTGTGGGTCGGGGCCGGATCGATGGCCGAGGTTCCGCCCGAGCAGCGTCCGGTGCCGACGGCCGACGTGCCGATCTGGGCCTCGCTCGCCGGCGGCGCGCTCCTGCTGCTCATGCTCGCCTTCGCCGTCATCGGTTCCGCGGTCACCTTCAGCTGGCTGACCCGGCTCCTGACGTGAGCGCTCCGTAGCGGCGCGGGACCGATGGAGGAGGCGCAGCGCCGCCTGATGCGCTCGATGATGGGCCGCTTCGCGACCGGCGTGACGGTCGTTGCCGCCCGCCACGGTCCGCTGCTGGCCGGGATGACCGCGAACGCGATCGCGAGCATCAGCATCGATCCGCCGCTCATGATGGCGAGCATCGCGCGGCGAGCGGAGACGCACGGCGCGATCATCGGCTCGCATGCCTTCGCGGTGAGCGTCCTGGCCCGCGACCAGCGCGCGCTGGCCGAGTGCTTCGCGCAGCCCACGACGGCGGACAAGCTGAAGCGCTTCTGCGACGCCGAGTGGCACGAGGCCGAGACCGGGTCGCCGATCCTCGAGGGCGCCCTCGCCTACTTCGACTGCCGGCTCAGCGCCCGCCACGATGGCGGCGATCACGCCGTCTTCATCGGCGAGGTCGTGGCCGCCGGCTATCGCGAGGATGCCGAGCCGCTGCTCTGGTACGCCTCCGGCTACCGCGAGCTAACCGAGGTCGTCGGGTGAGCGAGCCGGCCTGGGAGCGGCTGCGCGCGCCGGATCATCGGCCCCTGGCGGTTGCGGTCGTCCGGCGCCTGGCGGTCGAGGAGCTGCGGATCGACGACGGCAGCCTGCCCGACCATGACGGCGCGATCGTCTTCGACGCCTGGACGGCCGGCGAGGGCGTCGTCGTGCGGGCCGCGTCGCAGCACGACGTCGAGATCACGCCGTGGGAGATTCGCGCCGCGCGGCTGTCGGTGACCGGTTCCGACGGCCGGCTCGAGGCGCTGCTGACCGGGTCGGGCGCGGTCGCCGGAGGCGGGGAGCTGGAGCGGCAGGCCTGTGCCTGCCGCGGGATCAGCACCGATGCCGCCTATCGAACGATCGCCGCGGGCTGGGGCACGGTCGACGCGGTCAAGCGCGCGACCCGCATCGGCTTCGGCCCCTGCCAGGGACGCCGCTGCGTCCCGTGGCTCGCCGGTCGGCTTGAGCTCGACCCCGACGACCCGCTGGCGCAGATCACCCCGCGTCCACCGCTCGTCCCGGTTCCGGTCTCGGTGCTGGCGGCCTTCGCCGCGGAGTGAGGCGGCCCGGTTCGTCAGGCGGGCGACTCGGACTTCGGCAGGAGTCGCTCGACGGCCGCAACGAGGTCGGCGAAGTCGAACGGCTTGCGAATGACCGGCGCCACCGCCTCCAGGCGCCCCGCCTCGTCGTCGTCGATGGCGGTCACGAAGAGGACCGGGATGTCGCGGTACTGCGGCCGCTCGCGGAGCGAGTGGACGATCGTCGAGCCGAACTCGTCGGGCAGCCGCTGGTCGAGGATGAGCAGGTCGGGCGTCGTCCCCTCCTCGACGAGGGCGGTGTAGAGCTCCTC
>DATKDB010000106.1:0-18372 GCA_035512895.1 Binatia bacterium | reverse complement strand
GAGAGGCGGACCGACTCGACGACGGCAAGGTTCTCGACGGTCAGCTCGCGCAGCGGCATCGGGCTCAGTATCGGGCCTAGTAGGGCAGCAGCGCTGCCTTCGTGCGCAGCAGGTCGTAGAAGGGCGTGCTGCCGGCGAGCTGCACCATGCGAAGCGGCTCGGGCAGCGCGCGAACCTCGACGCGATCGCCGACCGCCATCGGCAGATCAACCTGGCCGTCCAGGCTGACGAGGGCGCCGTCGTGCGCCTCGCGCAACGTCATGGTGACCCGATGGTCCTCCCCGGCGACGACGCTGTGCAGTGGCGAGAGGTACGCCGCGACCGGCGTGATGATCATGTTGCGCAGCCGTGGGTCGAGGATCGAGCCGCCCGCGCTGAAGCTGTACGCCGTGGAGCCGGTCGGCGTCGCAACGACGACCCCATCGGCGACGTACGTCGCCAGGTGTGAGCCGGAGACCTCGACCTCGAGCCGGATCATGCGGACCCGCCTGCCACGAGCGACGACGACCTCGTTCAGGCAGGCATGGTCCTCCTCGCTCCCGTCGAAGCGGACGAGATGCACGCCGATCCGGAAGCGCTCCTCGACCTCGAACTCGCCGGCGGTCACCTGCTCGAGCGCCGTCTCCAGGCCATCGGGCTCGACCTTGGCAAGGAAGCCGACGCGCCCGAGATTGACGCCGAGCGCCGGCACGCCCGAGCCGCCGATGGCCCGCGCGGCGCGCAGGAAGGTCCCGTCCCCGCCGAGGACGCAGAGCAGGTCCGTCGTGCCGATCTCGGCGCCGATCCGCGCCTCATCCTCGCCCGGCGCATCCCACGCCTCGAGGTCACGCGACCGGCACCAGGCGCGGCCGCGTTCGAGGAGGTCGGGTGCCCGGTCGCTGTACGGGTTGACCGCGAAGCCGATGCGTCTCATTCGTCCCCGGGCTCGCTCGACGCCAGGCGGCTCGCGATGCGATCCACGCTGCGCCGCAGCTCGGCGAGCTCGGCGGCCAGGTCCCTCGGCTCGGTGACCGCGGCGTACGAGCGGTCCAGGCCGGCCGCGATGAGCGCGCGCATGAGACCCGACGGCGAGACGCCGCGCACCGCCGCCGCCTCCTCGACGCGCGCCAGCAAGCCGTCCGGCATGCGGAGGCTGACGATCTGGCGCATCGTGTCGGGGGAGGGCTCGTGGGCGGCCGGCTCCACGACCTCGATCCCCTCGAAGCCGATTCCGAGCTGCTCGACCTGCGCGGCCGCCGCGCGCCTGCGCTTCATGCGCATGATCGTAATACGCCCGTGCTACGCCCGAGCGCGAATCGCCGCGTCGATCCTCGCGTCCATGTCCCCCGCCACGGCACCGGCCCGCACGAGGTCGAGGAGGAACTCGACGTTGCCGTCCGAGCCCGTGATCGGCGAGCGAACGACGTCGCGTGCGCCGATGCCCGCCCCGGCTGCGCCCTCCACGACCTCGCGCAGCACGCGCCCCCACGTCTCGGGCTCGCGCACGACCCCGCCGGGTGGCACGTCTTCGCGCCTCGCCTCGAACTGGGGCTTCGCGAGCGCCACGACGCGGCCGTCGTCGCGGAGGAGCGCGTGGACCGCCGGCAGCACGAGGCGCAGGCTGATAAAGCTGAGATCGAGCGTCGCGAGATCGACCGGCTCCGGCAGCTCGCGCAGGTCGCGCAGGTTCGTGCGCTCCATGCTCACGACGCGAGGATCGGCGCGCAGCCGCTGGACGAGCTGGGCGCGCCCGACGTCCACGGCGTACACGACCAGGGCGCCACGGGCGAGGAGGACGTCGGTGAAGCCACCGGTCGAGGCGCCCGCGTCGAGCGCGGCGAGACCGCCCGGATCGATTTCGAAGGCGTCGAGCGCGTGCTCGAGCTTGGCGCCGGCGCGGCTCGCCCAGCGCGGTCGCTCGACGAGCGCGACCGCCGCATCCGCGACGACGAGCTGGCCGGCCTTCAGCCGGCGTGTCCCGTCGAGCTCGACCGCCCCGGCGACGATGAGGGCCTGCGCCTCGGCCACGGAGCGCGCGAGCCCACGGTCGGCGAGGAGCTGGTCGAGCCGGATACGGGCCACGCGGCGATGGTAGGCCCCGGTCCAGCGGCCCGTCGGAGCTAGGCGGCAGACACCTTCGAGCGGCGCGGCCTGGTGGCCGGCAGGCCGAGCGCCTCGCGCACCTGGGCACGGATGCCGGCGGCGTCGATCCGCTGCTGCGCCCGCAGATCGTCGACCGCGCCGTGGTGGACGAAGCCCTCGACGAGGGCGACCTTGTGCAGCGGGACGTGGATACTGGCGCGGTTGAGCGCGTCGAGGACACCGTCGCCGAACCCGCCCATCGCCGCCGACTCCTCGGCCGTGACGACGAGCCGCTTGCCGGCCGCGTGCTCGGCGATGAGCGCCTCGTCCATCGGCTTCGCCCAGCGAGCGTTCATGACCGTGGCGGAGAGGCCGTCGGCCTCGAGCTCGGCCGCGACGACGAGGAGACGCTGGACGATCGGTCCGAACCCGACGAGAAGCAGGTCGTCGCCCTCGCGCAGCACCTCCCCACGACCGACCTCGAGCATGGCGCCGTCGCGGTCGGCGAGATCCTCGCCCGCATCGCGCGGGTAGAGCAGCGCCATCGGCCCCGGATGGCCCAGGGCGGTGACGACGAGGTCGCGCATCTCCTGCTCGTCCTTCGGCGAGGCGATCGCGAGGTTCGGCAGCGCGCGCATCGCGGGCAGCATGAACATGCCCTGGTGGCTCGTCCCGTCCTCGCCGACGAGCCCAGACCGGTCCAGCCCGAGCAGCACCGGGACGTCGTTCTGGCAGACGTCGTGGACGAGCCCGTCGAACGCCCTCTGGCCGAAGGTCGAGTACAGCGCCACGACCGGGCGCATCCCGGCCAGGCCGAGCCCGGCGGCCATCGTCACCGCGTGCTGCTCGGCGATCCCGACGTCGTGGAAGCGCGCCGGGAAGTGCTCCGCGAAGCGGGAGAGCCCGGTCCCCGTCGGCATGCCGGCGGTCACCGCGCAGATGCGCGCATCGGTCTCCGCCTGGCGCACGAGCTCCTCGACAAAGGTCTGGGTGTACGTCTTCGGCTTGCGCTTCGGGTCCGTCTCGGCCGGGAGCGGCTCCTCGGTCGGGTCGATGAGGCACAGGTCGATCGGCGGCAGCGAGGCACCGTGGAAGCTCATCGAGTCCTCCTCGGCGGGAGCGTAGCCGCGGCCCTTGATCGTCTTCACGTGGAGAAGGACCGGTGCCCGGAGCTGGAAGGCAGCCTCAAAGGCGGCCTCGAGCTCGGCGAGGTTGTGGCCGTCGAGGACGCCGATGTACGTGATCCCGATGTCCTCGAAGAACCCGACCTTCGCCCACGAGCGCTTGAACCCCTCCTTCGCCCAGGCGAGCAGGTCGAAGGCCGGCTTGCCGATGAGCGGGATGCGCGGCAGCGCGCGCTGCGTCGCGGACTTCGTCTCCTGGTAGGCGCGCGACAGGCGCATCTTGTTCAGCCGCGTCGAGAGCCCGCCGACCGACGGGCTGATGCTCATCTCGTTGTCGTTGAGCACGATGAGCAGCGGGTGCTTCGTGTGCCCGAGATGGTTGAGCGCCTCCATCGTCAGGCCGGAGCCCATCGCCGCGTCGCCAACGCAGACCGCGATCCGCTGGCGTCGCGCCGGGTCGGCCGTCGGCCTCGCATCCCGGGCCGTCGCGAGCCCGACGCCGATGCTGACGCCCGTCCCGGCGTGGCCGCCGTCGAATACGTCGTGCTCGCTCTCGCCGCGGCGCGGAAAGCCACCGATGCCATCGACCTGGCGGAGCGTGTCGAACCGGTCCCAGCGACCGGTCAGCAGCTTGTGCGCGTACGCCTGGTGTCCGGTGTCCCACACGATCCGATCGCGCGGCGAGCTCATGACGCGGTGGAGGGCGAGCGTGATCTCGACCGCGCCGAGGGAGCTCGCGAGGTGACCACCGGTGCGGTGGACGGTGCGGATCATCTTCTCGCGCAGCTCCGCCGCCAGGACCTCCAGCTGATCCGGCGTAAGGCCGTGGATCTGCGCCGGTTCGCGAATCGTCTCGAGCAGAGTCAAGGAAGGGATGCCCTCATGGAGTCGCACGGAAGTATAGGACCGATGCGGTCCACCTTCAGACGAGCGGCTTGCTGAAGACGTTGCTCGTTCACGTGGACGTCGCCCCGAGGTCCGAAGGGTCGGCGGCGCGCGGGATGCGGGTCACTCGTCGCCCGCGAATGCCACCGTGCTGAGGAGGGCGTTCTCCGCCTGGCGCGAGTCGAGCCGGCTGTGCTGCACGACGATCGGCACGTCCGACTCGATGAGGCTGGCATACGCGGTGCCGCGCGGGACCGGCTCCGGATCGGCGAGGTCGTTGAACCGTTGGTGGACCGTGCGTCGCGCGGGCACCGTCACGCGGTACGGCCCGGCGGGGTCGCGATCCTCGAAGAAGATCGTGATCTCCACGTGGGCGTCCGCGTCGCCGACGTTCAGCAGGCACGCGGTCTCGTGGCTCGTGAGCTCCGGCGCGGGACCGGTGCTGGCGCCGGGGATCCAGCCTTCCGGAATGGCCCAGCGGCGACGTCCGAGGGACTGCCCCACCTCAGGCCTCCCCGGGCTCGGCCCCGGTCACGCCTCGCCTGCCGAGCTCGGTGATCGTCAGCTCGGCCTCGCGCAGGCGCGTCTCGCAGGCCGCGTGCAGGCGCAACCCCCGCTTGTAGAGCTCGATGCTCTCCTCGAGGCCCGTGCTGCCGGCCTCGAGCCGCTGGACGGTCTGCTGCAGGGCCACGACCAGCTCGTCGAACGGATGTCGGGCAAGCTCCTCGTCCGTCAGGACGGCCAGCTTTGCGTCATCGATCACGTGAACAGCTCCTCGGCTCCCTCGGGGCGCGCCTCCTCGACGCGGGTCGCCACGGTACCGCGTGCCAGGATGACCTGGAGCGGATCGCCGGCGGCGACCGCCGACGCGTCGCGCAGGATCCGCCCGTCCGCGGCGCGCGCCACGGCATAGCCGCGATCGAGCGTGGCGGATGGCGACAGCGTGCGCAGGGCGTCGTGCGCGCCCGCCACGAGCATCCGGCGACGCTCGACGCGGTCGTCGAGCGCGCGGCCGCCGCGGTCGATCAGGTCGGCGGCGCGCTGGCGGGCGCTCCCGATGTCCGGGGCCAGGCGGGCGAGCGCTCGCTGCTCGCCCTCGACGAACCGGCGACGCTCCGCGGCCCGGCCGATGAGCGCGGTCGCCGCCCGGTCACGGAGCCGGCCGAGGATCGTCATCAGCTGCGTCCCGTCCGGCGTCGCCAGCTCCGCCGCGGCGCTCGGCGTCGGGGCGCGAAGGTCCGCGGCGAAGTCGGCGAGGGTCGTGTCCGACTCGTGGCCGACGCCGACGATGACCGGCACCGGCGCATCCGCCACGGCGCGCACGACGCGCTCGTCGTTGAAGCTCCACAGGTCCTCGAGCGAGCCTCCGCCTCGGGCCAGGATGATCGTGTCGAGCCGGTCCTGCGCGTACAGTCGCTGGAGGGCGCGCACGATCGCCGGCGCCGCGGTCGCTCCCTGCACGACGCTCGGGCTGAGCACGAGCTCGACGATCGGGTAGCGCCGGCGGAGGACGTTGTTGATGTCGCGCCACACGGCTCCCGTCGGCGAGGTGACAACACCGATCCGGCGCGGCCAGCGCGGAATCGGCCGCTTCCGGCCTTCGTCGAACAGGCCGGCGGCGGCCAGCTCGCGACGCAGCGCCTCGTAGCGGGCGTGAAGGTCGCCCGCGCCGGCGGGCGTGAGCGACTCGACGTAGAGCTGGTAGACGCCCTGGGGCTCGTACGCGCGGACGCGGCCGTGGATGATCACGTTCATCCCGTGCTCGGGACGAATGACGGCCCGCGCCAGCTCCTCGCGGAAGAGCGCGGCGCGCAGCTGGCTGTTCGCGTCCTTCAACGTGAAGAAGCAGTGTCCAGACGGCGGGAAGGATGGCTGGCTGATCTCGCCCTCGACCCACACGTCGGCGAGGACCGCATCGGCGTCGAGGAGGCTTCGGACTCGGCGATTGAGATCGGTCACGCGCAGGATGCGGGGCGCCAGCGCGGCGCGCGGGGCAGCGGACGCGGTCTCCGGCTCATCCGGCCGCGCATCCCACAGGGACGGCTGATCGGCCATGCCTAGGCGCACATCGGCTACTGGACCCGCGTCACGTACTCGCCGGTGCGGGTGTCGACGCGCAGCGTGTCGCCCTCGTTCACGAAGAGCGGCACCTGGACGACGAGCCCGGTCTCGAGCGTTGCGGCCTTCTTCGCCCCGGTCGCGGTGTCGCCGGCGAAGCCGGGATCCGTCTGGGTCACCTTCAGGTCGACCGTGACCGGCAGGTCCACGCCGAGGATCTCGTTCTCGTGGGAGCTGACGAAGACCTCGGTGTTCTCGACGAAGTAGCGCGCATCGTCGCCGAGCATGGCCGCCGCGACGGTGAACTGGTCGTACGTCTCGTTGTCCATGAAGTGATACGCGTCGCCGTCGCTGTACAGGTACTGCACCCGTCGCTGCTCGACGCGGGCGCGCGGCCAGCGCGTTCCAGCCTGGAACGTGCGCTCCACGATGTCGCCCTTGCGGACGTTCTGTAGCTTCATCCGGACCTGCGCCGAGCCGCGCGCCATCTTGATGTGGGTCCAGTCGAGGACCTTCATGAGCTGCCCGTCGAGCTCGATGATGACGCCCTTCTTGACGTCGCCGGTGCTGATCAATCGTCGCTCCCCTTCATGGACCGATGCGGTACGCGGCTCAGGATACCGTTCAGGACGTTTCGTCGGCCGTGACAGGCCTCACGATCGTGAACAGTCCAGATTCACAGCAGGCAAACCGTTGAGCACCGCCAACCCGCTCCGGAGCGTCCGGATTCACAGGACGTGTGATTTGGGACTGTCCGGTGGGCGTGGGTCGCACACAACGCACGCCTCATGTGAATTCCGACGCTTCGGGCTCCCGGCCTGAGCGGCCTCAGCCGACGACGAGTGGCTCGCGCGGCGAGGTCGTGAGCAGACGTGGGCCGGTCAACTCGAGCGCGACGATGTCCTCGATCCGGATGCCGGTCACCCCGGGCAGGTAGATGCCAGGCTCGACGCTGAAGACCATCCCCGCCTCGAGCGTGTACGCCTCCGACTTCCGCAGCCGTGGCGGCTCGTGCGTCTCGAGGCCGATGCCGTGCCCGAGACCGTGGCCGTACGGCTCGACCCCGGCCCCCTCGATCCGCCGCCGCGCGATCGCATCCAGCTCCTGGCCGTTCGCGCCGACCGCGATCGCGTCGATCGCGGCCTGCTGCGCCTCGCGCACGGCGTCGTGGTAGACACGGATCTCGTCGGGCACCTCGCCCACGAAGGCGGTGCGCGTCATGTCCGAGCGATAGCCGTCGACCGTGCAGCCGAAGTCGATGAGCAGGACGTTGCCGCGCTCGACGGCAGCGTCCGAGGGCCGTCCGTGCGGCATGGCGGCACGCGGGCCCGCGAGCACGATCGTGTCGAACGCCAGCCCCTCGGCGCCATTCGTCCGGAAGAACGTCTCGAGCTCCCAGGCAACGTGGCGCTCGGTCATCCCGACCCGGATGACGTCGACGAGGTGCGCGAAGCATGCGTCGCCGAGGGCGCAGGCGCGGCCGATCGCGGCCACCTCGTCGGGCGTCTTGAGGATCCGCAGCGGCACGAGCTTTTCGTCGATCGCGTGGAGCTCGGCGCCGGGCGCGGCCTCGGCCAACGCCGCCCAGTCGGCGTGGCTGACGACAGCGGCCTCGAGGCCGAGTGCGGAGATCCCGTGCTCGAGCAGGATCGGCGGCAGCTCGCCGTGCATCGGGCCGGTCGTTTCGACGAGGTCCCAGCCGGGCGCCTCGACCCGCGCCTGCTCCGTGTAGCGCGAGTCGGCCAGGATGAGGCTCGCCGCGCGCGTCACGAGGAGCGTCCCGGACCAGCCCGAGGTCGGCCCCTCCGCGTCGCTCAGCCGGAAGCCGCTGAAATAGCGCTTGTTCGCGCTGCGTGACACGGCGATCGCGTCGAGCGCGTGCTCGTCGAGCAGGCGCCGGAGCGCGGCCAGGCGCGCATCGGTGACTGCCGGCGTGGCGATCGTCATTGTCCGGCGCACTCTTCCCTGGCCTGGGCGACGAGCGTCTCGTGCTCGCCGTTCGTGCGCGAGAAGTAGTGCGATCCATCTCGCGTGCCGCCGGGGCAGCCGGCCACGAAGTAGAGGTAGCCGTCGTCGAGCGGGGCGCTCGCGATCGCCGCGATCGAGCCGATGCGGGGCGCCGCGATCGGCATCGGCGGGAGCCCCGGCCGGGTGTACGTCTGGAAGCCGAGGAGGACCTCGGCGAGTGCCACCTCGCCCCCGCTGACCTGGAGCTGCGGCCACCAGTCGACCGAGCCCCACTCGTCGACCGGCAGCATCGCCCCCTCGGTGCCGGCCAGGAGCGGGTGCCCGGTCGGACGCACCTCGCCGGTGACGAGGCCGTACTGCAGCGTCGGATCCGCGTTGAGCAGCCCGACCGTCTGCGCATTGTCCGGATTCAGGAAGCGGTTCGTGTAGACCGCCGCGATGAGCGGGCGCTCCTCGTCGATGACCGCCTCGCGCTCGACGAGGCTGGCGATGATGACGGCCTCGTCCAGCGTCAGGCCCTTGGCCGCGATGCCGTCGCGTATCTCCTGCGTGAGCGCGGCGCCGAACTCGCCGAGCAGGCGCTCGACGACCCTGCGGGGCGTTGAGTCGGGCCCGCTGATCTGGTACTCGAGCGTCTCGGGCAGGATGTACCCCTCGAGCGACCGACCGGCCGGCAGGTCGGCGAGGAAGTCGAACTGGTTGAGCAGGTCGGCTGGCGGCGACTGGAGGAGCGTCGCGAACTCCTCGGTGTTCATCGTCATCTCGCTCGCGGCGAAGGCCGCGACGACCTCCTCGAGGCGCAGCCCCTCGCGGATCGTGACGCTCGTCGTCGGGCCGAACGCGACGCCCTGCAGCGCCGCCACGATCTCGGACGGCCGAAGCGTCGGCGAGAGGTCGTAGCTCCCGAAGTTCAGGGTGCCCTCGCGCCCGGCCGTCATCACGGCGTACTGGAAGGCGATCTCGCTCGCGATGACGCCCTCCTCGTACAGGAGCCGGCCGATCGCTGTGTCGGTCGCGCCCTGCTCGACCGTGATCGTCACGCGACGCTGCTCGTCGGACGCGGGCTCGTCGGCGAGCACCTCGGGGCGATACCACTTCACGAAGTCCTGCACGATGCCGTGCTCGATGGCACCGGGGTTGTCCTCGACCCAGGCCATGACGCGCGGCGCGAAGAAGACGTTGAAGCCGAAGATGAGCGCCACCCCGAGGAGGACGATCGAGCCCGCAAGCCACAGGAGAAGCAGGAGTGGCTGGGCGCGCTTCCGACGGCGGACGGGCCCCTCGCGATGCTCGCGCAGCGCCCGAATGCGCGAGTTGCGCCGCTCCTCGTACTCGCCGGGCGTGGGGCGTCGGGTCATTCGGTCTCCTCAAGGCGATGGGGGCCCGGTCGCCGGGCGTCCAGATATTGTTGCAGGATCAGGCAGGCGGCGGTCGAGTCCACCTCGCCGGATGCCCGGGACGCTCTCGCCCCTGCGGCCGCCAGGCGCTCCCGGGCCTCCCACGATGTCAGCCGTTCGTCCTCGAAGGCCACCTCCAGGCCGATCTCCTCCACGGCGGCGCCGAAGCGGCGGGCCGCGGCCGCCTGCTCGCCCTCGCCGCCGTCCAGGTGGAGCGGCAACCCGATGACGACGAGCGTCGCTCCCTCGCTCCTGCACAGCTCGACGAGGCGCGCAAGGTCGGCGTCCAGGTTGCGACGCCGAATCGCTGCACGAGCAAACGCCATGCCGGTTTCGGTGTCGCCGACCGCGATGCCGAGGCGCCTCGCGCCGTGGTCGATGCCGACGACACGCATCACAATCCGCCCGGCACCGGCTCGGCCCCCTCGACGCCGGTGACCTCGACCGCGATGCGCCACTCGTTCGCCGGGACCGATGCGACCCACGCGGGCCAGAGCGACACCTCCGCCTCCCCAAGGTCGGCGAGCGCGGTCTCCGCCTCGTCGACCGTGAGCCCGATGACGCGCTCGATGACGACGTCCGGGTCGGGCACGACGGCGGAGCGGCCGCTGACCGTCACGGCAACCTCCAGGCGCGTTCCGTCACGTGACACCTCGCCAATGCGCACGCTCGTCGCCTCCGCGAGGAGCAGGTGGCCGGCGGGGACGAGGTCGGCCTGGCCCTCGAAGAGCTCCCGCGCCCGTGCGACGACGACGTCCGGGTCCGCCGTGAGGCGGTCGTACGCGAGCTCGCCGCGGATCTCGACCTGCTCGGTGTCGCGCGTGCCGACGAGGTAATCGAGCCCGGTGATGGCGGGCTCGAGTGGGTCGGCCGGGTCGGCCACGAGCCCCTCGTCGGTTCCCTCGAGCGCCGTGGCGACGGCCGCATCGAGCGCCTCGCGCAACGAGGCGAGCGCTGCGTCGACGTCGGGCTGGCTGATCTCGATGCCGGTCGTGTCGACGCCGCCCGCCGTCGCCTCCTGGTTGAACACGAGCTCCTCGGGGTTGTCCGGGAACCCGCGGAGGTCCGACGCAACCGGCTCGCTCAGGACATGGTCGATCGCAAGTGGCGGCACGTTCGCGGCCGGGCCGACCGCGCTGGCCTCGACGTCGACCGTCGCCTCGCCGGCCTGAATGAGGCCGGCGGGCGTGAGCCTGCCGCGCGGCACGGTGACCGTGACGTCCGTCGCGAACGCCTGGAGCTCGGCGGCGACGAGCGTCCCCGCCTCCACGGTCACCGGCCTGATGTTCCAGTTCAGGAACGTGACGGCGCCGGTCGCAAACGATTGGATCGGATACGTGCCCGTGGCGGTCACGACCGCCGTCGCCGTGACGGTGCCGCTCGTGCGCTCGGCGTCGCCGATCGCGATCGTGTACGGCACCGGCCCGATCGGCTCGCTGCGCGGGGTGATGCGGATCGTGGCCGCGGGCAAGATCGTCGTGGCCGACACGACGGCGCTGAGCAGGATCGCGCCGGCGGCCGTGAGCACGGGCACGAGCGGGCCGACGCGACGGGCGCGGCGGGCGCGGACGCTCGCCGGCCGCGCGACGGAGCGGGGACGCGCCTCGGTGTCGGCGGAGACGAGCGGGACGGCGGCGAGGGTGGCGGCGGTCTGGGACGACGCCGGCCCGCGCACGACGTGGATCGCGGCGTGGCGCGGGGCCGGCGTCGCCGCAGGGTCGGCCGGCGTCGCGAGGCGGGCGTCCTCGACCGAGCGATAGGCGGCCAGCCCGGCCTCGGCGGCGAGCGACCGGGTGAGCTCGTCGCCCACGACGGCGAGCTCCCGCCCCTCGGCCTCGCCGGCCCGCGCGAGGAGGCGCAGGGCGACGACGCTCGAGGTGGCGCGCGAGCGACCCGGAGCAACGACGACGACCCGGCCGGGATCCGCCGCGCGGACGCGACGGACGACGGCGGTGATCTCGTCGTCCGCCTCGAGGTAGAGCAGGGTCGGTGCGTCGCTCACAGCTGCATCTCGCGAACGACGCCGCGCATCGCGCGATCGACCGCCGACGCTCCGGCATCCAGGATGAGCGCCTGGTGCGCGAGGGCCATGGGCGTGACATCCTGGCGCGTGCCCAGGCCGCCGGTCGCATCGCGCAGGCCGACGACCTCGTCCGGCGAGAGGGCACGGACGACGGGCCGGCGCGCGAACGGCAGGCGGGCCCACCAGTCGTCCTCGTCGAGGACGGCGCCGATCTGGGGCAGGTCCGCGCCGCCGCCACAGAGCAGGATGCGGCCCGGCAGGAGCTCGCCGCCGGCGAGGTCGCCGATCATGAGCTCGACCCCGGTGCGCCAGATGCGCGCATCCTCGAGGAGCGTCTCGGCCACCTCGTCGCGCCAATCGTCGGCCGCGCCGAGCTTCGCGCGTTCGGCCTCGGCGAACGAAACGCCGAGGCGCTCGACGAGCCCCTTCGTGAACGCCCGACCGCCGAGGGCCAGCATCTTCGTGCCGCTGATCCCGCCACCACGCACGAGCGCGACATCGGTCGTGCCGCCCCCGATGTCGACGAACACGGCGCCCGCATCGCCGAGCTCACCGGGATCGAGGCAGGTCGCCACCGCGTACGGCTCCGCGATGACGCCGAGCAGCTCGAGCTCGAGCGCGTTCGCGACCGACTGCAGCGCGCCAAGGTGGACCATCGGCGCGAAGGCGTTGAAGACGTGGAGGTCGACCTGCGCGCCGGTGAACCCGATCGGGTTGCTCACGGCGTAGCCGTCGATCTTCATCTCGACGATCGCCGCGTGGACGAGGCGCACGTCGAGCCGATCGACGCCGGACTCCCAGCGTATGCGCTCCTCGGCCTCGCCGAGCGCGCGGTCCTGCGCCCGCTGCACGAGCCGCTCGAGCTCCGCCTCGTCGAGCGGTCGTCGCGGATCGTCGCGACGCGTCGTGAGCGTCGAGGTCGCGCCCTTCACGAGCTCCCCGGCGATCCCGATGACGGCCGCGACCGGCCGGCGACCGGCCATCGCCCGCGCCTCGTCCATCGCGACCCGGCAGTTGGCGACGACGGCGTCGATGTCGCTCACCGTGCCCGACTGCATGTGGGCCAGGCCCTGTCGCTGCCGGCCGCTGCCGTGGACGACGCCGAGCAGGCGGCCCTCGTCGTCCGTCTCGACGGAGAGCACGAGCGCCTTCGCGAACTCCGTGCCGATGTCGAGCGCGGCGATGGCGGCCGGATCGCCGCCGCGGCCCGTCCAACGCAGGCGATCGGTGACGCGCTCCCACAGGTGCCCGGCGGCGATCACGATGGGCGAGTCAGGCCGACTCGGTCCGCTCGAGCGCCTCGAGCGCCAGGCGCCCCGCCTCGCGCAGCGCCTCGTCGAGCTTCGACGCGTCCTTGCCGCCGGCCTGGGCCAGCTCGGGCCGTCCGCCGCCGCCCCCGCCGATGATCGGCGCCGCCTCGCGTACGATCGAGCCCGCGTCGAACCCCTCCCCCACGAGGTCCCGGCTGGCCGCCACGAGCAGTGATGGCCTGCCGTCCATGTCCCCGCCGATGACCGCGACGAAGCGCCCGGTCATGCCACGCAGGTCATCGGCGAGACCGCGCAGGGCGGTCGCGTCCGCATCGGGAAACCGCTGGACGACGACCTTCGCCGTACCGGCCTCACGCGCGCCGTGAAGCGCGACCGCCGCGTCGAGGCGGGCCGACGCCGCGCGCGGCGCCTTCGCCGCCTTCTCCGCGTCGCGCAGCCGGCCGAGCAGCGCCTCGACACGCTGGGGCACGTTCTCCTCCCGCTCGCCGAGCAGCTGGGCCGTCGCGCGCAGGGCATCGAGCCGCTCGCCGACGAGCTCGGTCGCGGCCTCGCCCGTGACCGCCTCGATCCGGCGCAGCCCCGCTCCGATGCTCGACTCACCGGTGATGACGAGGTGGCCGATCTGCCCGGTGGCGGCGACGTGCGTGCCGCCGCACAGCTCCTTGCTGTAGCCGTCGACCTGGACGACACGCACAGCCTCCGGCAGGTACTTCTCGCCGAAGAACATGTCCGCGCCAAGCGCCTGGGCCCGTTCCATCGGCATGAGCTCGGGGTGGACAGGCGCATCGCGCCGGATCTGGGCGTTCACGAGGCGCTCGACCTCGCGCAGCGCCTCACGCGGCGTCGCCGACTGCGCCGGAAAGTCGAAGCGCAGCGCCTCCGGGCCGACCCACGAGCCCGCCTGCTTCGCCTGCTCGCCGAGCACGTCGCGCAGGGCGCGGTGGAGCAGGTGCGTGCCGGTGTGGTTGCGCGCCGCCCCCCACCGGCGTGCCTCGTCGACCTCGGCCCGGACCGTGTCGCCGACACGCAGGGACCCCTCCAGCTCCCCGAGGTGCACGATCGCGTCGCCGCTCCGCTGCGTGTCCGCCACACGCAGCCGCCCCTCGCCGCCGACGAGATCGCCGCGGTCGCCGATCTGGCCGCCGCCCTCGGCGTAGAACGGCGTCCGGTCGAGCACGACCGCGACCGGGTCGCCGGGAATGACGCCGATGACGCGCAGGCCGTCGGCGCTCGTTTCGTTCGGATAGCCGACGAACTCGGAGCGCATCGCCGCGATCACGGCGTCTGCCGCGAACGCGCCGCGCTTCTCGCCCCGCGACCGCTCCCGCTGCTCGGCCATGGCCGCCTCGAAGCCGGCACGGTCGACCGTGAGGCCGCGCTCGGCCGCCATCTCGACGGTGAGATCGATCGGGAAGCCGAACGTGTCGTGCAGGCGGAAGGCGTCCGCGCCGCCGATCGCACTCCCCGCCGCGACGAGCTCCTCCAGCCGCGCGCTGCCGGCCTCGAGCGTACGAGCGAACTTCTCCTCCTCGGCCGCGATCCCGTCGAGGATCGCGTCGCGGCCGGCGCGCACGTGCGGGTACGCCTCCCCCATCAGGTCGATGACGACCGCCGACGTCTCACGCAGGAACGGCGTCGTGATCCCGAGCAGCCGGCCGTGACGCACGGCGCGTCGGATGATCCGGCGCAAGACGTATCCGGCGCCCTCGTTCGACGGCATCACGCCCTCAGCGAGGAGGAACGTCATCGCCCGCGAGTGGTCCGCCACGACCTGGTAGCTGAACCGCTCGGACTCCACCGTCTCGGGGTCGTGGCCGATGAACGACGCGAGACGCTCGATGATCGGCACGAACAGGTCGGTCCGGTAGTTCGAGTCGACCCCCTGGACCACCGATGCGAGCCGCTCGAGACCCGTGCCGGTGTCGACGCTCTGCATCGGCAGCGGGGTGAGCGTGCCATCCGCCGCACGGTCGTACTGCATGAAGACGAGGTTGCCGACCTCGAGCCAGCGTGGGCAGGTCTCGGAGTGGTCGGGGATGCAGTGCGGACCCTCCGAGAGCTCGGCGCCGCGGTCGTAGTGCAGCTCGCTGCACGGACCGCAGGGGCCGGTGTCGCCCATGCGCCAGAAGTTCTTCTCGTCGCCGGCCGCGACGTTTCCCCAGCGCACGATCCGATCCGGCGGCAACCCGATCTCGTTCGCCCACACGGCGTAAGCGTCGTCGTCATCGGTGTAGACGGTCGCCGCCAGCCGCTCGGCCGGGATGCCGAACTCGCCGGTCAGCAGCTCCCAGTGCCAGTGGATCGCCTCGCGCTTGAAGTAGTCGCCGAAGCTCCAGTTGCCGAGCATCTCGAACAGGGTCTGGTGCCGCGGCGTGCGTCCGACCTCCTCGAAGTCGTTGTGCTTGCCGGCGACCCGCAGGCAGAGCTGAGCGTCGACGGCGCGCACGTAGTCGCGCTTCTCCTCGCCGGTCAGGACGCGCTTGAAGGGCGCCATGCCGGAGTTCACGAAGAGGAGCGTCGGGTCGTCCCCGGCCAGGATCGGCGCCGATGGCACGCGCGTGTGACCCCGCTCCTCGAAGAAGCGCTGGAAACGCTCGCGGATCTCGGCTGCGCTCAGCGGCTGCATCGGTTCACCTGTCGTCGTTCACGACGAGAGCCGGCGACCCCACCGGCTCTCGAGCTGCTGCTTGGTTCGGGTCGTGTCGTGCGGTGTCTACAGCGCGCTGCCCTCGGCGGTCTCGTACTCGGAGACCATGCCGGCGCGCGCCTGCTCGGCGGCCGCCCGGCCCTCGTTGATCGCGTCGTCCCACTCCGCCTTCTTGCCGTCCACGAAGCCGCCGACCTGCTCGCGAAGCTCGTCGCCGGTCTGCGGGGCCAGGAGCAGGCCAAGGGCGGCGCCGACGAACGCGCCGATCACGACGCCCGCCAGGAAGCTGCCGAATCCGGAATCGTTCATGTCTGCGAAGCATCCTCTCGCGTTTCCCACGATTCTACCGGGAGCGGTTCCGGGCGTCCGGGAGGGTCGGCGGGGCGCGCCGAGGCGAGGCTGCCCTGGAGGCCGTCCAGCAGGTCGGTCAGGCGGTCGAGCTTCACCGCGGCGTCCTCGCTCAACACCTCGACGTTGCTCGTCACCTGCCTCGCGTGCGCGAGGATCGGACGCAGCTCCTGTTCGGTCGTGCGGGCCAGGCGCCGCAGGTCGCTGGCGAGGGCGCGCCCATCCCGGACGAGCGGCGTCATCCGCCACGCGAGGTAGACGAGCGCCCCACCGGCCGCCAATACGCCCAGCCCGGCACCGATATTGAAGATGGCCAGGGCAACGTCCATGGCGCGACTCTACACCGGCGCTGGCCGCCCGGATGCGTCCCTGTGCCCGATGCCCGGATTCCCGTGGGGCGGGGCTATCGACCATCGAACGAGGCAGGACGGGCGGCTCCGTCGCCATTCGCCCCGCACGGCGGGAACCTGACCATGGAGCCCCGGTTCGATGGTTGGTATCCCCGTGGTACGGGGACGGCGCGGCCCGGGCTCACGCGGTCGCGCTACTCCTCGATCCGGATCGGCCCCAGCGCACCGAGCAGGGAGACCGCGATCATCAGGAGCTGCGCGGCCAGCGAGGCGGCGAGCACGTTCATGTCGCCGATGCGCAGCAGCTCGAAACCGACCCGCTCACCCACCGCATCTCCCACGACGACGCCGATGAGCGCGGCGACCCCGAGGACGAGCACGATCCGACCCCAGCGTCCGCGGATGGCGATGAAGACGAGCAGGTTGACGAGCGCCAGGAGCGGCACCCAGAGGAGCCAGGCACCGATGCCCATCGGCGCTCAGGCCTCGGCGCGAGCGATGCGCCCCCCGCCCAGGCACTCGTCGCCGTCGTAGAGCACGGCCGCCTGCCCGGGGGCCGGCGCCCAGACCGGCTCGGCCGTCTCGACGACGAAGTGGCCGGCACCGACCATCGTGACCTCGGCGCCGACGTCCGGCGCTCGGTGACGGATCCGGACCGACGCGTCGAAGCGCTCCGCCAGCGGCTCCCCGGCCGTGAAGCGCGCGCCGTCGACGGTGAACGTTCGCCGGGCAACCTCGTCGCGGCGGCCGATGACGACGCGGTTCGTGGCCGGCTGCACCTCGCGCACGTACACCGCCTCGCCGAGAGCGACGCCCAGCCCGTGACGCTGGCCGACGGTGTAGTGCGCGTACCCGGTGTGCGTGCCGACCCGAGTGCCGTCGGCGTCGACGATCGGTCCGGGTTCGCCGGCGTAGCCACGCCGCTCCTCGAGGAGCGCGCGGTAATCGCCGAGCGGGACGAAGCAGATCTCCTGGCTCTCCGGCTTGTCCGCCGTCGGGAGCGCGAGCTCGGCGGCGATCCGGCGGACCTCCGGCTTCGTCAGCTCGCCGAGCGGGAATCGCGTCCGCGAGAGCTGGTCCTGGTCGAGGACCCACAGGAAGTACGTCTGGTCCTTGTCCGCGTCGGCGGCGCGCAGGAGACGCCAGCGGCCGTCGCGCTGCTCGACACGGGCATAGTGGCCGGTGGCGACCGCATCGGCGCCGTAGGCGGCGAGGCCGCGACGGAGGAGCTCGTCGAACTTGATGTACTGGTTGCAGGCCTGGCACGGGTTCGGCGTCGAGCCCTCGAGGTACGAGTCGACGAAGGCGTCGATGACGCGCGCGCCGAACTCGCGCTCGACGTTCAGGATGAAAAACGGGATCTCGAGCAGCTGCGCGACGCGGCGCGCATCGTCCGCGGCGTCGGGCGAGCAGCAGCTGCGCGACAGCTCGAGGCCCTCGGGCATCTCGCCGTGCGTGCGCATCCAGACGCCGATGACCTCCTCGTCGGTGCGCTCCCTGGCCAGGAGTGCGGCGGCGACCGAGGAGTCGACGCCACCGCTCATCGCGGCCACGACACGGCTCATGCGGTCGCCACGAGCGGCTGCGAGGCGCGGAGGCGTCCAACGCAGGTGCCGAACACCTCGATCGCCCGGTCGATCTCGTCCGAGGTCGTCTCGGCCCCGGCGGTGAGGCGCAGCGAGCCGTGCGCGAGCTGCTCGTCGATGCCCATCGCCAGCAGGACGTGCGACGGCTCGACGCTGCCGGTCGTGCAGGCCGAGCCGGTGCTCGCCTCGATGCCCTCGAGGTCAAGCGCCGCGACGAGGTCACCACCCTCCAGGCCCTCGATGACGACCGAGGCGCTGTTCGGCAGCCGCTCGACCGGGTGGCCGGTGAGCTCGACACCGGGCAGGGCGACGAGCCCCGTGATGAGCCGATCCCGGAGGGCGGCCGCAGCGGTGGGCGCCTTCCCGGCCAGCCGCATCGCGGCGGCGAACCCGACGGCGCCCGCCACGTTCTCGGTGCCGGCGCGCCGCTGGCGCTCCTGGGCGCCGCCGTGCAGCTGGGGCAGCATCGCCGTTCCCTGGCGCACGTAGAGCGCGCCGATGCCCTTCGGTCCGCCCAGCTTGTGGGCCGAGAGGCTGACGAGCGTCGCCTGCCACGCGTTCGGCGTCGGAGGCTCGAAGGCGGCGGACTGGATGGCATCGGTGTGGAACGCGACGCCGCGCTCGCGGCAGATCGCGCCGATCTCGGCGACCGGC
>DATKDB010000105.1:0-6943 GCA_035512895.1 Binatia bacterium | reverse complement strand
GGTCTGGCGATGCGCAGGCCCGCTGAAGCGGCTGACCGGGCTCAGACGTAGTCCCCGACCAGGTACGACTCGGCGGCCGCGCGGACGGCGTCGAACTCGCCATCCGCCAGGCGGTCGACCGGTCGAGCCCAGCCCAGGTGCGCACTCGGCGCCTCGAGCCACGAGCGCTTCGCGGCGTCGGTCATGCCGCGGCCGAGCAGGTCGAGGATGGCCTGCAGCTCACCGATCCGATCCCGGTAGCGCGCCTGCGGGTACTGGCCGCTGCGCCAGCGCTCCGCGGTCCGCACGTTCGCGCCCGTCGCGCGGGCGATGAAGCGGGCCGGAAAGAGCCGGATGAGCCGCGGGGCGGCGGTTCGCATCGTCATCGTCCGAGCATACTGCCGGTATGAATGCCGGTCAAGACGCCGGTTCGGCCCTCAGGATGCGTTCTCGCAGCTGAGCCCCCCGCTGACCGCGGCCCGCATCGCGGCGTCCATCGGCTCGCTGGAGATGAACGGCAGGCTGGCGAGCGACTCCGCCGCCGTCCCCGCGCCAGGGTCCTCACCGACGCTCAGTATCCGGGCTCGGATCGCATGCAGTGCGGTGATGAGGAGGAACCGCAGGTTGGCGCCCGCGGACCATTCCGGCACCGCCTCGAGATCGTTGAGGAGCACCTTCAGGTCGTCGCTCGCGGCATCGATCTCGGCCGCGTGGCCCGACATGTCGCCGCCTGCGGCGCCCGCGCCGCGCAGGGCCGTCAGGCGGGGTTCGACATCGAGGATGCCGGTGATGATCGGGCAGATGGCCGCGCTGTAGGCATCACGCGCGGCGATGTCGACGCTGGTCGCGGGGGTCGCGACCGGGCCGGCGGGTGAGGCGGTCGGGGCTGGCTGAGCGCCGCAGGCAACGAGCAGGATGGTGACGAGCAGCACAGAGACGGGCGCCGCAAGACGGACGTGGAAGTGCATGGGTCCCGAAGTATAGGTTCATCGGGCCGGCAGCCGGGGAGACGGCCGGGCCGGTCGGGTCTATCATCGGTCGCCCATGACTGCCGAGCCTCCTGCCTCCGCCACCGATCCAGCCATCGGCTTCGGGGCGGGCATCTCCGACGACCATCGCGACGGGATCCGCTGGGTCGACTACGCGAACATCAGCTGGAACCCGGTCTTCTGCAAGCGCTGCGACATCTGCGTCGAGATCTGCCCGAAGAACACGCTCGTCCTGCGCAACGACGCGATCATCGAGGAGGAGAACTGCATCCTCTGCGGCCTGTGCGAGCGCTACTGTCCGGACCTCGCGATCGAGATGATCCCGGAGGCGGTCGCCGCCCACGCCGCGAAGGAGCGATGAGGTCATCGCCGCTTCCTCCTCTTCGAACGGTCTCGATTCACATGAGGCGTGCGTTGGGTCGAATGGCGAGCCCCTGGACGGTCCAAGTTCATGCCGGATGTGAATCGGGACGTTTCGGCGGGGTTGCGGGGTGCGTAATGCACGCCTCATGTGAATGGGGACGGTTCGCCGCCGATACGAGTTTTGGACGGAGACGCGCGGCATGACTCGCAAGCTGATGCAGGGCAACGAGGCCGTCTTCCGTGGCGCGCTGGCCGCGGGCGCGACCTACTACGCCGGCTACCCGATCAGCCCGTCGACCGAGATCCTGAACGTCGCGTCCGGCTGGGCTGCCGAGCACCCGGAGTTCCGGTTCCTCCAGGCCGAGGACGAGATCGCATCGGCCAACGCCGTCATCGGCGCCTCGCTGGCCGGTGCGAAGTCCTTCACCGCCACCTCCGGCCCGGGCTTCAGCCTCATGCAGGAGGCGATCGGATACGCGCAGAAGGTCGGCATCCCGAGCGTCTTCGTGAACGTCATGCGCGTCGGACCGGCCACCGGCATGCCGACGATGCCCGGGCAGGGCGACATCATGCAGGTGAAGTGGGGCAGCACCGGCGACTACACGCCGATCGCGTTCTACCCGAACGGCGTGGAGGAGGCCTTCCGGCTCACGGTCGAGGCCTTCAACGCGGCGGAGGAGTCGCGCTCACCGGTCGTCGTGCTTTCCGACACGTTCGTGGCGCACCTCAACGAGGTCGTCGACCTCGACGCGATCGCCGAGGACGCGCGGGTCGTCGAGCGCGAGATCCCGCCGCTCGGCGAGTTCACCGACCATCCGCGCTTCTTCGCGGGCGTCCTCATGTACGAGCATGGGCCGAACGCCGGGGAGCCGGCCACGGCCGATGCGGACGAGTACCTGCGCCAGTTCTACGCGGCCAAGCATCGGCACCTGGAGGTCGCCTCGCGGTACGCGCGCTTCGAGCATGGCTGGAACGTGGACGCCGACGTCCTCATCGTCTGCTACGGGATCGTGTCCCGCGTCGCCGCGCCGTTGCGCGAGGAGTACGCGCTCTTCCGGCCGATCCGCATCTTCCCCGTGCTCGACGAGGAGCTGCGGGCGGTGGCCGACCGGTATCGCGAGGTCGTCGTGGTCGAGGCGAACGACGGGCAGTACGCGGACCTCGTCGAGCTCGCCATCCATCGGCCGGTGAAGCGCGTGCCGCTGCTCGGCGGTCGGATCTCGCTCGAGGCGGTGCGCGAGGGGATCGACCGGGTCCTCGCCGGCGGGCCGTCGGAGCCGCCGATGCCGCCGCAGCCGTCGGACCCGCATCCGCGCTCGCCGCTGGGAGTCGGCTGATGCCTGAAGCGCCGATGGCCGAGATGACGTACAAGGACCGGCTCAAGCTCGACCTGTTCCCGACGATCTGGTGCCCGGGCTGCGGGATCGGCACGATCATGATGATGCTCGCCATGACCCTCGACGAGATGCGGCTCGACGAGCGCAACACGGTGATCGTCACCGGCATCGGCTGCACGGGCCGGATGGGCGGGTACCTCAAGCACGAGGCGGTTTACACGCTCCACGGGCGCACGCTGCCGGTCGCCGAGGCGATCAAGACCGTGCGGCCCGAGATGAACGTCATCGTGGTGGCCGGGGACGGGGACACAGCGAGCATCGGCGGCAACCATCTGCTCCACTCGATCCGCCGCAACGCGCCGGTCACCGTCCTGTGCAACAACAACGAGATCTACGGGCTGACCGGCGGACAGACCGGGCCGACGACGCCGACCGGCACGAAGACGCTCTCCTCGCCGCGTGGCAACCCGAACACGCCGGTCAACCTCCAGGGCCTCGTGCGCAGCTCGCCGCACGCTCTCTACGCCAAGACGACCGTCTATCACCAGCTCCACATGCGGAACGTGATCCGCGAGGCGATCGAGTGGCCCGGCTTCAGCTTCGTCGACATCACGAGCCAGTGCATCGAGAACAACGGGCGGCGCATCGGCTTCGCCAGCGCGAACGAGATGCTCACGTTCTACCGAAAGACGTACAAGCGAGCGCCGAAGGAGGCGACACAGCTGAACGCCTTCGAGATCGGCGTCGTCTACCCGGCCGAGCATCCGGCGCTCAACGGGCGGAACGGGACCGATGCGCAGCGCCCGGAGGCGCTGCCCGACCAGCCCGCCGGCCCGATGGCCTCGGCCACCGACTCGCCGGGCGAGGGCGGGCCGACCGCGCCCGAAGCGGCGACCGCCGTCGTGGAGCGCACCGACGACGAGAAGGCACGGCGGCGTGCCGAGTCGCAGCAGCGCGCCCAGCTCATGGGCCGGCTCTCGCCCGAGGTGAAGATGCGGGTCGCCCAGCGCGAGCTGACCCTGCCGCAGGCGCTGGCCGAGGCCGGGATCGAGATTCCCGAGTGGCTCCGGACGGGCGCGTCGGCGCCGCCCGATGCTCCGGTGCCGCCCGGCGAGGTGGAGGCGTCGGAGACCGGCGCCGATCCGCATTCGGATGCGAAGCCGCAGCTCGACGCGCAGAAGGCCGAGGCCGCCGCCGAGGGGCGCGATCTCATCGGCGGCCAGCCGGGGAGCGACACGCAGCCGGCCAGGCCGCGGACCACCGAGGATGCGAGGCCGGCATCGGTCTCCGGCGACCCGAAGGAGGCGAAGCGCGCCGAGGCGCAGCGCAAGCTGGCGATCATGCAGCGCCTGCCATCCGAGCTGAAGCTGCGCGTCGCGCAGCGCGAGATCACGCTCGAGGAGGCGATGCGCGAGGCCGGGATCGACGTGGATCAGTGAGCACGAAGATCGCGCTCGACGGCGTCGGAGGGCAGGGCGTTCGGCTCATCGCCGGGGTCATGGGCGCCCTGCTCGCCCGCATGGGCAAGGAGGTGACGGTCCTCCTCGACTACGACTCGAGCGTGCGCGGCTCGATGAGCGACGCCTTCCTCATTTTCGACGACGAGCCGATCGCGAACCCGGTCGTCGAGGAGGCGGACATCATGCTCAAGCTTGCCGACAAGGGGCACCTCCGTATCAGCGGGCGCAAGGTCGTGGCCGACCTCGGGCTCGACGTCCCCGGCGCGGAGCAGATCCCGTTCGCGTCGCTCGGCAGCCAGCTCTTCGGCAAGGAGCTGTTCGGCAACATGATCGCCCTCGGGCGGCTCCTCCGCCTCGCGAAGATCGAGTTCGACGAGGCGGCCATCCGCGAGTCGCTGCCCAGGCGCTTCGTCGAGGAGAATCTTGCCGCGATTCGGTACGGCTACGACCTCACCGATGACCAGATCAAGCGGCTCGCCAGCGAGGCGCCGCCATCACGCTTCCAGATGAACACGGCGGCGACCGCCGCCACGCACGAGCGCACGATCAGCGCCGGGCACGGCGTCGCGGCCGGCGCACCCATGGACGACTAGGGCGCACCGTCCTCGACCGGGTTGACCCGCGGTAAGATCGGTCGATGGAGCGACAGAGCGGCACCCTCGAGCTGGCGACGATCCGTCGCGCGCCGAAGGTGCTGCTGCACGACCACCTGGACGGCGGCCTGCGGTCGGGGACGGTGATCGAGCTGGCGTCCGAGATCGGGTACCGCGAGCTTCCCACGACCGATCCCGACGAGCTGGCACGCTGGTTCACGTCCGGAGCCAATCGCAAGTCGCTCGAGCTCTACCTCGACGGCTTCCGGCACACCGTTGCGGTCATGCAGACGCGTGACGCGATCGAGCGGGTCGCGGCCGAGTGCGCCGAGGACCTCGCCGCCGATGGCGTCGTGTACGCCGAGATCCGGATGGCGCCGGAGCTCTTGACCGATGGCGGCCTGTCGCTCGACGAGGCGGTCGTCGCCATGCTCGACGGGCTGCGCCGTGGGTCGGAGGGGCGGCCGATCATGACGGGGCTCATCCTGAGCGCGATGCGCCAGGCGGCGAAGTCGGTCGAGATCGCCGAGCTGGCGGTCCGTCACCGCGACGGCGGGGTCGTTGGCTTCGACATCGCCGGGCCGGAGGCCGGCTATCCGCCGACGCGGCACCTCGACGCGTTCAACCTCATCGCCCACGAGAACTTCCACTTCACGATCCACGCCGGCGAGGGGTTCGGCCTGCCGAGCATCTGGGAGGCGCTGCAGTGGTGCGGCGCCGAGCGGCTCGGGCACGGCGTGCGCATCGTCGACGACATCAGCGCGCGACCGGACGGCCGCGTGGCCCTCGGACGCCTGGCCTCGTACGTCCGCGATCGGCGCATCCCGCTCGAGATGTGCCCGACCTCGAACGTTCACACCGGGGCCGCCGCCTCGATCGAGGAGCACCCGATCGACCTGCTCCGCCGGCTGCGCTTCCGCGTCACGGTCAACACCGACAACCGGCTCATGAGCGGCATCAGCCTGAGCAGCGAGTTCGCCACGCTGGCGCGGACCTTCGCGATCGGTCTCGACGACATGGAATGGCTGACGCTCAACGCGATGAAGTCCGCCTTCTGGCCGTTCGACGGCCGGCTGCGAATCATCAACGAGCAGATCAAGCCCGGCTACGCCTCGCTGCGCGCAGCCCAGGCCGCCGCGGAGCTGACGACCGCCTGATCAGGCGGCGCCGGTCGCGAGGACGGACTCGACCGCCTCCTCCAGGGCCGATGCCTCCGAGCGCGTGAGCCCGCGCAGGGGAGCGCGCATCCCGGGCCCGACCGGCACGCCGCGCATGCCGAGGACGTGCTTGGCCGCCGCGATGAACTGCCCTGACGCCTCCATGGCGCCTCGGACCGCGCGTAGCCCTGCCGTGGCATCGTCGTCAGGCGTGTCGAGTGCCGCGCGCACGACGTCCGGGAAGGCGGCCGCCATGCCCGACACGGCCCCGATCGCGCCGCGCTCGAGCCCGGCGGGGATGAGCGGCTCGCTGCCGATGAGGACGGGCAGGCCGAGGTCGAGGTACGGCTCGACGCGCTCGAACGGCGACTCGCTGACCTTCAGCCCGGCGAGGTTGTCGGCCGCTGCCGCGATCCGTCGAATGACCTCGACCGGCAGCGGGTAGCCGGAGCGGGCCGTGAAGGCGTAGCAGTAGAACGGGAGGGGCGCGGCCGCGCGGGCGGCCGCCACGAAGTGGGCGGTCAGCGCATCGGCGTCGAGTGCGAAATAGGGAGGCGGGATGACGGCGACCGCATCGGCCCCGATCTCCGCCGCGTGCGCGGCGAGGGCCACGGTGTCCGCCGTGGTCTGGGCGCCGGCGTGCACGACGAGGACGCCGGAGACCTCGGCCCGGAACGCCGCCGCCGCCCGTCGTCGCTCGTCGAGCGACAGGAGGACGCCCTCGCCGGTTGTGCCGCAGGCGAAGACGCCGTCGGCGCCGTGCAACTCGAGGAAGGCGACGTACGGGGGGACCGCGTCCAGATCGAGCGCGGCGCCGTCATCTGTCAGGGGCGTGGCGGCCGCCACGACGAGCGGCCGGTGGTCCAGGTCGGTGAGCTTCATGGCCCCGCCATGCTAGCCGGTGGCATCGGTGTAGACTCTGGCTCGGCTCGCTGAAGCCACCCGCATGAGGGCATCTTTCGCACAATGACCTACGTCATCACCGAGCCGTGCATCGGCGTCAAGGACGCGAGCTGCGTCGACGTCTGCCCGGTCGATTGCATTCACGCCACCGACGACGACGCG
>DATKDB010000104.1:0-68458 GCA_035512895.1 Binatia bacterium | reverse complement strand
TCGGCTCGCTGAAGCCACCCGCATGAGGGCATCTTTCGCACAATGACCTACGTCATCACCGAGCCGTGCATCGGCGTCAAGGACGCGAGCTGCGTCGACGTCTGCCCGGTCGATTGCATTCACGCCACCGACGACGACGCGATGTTCTTCATCGATCCCGACGAGTGCATCGATTGCGGGGCGTGCGAGCCGGAGTGCCCGGTCACCGCGATCTTCGCCGAGGACGCGGTCCCGGACGACCAGGTGAAGTACATCCAGATCAACGCCGACTACTTCAAGAAGTAGACGCATGCCACGACTCGTCGTCCTCTACAACGCCCCCGAAGACACCGATGCGTTCGACGCGCACTACCGCGACGTCCACACGCCGATCGTCAGCCGCTACCCGAACCTGCGTGACCTGCGCCTCTCGAAGCTCGCCGGCGTGGCCGGCCGGCCCGCGCCGTACTACCTGATGGCGGAGATGGCCTTCGACACGGCCAGCGATCTCGACGACGCCGTCATGTCGGAGGCGGGGGCGGCGAGCGCGAAGGACCTGCGCAACTTCGCCGATGCGGGGGTCACGATGTTCGTCGCGCCCGACGAGGCCGATGCCTGAGCCGGGCGCCCCGGTCGCGTCCGACCCTTCGACCCTCGGCTACGAGCGGATCCGCTACGCGCGCGACCTCGAGGCGGGCGTCGCCACCGTCACGATCGACCGGCCCGACGTCCTGAACGCGCTCGACCTGCCGACGCTCAAGGAGCTGTCGCACGCCTTCGAGCAGGCCTCGTGGGACGAGTCGGTCGCGGTCGTCGTCGTCACCGGCGCCGGGGATCGGGCGTTCTGCACCGGGGCCGATCTCGACGAGCAGGCGCTCATGGGCGCCACGAGCGGCCAGTACTGGCGCTGGATGGGCGCCTTCATCGAGATGCACGACCGGCTGCGGCACATCGGCAAGCCGACGATCGCGCGCATCAACGGCGCCTGCGTCGGAGGCGGAAACGAGCTGCAGATGGCGTGCGACCTCTCGGTCATGGCCGACGACGCGTACATCCGCCACGTCGGGCCGGAGCACGGATCGGTGCCGGCCGGTGGCGCGACGCAGTGGCTGCCGATCATCGTCGGGGACCGCCGGGCGCGCGAGATCATCATGCTGTGCGAGCCGGTCTCGCCGGCGCGGGCCCTCGACTGGGGCCTCGTCTCGCGGGTGGCCGCCCGGTCCGACCTGGACGCGGTCGTCACCGAGATGGCCGCGAAGCTGGCGCGCAAGCTGCCCGAGGCGATGCGCTACACGAAGACGCAGCTCAACTGGTGGCGCGACCTCGTCTGGTCGCAGACGATCGAGCACGCGCGTGACTGGCTCGCCGTTCACTCCACCGCCGACGAGACGCGCGAGGCGGTCGCGGCCTTCCACGACAAGCGCAAGCCACGCTTCGCCGAGCTCCGGCGCCTGGAGGCGGGGGAGGGGCGGCCCTGCGCGGCGTGCGGGGCGGTCGGGCTGCCCGCGGCGCATCGGTTCTGCGGCTCCTGCGGTGTCGAGCTCCCGGACGCCTGGGAGGCGGACGCCTGAACATGCCAGATTCACATGACATGTGCGTTGTCGGACCGGAGCGGCCTGACCCCTGGGCGCGGACGCCTGGAACATACCAGTTTCACATGACGTGTGCGTTACCGGCGATCAGCGTCGTTTGATGAGAGGCGAATCCATGCAAAACTGTGGAAATATCGCTGGCCCAGGCTCCGAATGTGGCGAGCGCGGCGTCCCGTTCACGAGCCACGTGAATCTGGCACGCTCGCAGGTACGCTCGCGGCAGAACCCACGCTCGCGGCGGAATCGATGAACGACGAGGAGCTCGTCCTCGTCGAGCGCCACGAGGCCCAGCGCACCGCGCTCGTCCGCCTGAACCGGCCGAAGCAGCTGAACGCGCTCAACGGCGCCGTCATGGACGCCCTGTGCGAGGCGCTCGAGGCGCTCGACCGTGACGACGGGGTCCGCGCCATCGTCGTGACCGGCAGCGAGCGCGCCTTCGCCGCGGGGGCCGACATCGGCGAGATGGCCGGAGCGACGCCGATCGAGATGCTCATCACGGACCGCATCGGCCAGTGGGACCGCATCCGGAAGATCGCGAAGCCGGTCATTGCCGCGGTCAACGGCTGGGCCCTCGGCGGCGGCTGCGAGCTTGCGATGACGCTCGACCTCATCGTTGCCGGCGAAGGCGCGAAGTTCGGGCAGCCGGAGATCAGCATCGGCGTCATCCCGGGAGCGGGCGGCACCCAGCGGCTCACGAGGGCGATCGGCAAGAGCCGCGCGATGGAGATGATCCTGACCGGCGAGCCGATGAGCGCCCGCGAGGCGCACGAGGCCGGGCTCGTGGCGCGCGTCACCCAGGACGAGCTGTGCGTCGAGGATGCCCTGGCCCTGGCGGCGACGGTGGCGGAGAAGTCGCCGCTCGCGGTTCGGCTGGCCAAGGAGGCGGTGAACGCGGCGTACGAGATGAGCCTCACGGCCGCGCTCGCGCACGAGCGCCGGCTCTTCTACCTGCTCTTCGCCAGCGAGGACCAGAAGGAGGGGATGGCAGCCTTCCTCGAGAAGCGCGCCCCCGACTTCACAGGCCGCTGACGTGATCGTCACCGACTGAGCCGCATGACCCTTGGCAATCCCGACCACCCGGTCGGCGGCCTCGCCGTGCCCCGTCCGCCGGGCGTCGAGATTCGGCCGTTCGGACGCGACGATCTCGACGAGGCGCTCGCCCTGGCGCGCGAGCTCTACGGCCTTGATGCCCAGGCGGACGCCGAGCCGCACCGGGGCGCGTACGAGGCGCTCGTCAACGACGTCGACGCCACGCCCTTCCTCGCGAGCGCCGATGGCGAGGTGGCGGGCTTCATCGTGCACCGGCTGCGGCGGCGCCTGAACCACGCCACCTTCGAGGGCTGGGTGAGCGACCTCTTCGTCCGCGAGCCGTTTCGCGGGCGCGGGATCGGTCGCGCGCTCCTCGCGTCGGCGATCGCCGAGTGGCGCCTGCGCGGCGGCCACCAGGTCATGCTCGAGGTCGCGTACGAGCGGGCGGAGGCCCGCGCGCTGTACGAGGCCGCCGGCTTCGAGAACCAGGGCAGGTACTTCGAGATCGGGCCGATTCGGACGCGCGGCATCGAGCCGGGGCCCGGCGTCGAGATCCGGCCGATCGGGGACGACGACGGCGACTTCGATGCCACGACCCGCCTGCTCGCCGAGCTCGGCCGCCCGCCCCCGTCGGAGGAGCGGCTGCCGGCTCTCCGTCGGACGTATGCGCAGTACGTCGCGAGATCCGACACCGGTTCGCGCCTCGCCCTGCTCGACGGCGTCCCGGTCGGGTTCGTCAGCCTCGAGTTCCGCCAGCCCTTCTTCACCACCGCCCCGCAGGCGTGGGTTCCGGACCTCATCGTCACCGAGCCGGGGCGCGGACGCGGCATCGGGGCGATGCTGCTCGAGTCCGCTTTCGCGGAATCGGCCGCGCGCGGTGCGTACGCGCTCGCGCTCGAGAGCGGCCACCAGCGCGCCGTGGCCCACCGGCTCTACGCGAGCGCCGGCATGGCCGATGTCGGGAGCTTCTACACGCTCCAGCGCTGAACGGCGGGCCGTTCTGCGATTTGACCGAGCGAGGGCTTGGCGTTACGGAACACAATGTGCAAGGGGTAGCGGTCGTGAGCGTGACTTCGCTCGTCCATTTTCATCCCGTGGGAGGGAACCGGAGGTAGTCTATGAGTATCATCGCGTGGTTGGTCGTCGGCGCAATTGCCGGCTTCGTTGCAAGCAAGGTCGTTCCTGGTGACGAGGGCTACGGCGTGCTCGGCGGTCTCATCGCCGGCATCGTCGGTGCCATTCTCGGCGGGTTCCTCTTCGGTCTCCTGACCGGTGAGGACTGGCTCCAGGGCATCACGATCGGCTCGATCGTCGCCGCCATCGTCGGTGCGATCATCGTCGTGTTCGTGTGGAACATGGTGACGAAGCGCAGCGGCAGCAACACCGTCTGACCGACGGCTTTCTGATCGGAAGCGCCCGGTGCCATCGCGGCACCGGGCGCTTCCATGCCCGGAGCCACGGCGCACCGGTCGGGAGGCGGCCGCCCGCCGTACAATCGACGCGATGCCTGATCAGCCGCCCGAGACGCTCCTGCGCGAGCACGACGACGGCGTCGTCACGCTCACGCTCAACCGGCCCGACGCCCTCAACGCCCTGAACGGCCCGCTGCGCGCAGCGCTCCTCGGCGAGGTCAATGCTGCACGGAAGGACCCCGCGACGCGCGCGATCGTCATCACCGGCGCCGGCCGGGGCTTCTGCGCCGGCGCTGACCTTCGCGGCGAGGCGACCGAGCGCGAGTTCCGGCGCGTGCTCAGCGCCGAGTACAACCCGTTGATCGAGGCGATCCGCACCCTGCCGAAGCCGGTCGTCGCGGCGGTCAACGGCGTTGCGGCGGGAGCCGGTGTCAGCCTCGCCCTCGCGGCCGACCTCGTCGTCGCCGCGGACGATGCCCGGTTCGTGCCCGCCTTCAACCGCATCGGCCTCGTTCCGGACTCGGGTCTCACCCGCACGCTCGTACGCGCGCTCGGCCGGCATCGCGCCTTCGAGATCCTCATGGGCGAGCGCCAGCTGAGTGCCGCCGACGCCCACGACGCCGGTCTCGTCGCCGCCGTCGTGCCGGGTGACCGCCTGGCGCAGGCCGCCACGGAGGTGGCGCGACGGCTGGCTGACGGCCCGACGATCGGGATCGGTCTCACGAAGCGGCTCCTCAACCTTGCCGAGGACGCCTCGCTCGCCGAGGCGCTGGCCGCCGAGGCGGCGCTCCAGCAGGTCGCCGGCCGCAGCGACGACCACGCGGAGGGCGTCGCCGCCTTCGGCGAGAAGCGCGATCCGCGTTTCAGCGGGCGATGAGCGAGGTCCGCACGATCGGCGTCCTCGGTGCCGGCACGATGGGCGCCGGGATCGTGCAGGTCGCGGCCGAGGCCGGGATCGACGTCCTCATGCACGACCCGATCGATGGGGCCACGGACCGCGCGCTCGAACGGATCGCCGGCTTCCTTCAGCGCAAGGTCGACAGGGAGCAGATCGCGGCGTCGGACGCGGCCGCGGCGACGGCTCGCATCCGGTCCGTCGCCAGCCTCGAGTCGCTGGCCGGGGCCGACCTCGTCATCGAGGCCATCCCCGAGCAGCTCGAGCTGAAGCGCGACGCCTTCCGTCGCCTCGACGTCACGTCGTCGGAGCGCACGATCCTGGCCACGAACACGAGCTCGCTGTCGGTGGCGGCGATCGCCGCCGGCATGCGGAATCCGGAGCGCGTCGTCGGGATGCACTTCTTCAACCCGGTGCCGATCATGGCGCTCGTCGAGGTGATCGCGGCACCGATGACGACCGCCGAGGTCGTCGACGCGACCCTCGCACTCGCGACTCGACTGGGCAAGACACCGGTCGTCGCTGCCGACACGCCGGGCTTCATCGTGAATCGCGTTGCGCGGCCCTACTACCTCGAAGCGTTCCGGATCATCGGAGAGGGCGTGGCGACGGTCGACGACGTCGACGAAGCGATGCGCGGGATCGGCTTCCGGATGGGCCCGTTCGAGCTCATCGACGCGATCGGTGCGGACGTGAACTTCGCGGTGAGCCAGAGCGTGTTCGAGCAGTTCTTCGGCGACCCGCGCTACCGCCCGCATCCGCTGCAGCGCACCCTCGTCGACGCGGGACGGCTCGGGCGCAAGACCGCGGGCGGCTGCTACGACTACGGGGCCGATGGGACGCGAGGCGCGGTCTGGGCCGGCCTCTCCCGCCCCGAGGCCGGCCCGGCGCTGCCGGCGCTCGATGCGGCACAGGTGGAGGCGCGCATCCTCGCCACGATCGTCAACGAGGCGGCCTCCGCCGTCGCGGACGGCGTAGCGACCCCCGACGCGATCGACACGGCCATGCGCCTCGGCACGAACTGGCCAGAAGGCCCGCTCGCCTGGGGCGAGCGCATCGGCCTTGCCAGCGTCACCCACACGCTCGATGCGCTGCATGCCGCGGTCCCGGACGGCCGCTACCGGACGACGCCGCTGCTTCGCGCCGTCGCGGACGGCGGCGGCTCCTTCTTTCCCGCGCAGGACTAGGCGCAGGTGCCGCTGAGCGGACGGTATCGGGCCGTCATCTTCGACATGGACGGGCTGCTGCTCGACACCGAGACGCTTTGGCACGAGTCGGAGGTCGAGCTCTTCCGGCGGCATGGAGCGGAGTTCACGCGCGAGGACCAGATGCAGGTCATCGGCACGAGCTTCGACATCACCGCCCGCTACTTCGCGGAGCGCCTCGGCTGGCCGGTGGAGCGCGGCGCGGAGCTCGTCGACGAGATGGTCGCGCTCATGCACGAGCGCGTCCGACAGCAGGTCGACGCGCGTCCGGGGGCGGTCGAGCTCGTCGACGCGCTGCGCGCCGTGGATGGGGTCCGGCTGGGGCTCGCCTCCAATTCGCCGCTCTTCCTCGTCGACGACGCGCTCGCCACGGCCGGCCTGTCCGACGCGTTCGAGGCGATCGTGACCGCCGACGACGTCGAGCACGCGAAGCCGGCACCCGACATCTATCTCCTTGCGTGCGCCCGCCTCGGGGTCTCGCCATCGGAGGCCATCGCCCTCGAGGACTCCGCTTCGGGCGTGACCGCCGCGAAGGCGGCCGGGCTGGCCTGCATCGCCGTGCCGCTGTTCGCCGAGACCGACGTCGCGGCCGCGGATCTCGTCATCAAGTCGCTCGAGGAGCTGCTCGACGGCTAGCGAGCGCTCGTCGCGGCCTCGCCCTCGACGGCCTCCCCGAGCACCGGCGTCAACGGCGGTATCCTGACGGCATGTGCCGAAGCATCAAGACCCTCCGGACCGGCGCCACGCCGGCAAACGACGATGAGATCAGCGCGGCTGCGCTGCAGTACGTGCGCAAGGTGAGCGGCTACCGCAAGCCATCGGCGGCCAACGAGCGCGCCTTCGACGAGGCGGTCGTCGCCGTGGCGAAGGCTTCGAAGCGGCTGCTCGACGCGGTCGCCGCGACGCATCCGCAGGCGCGCGGCGCCTGAGCGGGGCCGTCATGACCATCGACGTCTCGCGGACCGTGGGGCTCGCGCGCTGGTGGTGGACCTTCGTCGTCCGGGGGCTCCTGGCGATTGCCTTCGGCGTCCTCGCCTTCTTCGCGCCGGAGCTCGGGATCGCCGTCCTCGTCGGCCTCTTCGCGGCCTGGGTGCTCATTGACGGCGCAGGGAGCCTGTACGCCGGCATCCGCGGACGCGCGACCGACCGCAGCTGGTGGCTGGAGGTGCTCGAGGGGCTCGTCAGCATCGTGGCAGGTTTGATCGCGCTCCTCTTCCCCGCCTTCGCGGCTCAGGTCCTCGTCATCATCATCGCCGCCTGGGCCATCGTGACTGGCGGCTTCCAGATCTGGGCGGCGATCCGGCTGCGCGACCAGATCGAGGGCGAGCTCTGGCTCGGCCTGGCCGGCGTCGCCTCGATCCTGTTCGGTGTGATCATGCTCGTCTATCCGGCCGCGGGCGCGCTCAGCCTCGTCTGGCTCATCGGCTCCTTCGCGATCGCCTTCGGCGCGTTCCTGCTCATCCTGGGCTGGCGGCTGCGTCGCATCGACGAGTTGGCGAAGATCGACGCCGCGCACGACTATCGTCGCTGAGCGAACGCCTCGACGGCCGCATCGGCCGCCGCCTGGTCCTCCGTCGAGCTCCCACCGCTGACGCCGACCGCCCCGACGAGAACGCCGCCCCGCTCGAGCGGCATGCCGCCGGCGAAGACGACCATCCGCCCGCCCTCGAGCGAGTCGTACCCGTAGAACTCCGCTCCGGGGACGACGAGCGGAGCGAGGTCGCGTGTCGGCATGCGGTTCACGAGCGCGCTGAACGCCTTGTCGCGGGCCAGGCCGATGGACACGAGGTCCGCCCCGTCCATGCGCGCGAACGCGACGAGCTGGTCCCCCGAGTCGACGATCGCGACCGAGAGCGCGACGCGGATCTCCCGGGCGACCGACTCGACCGCCGCGATCATCCGCCTCGCCGCCGCGAGCGTCAGGCCGGCAGCCTGCGCGGCCGTCGGTCCGCGCGCGGCATCGACGTTGTCGAGGTCCGTGCGCGGCTGAGTCATTCGGATCGGGCTCGCAGGCGAAGCGCGACGACCGCGAGCGCCACGGTCGCCAGCATGAGGAGCACGGCCATCGCGACGAGGACCGGCAGCCGCTGCGCGAAGCGCAGCTGGCCATACAGGAAGACCGGGAACGTCGGATCGCCACCGACGAGGAAGATCGCCAGCGCGATCTCGTCGAACGACACGATGAAACAGGTGAGCCAGGCCGATACGAGCGTCGGTCCCATGAGCGGCAGGACGACTCGATGCAACGTAGCGGGGTACGTCGCCCCGAGGTCCATCGAGGCGTCCTCGAGCGCAGGGTCCAGCCCGCCGAGACGTGCAATGAGGATGAGCGTCGCGTACGGCGTGGCGATGACCGAGTGGCCGGCGGCGACCGTCAGCAGCGAGCGAGGCAGGTCGATCGCGACGAAGAGCAGGAAGAACGCGACGCCCATGACGACGAAGGGGACGACGAGGGGCAGCCCGGCCAGGGCGAGCAGCAGCCGGCGTCCCCGGAACCGGAAGCGCAGGACGGCCACGGCCACGAGACAGCCGATGACCGTCGCGATCGTGGCCGCTGCAACCCCGACGACAAGGCTGTTGCGGGCCGCGTTCAGGAGCGCCGCGTCGCCGAGGACCGCGGCGTACCAGTCGAACGTGAGGCCACGGAGCGGGAACGAGAGCGTCGTGCCGGCGTTGAACGAGAAGACGAAGAGCACGGCGATCGGCAGGTAGAGCAGGACGAGCATGCCGACGAAGAACGGACCGAGCGGGACGCGCGTTCGCCCGACGCCGACGGCCCTCACGCGGTCACCCGCCGGAAGTTCACGACCCGCACGCCGACGACGACGAGGGTCAAGGTCAGGGCGAGCATGATCATCGCCATCGCCGACCCCATCGGCCAGTTCGCCGACCGCGTGAAGAAGCCGCCGATGATGTTGCCGTACATGATTCCGTCGGTGCCTCCGACGAGCGCCGGGGTGACGTACTCACCGACGGTTGGGATGAAGACCATGAAGAAGGTGAGCAGGGCGCCGGGCAGGCTGAGCGGGACTGTCACGCGCCAGAAGCGGCTCCACGGCCCGGCCCCGAGGTCCGCGGCGGCTTCGAGCTGGCTGCGATCGATACGCTGCATGGCGGCGTAGATCGGCAGCGCGGCAAACGGGATCCAGATGTAGATCAGCGTGATGATGACGGCCGGCCGGCTGTAGAGGAGGAGGCCGATCGGCTCGGCGGTCAGGCCCAGCGTGCTCAGCAGCGAGTTGATCCCGCCCTCCGGGCCGAGCATGAGCTTCCAGGCCATGACGCGCAGCAGGTAGCTGACGGCGAACGGGACGAGCAGCAGGGTCAGGAAGAGCGGGGCGCGGCGGCCGGCCCGGAACGCCAGAAAGTAGGCCACTGGATACGCGAGCAGGGTTGCCCCGGTGGCGATGACGAGCGCCATGAGGACGGAGACTCCGAGCAGGCGGACGAATGCGGGCGTGCCGAGCACTTCCCTGAAGTGCTCGAGCGAGGGCGCCCACGGCTCCGACGGACCGATCGCCCCCGAACCGGCGCGCAGGCTGTAGGCAGCGATGAGGACGAGCGGCACGAGGAAGAACAGGGCCAGCCACAGGGACGGTGGCCCGACCAGGAACTTCAGCGTGCCGCGACGACCGAGCATGCGCGCAGCTTGCCCGCTTCAGCCCCGTCCGGTCGTCAGTTTGCCTGCACCCGCTCCCACATCCCGGTCCACGCCTCGCGCTGCTCCTCGGTCACGAGCGGCGTGAAGTTGGTCGACTCGAGGATGCTCGGATCATCGATGCCGAAGGCCTCGATGAGGATGGGATCGTCGATCGCGGCCATGACGTCGCCGTTCGCGCAGCCGTAGTAGAAGAGCGAGACGGCGTTGCCGCAGCTCGCCTCGGCCAGCTTCAGGTCGAGGAACTCGAGTGCGAGCTCGTAGCTGTCGGTGTCGGCGCTGATGCCGTACAGCCCGACCCAGGAGTTCCGACCTTCCTCCGGGTTGGCGTACGCGACCGGGTCTCCGGCCGCCAGGGCCGTGGCGTAACAGCCCTGCCAGGCGTACGCGACCCAGACCGTGCCGTCCTGGACCGCCGGGCAGAGGTCCGTGTACTCGCCCGACCAGTAGAAGGCGTTGAGCGGCTTCTGGGCGATCCAGTCGGCCTCGATCTGGGCCAGCTGCTCGTCGGTCAGGTTCGTCTCGTCCCAGCCGTTGATGTAGGCCGATACGGCGACGGCGCCGGGGCCGTCGTTCCACATCGAGACGTGGCCCGCGTACGCCTCATCGAACAGGGCATCCCAGCTCGTGACCTCGTCCACCTCGTCGGTGTTGTAGAGGATCGAGGTGAAGCCCCAGTCCCATGGCACGAAGTACTGCTTGCCGTCGATCTGTCCCAGCGCCTGGTAGTCCGGAGGCACCTTGTCCCAGTTGCTGAGCCTGCTCGTATCGATCTCGCGCACGAGACCCTCATCGACGTAGAACTGCTGCCAGCCGGTGTAGAAGTGGACGATGTCGGCCTGGCTGCCGCCCTGCATCAGGGCCAGGATGTTCGCGTCCGTGTCGCCGAACTCGAACGTCACCTCGGTGTCAGGGTTGGCGGTCCTGAAGTCGGTCCAGAAGTCCTCCGCCTCGTACCCGCCCCATTCGAGGACGAGGAGCTCGTCCGGCTCGGGCGCGGCCGATTGGGATGGCCCCGCCTGATCGGTGGCGCACGCCGTGAGCGCCAGGCCGATCGCGATGAGCAGTGATGGGACCCGTCGGGGATGGGGGGTGCGCATGGCTCGGTCGCCCTCCTGTCGCGCCCGGCCCGGGCGCCTCGCACCTGAAGCGGTGCTCAAGATCGGATCGTAATCCCCGTGCGGAATCGCGTCAAGGATCTGAAGTGCCACTTCAAAAACCTACGGGCGTGCGGTCAATGGCCGAAGCGGTAGCCGAGCCAGCGCGGGATCCGTGTGACGAGGCTCACGAGCGGACCCGGTCGGCGCCCGTGGTCCTGGGCCTCGTCTGTGCGCACGAGCGCCTCGCGGATGAGCCGCGCGCCCACGTAGCGGAACGGCTCCGGAGGGAAGGGCCGGGCGCGCGCGCCGACGATGGCGAGGCGGCTGATCGGGTCGTCGCCACCGTCGACGAGCGCCGCGAGAATCCGTCCGGCCAGTCGTGACGGGCCGACCCCGTTGCCCGAGTAGCCATGGGCGAAGTGGACGCGACCGCCATGCTGCGAGCCGATCGCCGGCAGCCGGTCGGACGAGATGTCGATCGGCCCGCCCCAGGCGTCGTCGAGCCGCACGTCGGCGAGCATCGGGAACAGGTGCCGCATCCCGGCCGCCGCGCGCGCCACCGCCCGATGGTCGCCCGTGAAGCGGCGGTCGATGCGCCCGCCATACCCGGCCTCGCCGACGCCGGCGCCCCATGCGATGCGCCCGTCGCGCGTCGTCCTGAAGTAGTGGAGCGTGAAGCGGGAGTCGGTCACCGCCTCCCCGCCGGTCCAGCCGATCTCGCGCAGGCGGTCGGGGATCCGCTCGGTGAGGACGATGTAGCTGGCCCAGCTCAGGAGGCGCGTCCGGAAGCCGGGCCAGCCCGCGGCCCAGGCGTTCATCGCGAGCACGACCTGCGGCGCCCGCACTGATCCGGCCTCTGTCTCGAGCACGACCGGCGCGCCGGGCCGCAGGCGGGTCACGCGCGTTCCCTCGTGGATCGTGACACCGCGCTCGAGCAGGACGCGCCGCAGCCCGCGCGCCAGGAGAGCGGGCTGGACCGTCGCCGCGTTCGGCATGTAGACGCCCGCTCGGAAGCGCGGAGACGCGCAGCGCGCCTGGACCTCGTCCGGGCTCAGTGGCCGATAGCTCTCTCCGACGCCAAGTCGGCGGCACGCTGCCACGGCGCGATCCCAGTCGCCGTCCTGCGCGGGCGAGGCGCTGGCCTGCAGGTACCCGCCGCGCACGAACCAGGCATCCACCGAGTGCCGCTCACAGAACTCGCCGATCTGATCCACGGCAGCGTCGGAGGCACGGACCGCCTCGAGCGCGCGCTCGTCGCCGTGCAGGTCCGTGAGGAGCGGCAGCTGATCCCACCAGCCGTGGACGAAGCCACCGTTCCGGCCGCTCGGGCCGCCCCCGCAGATGTCCTGCTCGAGGAGCACGATGCGGGCGCCGGGCGCCCGCTCGACCAGCTCGTAGGCGGTCCACAGGCCCGTGTAGCCGCCGCCCACGATCGCCACGTCGCACTCGACCCCGCCCGTCAGGGCGGGGAGCGGCGCCGGGTCCCCCTCCTCGGCGAGGGCCTCGCGCAGCCACCAGCTCCGGCGCAGCCCCGGAACCGGGAGCGTGGGAGCGTCGCCAGCATGGGTCATCGGGGTCCTGAAGCGGTACTACAGTCCCGCGATCCTATGGTCGAGTCGGAGCGTCCGTCAAGGCGCCGATCTGAAGTCGTGCTTTAGACTGTACCCATGGCCGACGAGGAGTCGATGATCGGGGCAAGCCTGCGGGTCGTTCGCCGTCGCCGCGGCAAGACGCTCCGTCAGGTCGCCGAGGCGGCCGGGGTGACCGAGAGCTTTCTCTCGCAGGTGGAACGCGACATCGCGAGCCCATCGATCGCCACGCTGCGTCGCATCGCCGTGGCGCTCGGCACCTCGATCGGCGTCTTGCTCGACGAGGCCGGCCCGGCCGGGCAGCTCGTGCGTGCCGCGGACCGGCGGGTCGTGAACTATCCCGGGCTGCGTGCGCGGGACGAGTTCCTGACCGATGGCAGCGGCGGCCGGCTGCAGGTCATCATGTCGGTCGTGGAGCCCGGCGGTGGCACCGGGCCGGAGTCGTACAGCCATGAGTCGGACGAGGAGTGCCTCATCGTGCTCGAGGGCACGCTCGACCTGTGGGTCGGGACGGAGCAGCATCGGTTGCAGACCGGTGACGCCATCCGGTACTCGAGCCGTCTGCCACACCGAAACGAGAACCCGGGACCGGACACCGCCCGCATCCTGTTCGTGATCACGCCGCCCAGCTTCTGAGCGCCGTCAGCGATCTGCCCGCGCCCGGTGCTGCGACTCGGGGTAGCATCGAGCCCGATGAGCTCCGATCCGTCCCGCACGCCCGTCATCGTCGACGGCCTGCGCACGCCCTTCGGTCGGTACGGCGGCGCGCTCCGGGACGTCCGGCCGGACGACATGGCCGCGCACGTCATCCGCGCGCTCGTCGAGCGCACCGGCCTGGATCCCGCGAGCGTCGACGACGTCATCCTCGGCGCCGCGAACCAGGCCGGCGAGGACAACCGCAACGTCGGGCGCATGGCGTCGCTGCTCGCCGGCCTGCCGATCGAGGTCGCGGGCCAGACCGTCAACCGCCTGTGCGGGTCCGGGCTGCAGGCCGTCATCGCGGCCGCCCATGCCGTGGCGTACGGCGATGGCGAGATCTTCATCGCCGGCGGGGTCGAGTCGATGACGCGCGCCCCGTTCGTCATGGCGAAGCCATCGGCCGCGTTTCCGCGGGGCGAGCAGACGGTCCACGACACGACGCTCGGCTGGCGCTTCACGAACCCCCGACTGGCCGATGCCTACTACCCGTACTCGATGGGCGAGACGGCCGAGAACGTCGTCGAGCGCCTCGGTGTCTCGCGGGCCGACCAGGATGCCTTCGCGCTGGCCTCCCAGCAGCGCTGGGCCGCGGCCCACGCCGCCGGACGATTCGCCGACGAGGTCGTGCCGATCGAGACTCCGACCGGCGTCGTCGACACGGATGAGCATCCCCGACCGGATGCGACGATGGAGTCGCTCGCCGCGCTGAAGCCCGCGTTCCGGCGCGACGCGTCCGGGTCGGTCACCGCCGGCAACTCGTCGGGCATCAACGACGGTGCTGCCGTCCTGCTCGTCATGAGCCAGTCGCGCGCGGATGCGCTCGGGATGCGGCCGATGGCGCGGCTCGTCGCGTCCGCCGTCGCCGGCGTCGACCCCGCGACGATGGGACTCGGGCCGATTCCCGCCGCTCGCCGCGCGCTCGAGCGGGCCGGCCGATCAATCGAGGAGCTCGATCTCGTCGAGCTGAACGAGGCGTTCGCCGCGCAGGCGCTGCCGGTGATGCGCGAGCTCGGCCTGGACCCCGAGCGGGTCAACGTGAACGGGGGTGCGATCGCCATCGGTCATCCACTGGGAGCCTCCGGCGCGCGGTTGACGGCGACGCTCCTGCACGAGATGCGTCGCCGCGACGCTCGGCTCGGCCTCGCGACGATGTGCATCGGCGTGGGCCAGGGGATCGCGGCGGTGTTCGAGGCCGTCTAGGGCAGGACGGGGACGGCGCGCTTGTCCTCGTACATCGAGGCATCGGCGCGCCTGAATGCCTCGCGCAGCTCTTCACCCGGCTGCGGGACGGCCCAGCCCGTCGAGATCGAGAGGCGGACGTCCGGCTGAGAGCCGCGCCACGCCGCGCACGCCGCGTCCACGCGACGCCGGACGACGGCGGCGGCCCGCGCATCCCCGTCGGGCAGGAGGGCCGCGAACTCGTCGCCGCTCATGCGCACGATGATGTCGCCGCCGCGCAACGACTTGCGCAGGATGTCGGCCGCAGCGATGAGCATCTCGTCGCCGGCGGCATGCCCGTGGTCGTCGTTCGTCGCCTTCAGGTCGTCGATGTCGAACGAGAGCAGGACGAGCGGCCGCGGGTGGCGGTCGAAGCGGGCCTGCTCGATCGAGAGCGTGTCATCCCAGCTGAGCCGGTTGGCGAGCCCGGTGAGCGGGTCGGTGCGCGCCTCGAGCGCGAACCGATCGCGCTGCGCGGCGAGCTCCTCGTGCGCGATCGCCTGCCGCAGCGCCGGCTCGGAGGCGTCGGCCAGGGCACGGCCGACGCGCTGGCAGAGCATCGTGAATCCCCGCGGGCGCTCGTCGGTGTGGCCGACGATGAGCGCGCCGAGCGCCTCCGGCCGGCCGATCGCGAGCGCGTAGCAGGAAACGATGCGCAGGCCGCTCTCGCCGACCGCGACGAGGTCATGGTCGACGATCGGTCCATTTGCGGCGCGCGTGACGAGCTCGTGGAGCGCGCTCGTCAGGACGTCGTCGTCGACGAGCGCCGGCCAGGCGGATCCGGCCCCATGGATCTGGGTCTCTCCGGCGATGCGCAGGAGCACCGCGCCGATCTCGCAGGCGAGGGCGTCGGCGGCGACCGCCGCGACGTGTGTCGCGGTGTCCGCGACCGTCCGTGGCACGTGATCGGTGAGCTGGCGAACGGCCTGCACGAGCTCGAGCTCATCGGCGAGGAGCTTCGAGGGCGGGATGTCGCCCATCGCGGCTACGGCCTCGGTTGCGCGCCGGACGAGCTCGGCGCTCGAGGCGCGGATGGGGGTGTCCCTTCCGGCGACCATGATGTGATCGCCGGTCGGAGCCAGGACGGCGTGCGTGCTCCAGTACGGCCCGATGACGCGAACGGCCTCGTTGCCACTCACCCGGATGACGCGGCAATGCTCGATCGCCTCACGCAGGAGCGGCTCGTCGGCCGGGTCGAGGTCGACGACGCCGGCCCAGCCGCTGCCGCGGCCGACCCCGCCGAGCAGGCGGGCCCGGCCGTCGCGCAGCTCGAAGACCATGAGGTCGTCCACGCCGAGGGCGGCCGCGACCTCATCGGCACCGGCGTCGATCGCTTCGTTCATCGGCGCCAGCGTACGGCCGGATCCTCCATGCGGCGATGGTCCCATCGGCTGGCGGATCGGCCAGTACCCTCGGTACAGCCCCCCGCGAGATCTGTCTTATGACGAGTCCCGTCGTTCGGCCTCCCACTCCTCGCGCGTGAGCGCGTACTCGACGTCACCGTGCTCGTCGCCGGGGATCCGGTCCGGCCAGTCCTGGTGGAACAGGCGGACGTAGCTCAGGCCCGCCTTCTCCATGACGCGCCGCGAGGCCGTGTTGACGGCCATCGTCTCCGCGAAGACGCGGGCGGCGCCGAGGTCGGTGAAGGCCTTCTCGATGAGGGCGCGTGAGCCCTCGGTCGCGTAGCCGCGGCCCCAGGCTGATCGGCGGAGCCGGTAGCCGAGCTCGGGCTCGTCCTCGTGAGCGGAGCGCGGTCGGAGGTGGAACCAGCCGATGAACGCACGGGTCGACTTCTCGACGGCGGCCCAGCCCCGTATCCCGGCCAGCGCTCGTACTCGCCGAGCCAAGGCCGGAGCATCGACGGGTCGAACTCCGGCCGTCCGCCGGTGATGAAGAACATCACCTGCGGATCCGAGTCGAGCTCGACGAGATCGTCGACATCGGCATCGGTGAAGCGTCGCAGGACGAGGCGATTCGTCTCGAGATAGATGTCCATGTGCCTGCTCACCCGTGAGGCGCGGGGACGCGCGGCCGGACGTGGCCGGCCGACGGCGCGACCCTATCCCAGCTTCAGGTTCGGCAGCACCTTGTCGCCGAAGGTCGTGATGAAGCCTGCCTGATCGCGTCCCACGTTGTGCAGGTAGACCTCGTCGAAGCCCATGTCGACGAACTTCTGGATCTGCGCCGTGTGCTTCTCGAGATCGGCGCTGATGAGCATGCGGTTCGCGAAGTTCTCGATCCCGACGAGCTTCGCCATCTGCTCGAAGTCCTCGGGGTTCTTGATGTCCTGCTTCGGGAACGGCATCCCGCCATTCGGCCACTCCTCGAGGGCGTTCGCCTCGGCCTCGGCCTGCGTGGGTGCCCACGACACATGGATCTGGAGCTGCGTGCGCATGGTCGATGCGTCCTTGCCGGCCTCGGCGGCCCCCTCGCGGAACTTCTCCCAGAGCATCGTGATCTTCTCGTCGGCCGCGCCGACGGTGATGATCCCATCGGCAAACTTGCCGGTTCGCTTCGCGTTCACCGGGCCGGCGGTGGCGACGTAGATCGGGACCGGCTGCTCGGGACGCGTGTAGAGCTTCGCGGACTCGAGGGTGAAGTACTCGCCGTCGTGCTTGGTGACCTTGCCGCTGAAGAGCTTGTTGATGATCTCGATGCTCTCGAACATCATTCGGCTGCGCTCGCCGACCTCCGGCCACTCGCCGCCGATGACGTGCTCGTTCAGCGCCTCGCCGGCGCCGAGCCCCAGCCAGAAGCGGCCCGGGTACATGGCGCCGAGCGTCGCCGCCGCGTGAGCGATGACCGCCGGGTGGTATCGGAAGCCAGGGCACGTCACCGCGGTGCCGAAGGGCAGCGTCGTCCGCTGGCCGAGCGCACCCATGAAGGACCAGGCGAAGGCGCTCTGACCCTGCTGCGGGGTCCATGGATGGAAGTGTTCGCTCACCTGGAAGCCGGCATCGAAGCCGGCGCCCTCGGCCTGCTCGGCCCAATCCAGCAGGTCGGTGGGGTGGAACTGCTCGAGCATGCAGGCGTAGCCGATCTTCGTCATGCTCGTAGCGTAGCCGGTTGCGCGGTCCGCGACGAAATTCGACTCAGCCAGGTTCGGACGGCACCGGCTCCAGCGAGTAGTCGGGTGGCAGGGAGTCCCGCATGGATGCGGTCGCCGCCGACAGATCGGCTCCCGAAGGACCGATGAGCCTCAGCACGACCGATGACGGCGGGGCAGCGGCCTCCGGGCCGGTCGCGGGCACTGCCTCGGGCTCGGCCCGCGCGCGGAGCGCCTGATCGCGACGCAGGAGCGTGGCGTGGTACAGGCCCGCCACGAGCGCGACGATCAGCGCGCCGCTGGGCTGGCTCAACTCTGCGGCGACGTCCCCGCCGAGCGCCACCCCGAAGGCCGCCCCGAAGACGCGGTACAGGATGAAGCCGAGGCTGCCGACGCCGGTGAGCAGGCTGACCGCCACCACGATGAGCAGGGCAGCGCGACGGCTCGTTGCGCCGGCCTCCTCGGCGGGCGCGGACGCGAATCGGGCGGACGCACGCCGCCAGCTCCAGATCCAGAGCGCGGCGCCGAAGATGGCCATGGGGATGCTGTTCGAGAGCTCGTGGAGCAGGGAGTCCGTCCCTCCGAGCGTTCGCCCCGCGGTCAGGACCGTGCTGATCGTCACGCCGATCAGCATCGCGACCCCGGTCCCGGCGAACGCGAGCCCGACGAGCGCCGTGCCGTACTCCTCCAGCCGCCCCGAGGTGTGGACCCGGCCGGCGACGCCGGTCGTCTCGGACTCTCCGGCGAGCCACCGTCGATGCAGCTCGCAGGCGAGGCCGAAGATGACCGCGCCGATGAGCGGCAGGACGATCAGCCCCGCCACCTGGCCGGCCTCGAGTGCCTCCGAGATGCCGAACGCGGCGCGAAGGGCGGCGGCCGCGCTGGCCGCCAGCTGGCCCACCGCGACGGCGGCGGTCACGACGATGACCGCCACGTAGTACGCGAGCCGAACGCGCGAGGTGCGCTCGCTCGCCCCCCGCCAGCCGGTGTCCGCCAGTAGCCTCCCGGCGAAGGCCCAGTGCCCGACCCAGACGGTACCGCCGACAACGACGCCGGCGATCGATGAGGCAAGTGGATACGCCCACCAGTTGCCCTGGCCGCCAAACTCGACTCCCGGCTCGTCGAGGAGCACGCGCCCGGTGAGCTCGACGAGGCCGACGATGCCGAACAGCATCGCCATCAGTCCGATGAACGTGGCCAGATAGAGGTAGGTTCGCGGCAGGAATGCGCCCGCGTCGCGGATCTGGCCGTGACGCCAGTCGCGGGTGCGGAGGGCGACGTGGTAGCCCCACGCTGCGCCGGCCACGAGCAGGAGCGCCAGGTCGCCGGCGGGGTTCGAGGCCATGAAGTTGTTCGCGTCGCCCACGACGGCGAAGACGAGCCACTCGATGAGCGCGCGCGCCGCAAAGGCCGCGACGAGCAGGAGGGCGCCCATGGCGACCGCGAAGTACAGGCCGCGCACGTCGGAGCTGCGCTCGAGATCGGCCCCCGCGCGGCCCGGAGCCACCGACCGCTCGGCGGCGATCCAGTGTGCCAGCCACAACGGCAGCGACACGACGGTAAGGGCCGAGGCCAGGGTGAGCTGCTGGCCCGTGGCGTCCGGGCCGCCGAACATCACGCCTTCCGTGCCCCGCAGGCCGAGCGTGTCGAGGAGGACGGTGAGCAGCATGCTCAGCCCCACGACCAGCGTGCCGAGCGCTATTCCCGACAGCAGGTAGACGTAGAGGCGGCGGGCGGTCTGCATCGGTTACTCCTCTTCTCGGTCGCGGGCTAGAAGGGGCCGTGGTAACGCTCGAACCCGACCAGCGGGTCGTCGATCCGCCACTCCCCATCCTCGCGGATCATGCTCACCTGGAGGGGGTACCTGTCCGAGCCGCCCTGCATCCCCTCGCCGTAGAAGTACTCGACCACGAGGTTGAGCCGCACGCGATCGTCATCGCCCTCGGTGTCCTGGAACAGGACGCGCTGCGACGTACGGCCGAAGCCCATGCCTCCGCCGTGCATCTGCGCGCCCTGGCGGTAGTCCTCCAGCGACATCTGCCCCTGGACGCCCTCGGAGAAGTAGCCGTACGCCGTCTCGTAGTCGCCGTCCTCGTAGGCGGCCAGGTAGCGCTGGAAGGCGCCCTCCGGCGAGTCGGCGGGAAACTCGGTTGCGGCGCCTCGTCCCAACAGCAGCACCACCGCCACGCTGATGATGACGAGCGCGAGGACGCCGGCGCCGATGAACAGCAGCGGCCGCGTATCGTGGCCCGCTTGCGCTGGCTGTGGTGTGGTCATGGCGCGCACTGTACTCGCCGCAACTGCGGCGAGACTGCGGCCGCCCCCTGGGTGGCCGCAGCCCACCTGGACCGGGGCTTCAGGGCCGTGCCACGCGAGCCCCGTTCGTACGGATCAGCCGCGGATCACCCGCCCTCGTCGCGCATCCCGTGGCGGTGTCGCGCGCCGCGAAGCTCGCCGCCATCGTTCAGCCAGGTCGTCACCCGCTCGAGGATCGCATCCGCACGCTCCTGCGCCAGGTCGCCTGCTGCGACGGCGGCGTCGAGCTCCGCCACGGCGTCCGCAAGGACGGCGGCCGCAACCTCGTCGTAGCTGGCGCCCTGAACCTCGGCCAACGCCTGGAGGCCGCCCGCCTCGCGCAGCCCGGCCATCAGCTCCGCCATTTCCAGGCCGAGCGCCTCCGCGGCGGCGTCGAACCTTCCGGCGCCGATGAAGCCGCGAACGAAGCCGGCGGCCCCGCGCCCTGGCCCGCCACGATGGCCGGGCCCGAACCAGCGGCAGCCCTCGCCGTCGTGCTCGGCCACCCGCTCACGCATGGCGGCCGCCCGCTCCTCGGTGAGGTCGCCGGCAGCCACGGCGGCATCGATGGCCGCGTTGGCGGCCACCTGGCCGGCGGCCACGAGCCCCTCGCGGGTGGTCCCGAGCTCCGCGGCGAAGGTGTCCATGAAGGTTTCGCAGTAGGCGCCGGCATCGCTGTCGGTGGGGGCGTCCTCGTCGACCGCCAGGGCTGACCCGATCAGCGTCCCGCCCACGATGGCGGCGGTGATGAGCGCCCCGGCGGCGCCGAGTGTCTTCGCCAGTCGAAGTCGCATCGGTCTGTGTCTCCTGCTGGAGTGGGATACGGATGAGCGTCATGATCGGCCCGGGGCATGAAGATCGCGCCAAGATACGGATCGTGCGTCTTCACATGCTCTGAACACGCGGCCGCGTAGGATGCGCCGATGAGCCGCGCGCGCATCCTGATCGTGGAGGACGAGCCCCAGCTGCGGAGCCTGCTGCGCCTCTACCTGGAGCGCGAGGGCCACCGGGTGATCGAGGCCGCGGACGGCCCATCCGCCCTGGCCGCCTTCGATGCCGATGGCGCGGATCTCGTGATCCTGGACCTCATGCTCCCCGGCATGCAGGGCGAGACCGTCCTGGACGCCCTGAGAGATGCGGGCGACGTGCCCGTGCTCATCACCTCCGCGAAGCGGACCGATGCGGAGCGCATCGCCGGGCTGCGCGCCGGTGCCGATGACTACCTCGCCAAGCCGTTCAACCCCCACGAGCTCACCGCCCGCGTGGCGGCCATCCTGCGCCGCGCACGACCGTCGGGCGCCGACGATGCGCCGATGCTCAGCCTCGGCGGTGGGCGGCTGGTGCTGGATCCCGGCTCGCGGCGGTACACGCTCGCCGACGGTGGCACCGGGCGGTTGACGCCGGGCGAGGCCGCGCTCCTCGTCGCCCTGGCGTCGCGCCCGGGCGCGGTGTGGCCACGCCCCCAGCTGCTGGAGATCGTTGCCCGGCGTCCGGACGAGGTCTACGAGCGGGTCGTCGACGTCCACGTCGCCAACCTGCGCCGCAAGGTCGGCGACGACGCCGGCGAGCCGTGGCTGATCGAGACGGTGCCGGCCAGCGGCTACCGGCTGGTCGCCGCGAAGGACCCGACGGCGTGAGGGGGCAGTCGCTGGCGGTGCGCCTGGCGCTGTTGCTCTCCGCCGTCGTCGTGGTCGTGCTGCTCCTGGCCGGCCTCGTCGTGAACCGCGCCGCGTCGCGCTCGTTGGAGGACACCCTCGGACCGCGCGACGAGCAGCGGCTCGGGCTGGCGGTCGCGTTCGTCGAGGAGGCGCTGGAGCGTGGGGTGGGGGAGCGACGGCTGGACGCTCTCGTGAGGCGAGTGGCGACGGAGAGCCGAGGCGTGGCGCGCATCCGCGACGCGGATGGCCGCGAGCTGGCGGCCGCGGGACGGCTGCCGGCGGGGACGGAGACCCAGACGTGGTCGAACCCGCTTTCCGGCGGCGGGACGCTCGAGGTCGTCGTGCCCAACCCGCGAGCGCCGTTCCTCGGAGCGTTCAACACCGCGCTGCTGCTCACCGGGGCCGTGGCCGTGGCCGCGCTCCTGATAGCGGCCGCCGCCGTGGCGCGCCGGGTGACGCAACCCCTGCGCGAGGTGGCCGAGGCCGCGCGCCGGCTGGGGCGCGGCGATCTGTCGGCACGCGCCCGGGGCGGTGCGGACTCGGAGTCCGCCGAGCTGGCCGCCGCCTTCAACACGATGGCCGCGCGCCTCGAACGGTCCGAGGAGCTCCGACGCCGTGCGGCCAGCGACCTGGCTCATGACCTGGCCACGCCCGCGACGGTGCTGGAGTCGCAGCTGCAGGCCATGGTCGACGGGATTGTCGCCGCCGACGCGGAGCAGCTCGAGCGCGCCCGCCTCGCGGCGACGGACCTCTCGAGCGTGATCACCCAGCTCGGCGAGCTGACGCGGGCCGAGGCCGCGCCATTCCAGCGACAGGTGGAGCGCGTCCCGCTCGGCGAGCTGGCGCGCGAGGTCGTGGCCGGGGCCGAGGGGCTGCTGCGGGAGCGCGGCGTCACGGCCGTCGTCGTCGGCGACGCTTGGGCAACCGCCGACCGCGGGCAGCTTGCGCGCGCCCTGCGCAACGTGGTGATCAACGCGATCCAGCACTCACCGCGCGACGCCGACGTGCGCGTCGAGGTGGCGGAGGGCTCGCTGCGGGTGATCGACCGTGGCCCCGGCATTCCGGCCGAGGATCTCCCCTACGTCTTCGAGCGCTTCTACCGGGCGGACCGCGCGCGCTCGACCGGCGTGGCCGGGAGCGGGATCGGCCTCACCGTCGCGCGCGAACTGATCGGGGCGAACGGTGGAACCCTGGAGGTGGAGTCCACCGGCCCGGCTGGGACGACGTTCGTCATCAGGCTGCCGGCGCAGGTCGGGCCCTGACTCCGAGTCGCTCGCGAGCGGAAGTGCCGCGGGTGAGCGGCCGCGACGTACGGCATCATTGGCCGATGCGTTTCACGGTCCACCGGCATGGCACGGTCGACGAGTTCCTGGCGGCGGCAGGCTCCTTCCTGGAGGCGCGCGAGGCCGAGCACAACCTCATCCTCGGCATCTGCTCGAACGTCCGGGCGGCGCCGGACCGGTTCGTTGACGAGCCTCCGAGCTTCGCCACCGTGACCGATGCCGCCGGCCGGATCGTGGCGGCCACCGTCCGCACGCCGCCGCACAACCAGGTGCTCTCGTGGGTGGAGACCCCCGAGGCGGTCGAGCCGCTCGTTGCGTCGCTGACGGGGGAGCCCCTCCCGGGCGTGCTCGGCCCAACGGAGCCGGCGGAGCGCTTCGCCCGGCACTGGACCGATGCCACGGGCCAGCCGGCGAGGATCGAGCTCGCCGAACGCATCTTTCGCCTGGAACGGGTGATCCCACCGCAGCGTCCGGCAACGGGATCGTGGCGCTTCGGCGAGCCGCGCGACCACGAGCTGGCGCTGCGATGGTGGCTCGCGTTCATCTCGGAGGCGATGCCCCTCGGGCCGCCTCCCCGCGACCCGGAGCAGGTGATCGCCCGTTGGCTCGCCAGCCCGAATGTCTGGGTCTACTTCTGGGAGGACGGCGGCGAGCCCGTCTCGATGGTCGGAGCGAGTGGCGAGACGCCGCACGGCGTGCGCATCGGTCCGGTCTACACCCCGCCGGAGCTCCGCGGTCGAGGCTATGCGAGCGCGCTCACCGCCACCGCCAGCCAGGACCAGCTGGACCGGGGCAGGGACTTCGTCTTCCTCTTCACCGATCTCGCCAATCCGACCTCGAACAAGATCTACCGGGCCATCGGCTACGAGCCGGTGTGCGACGTGGACATGTACCGCTTTGGGGCCGAGGCCGAGGCCGATCCGTAGGACGCCCGGTACCATGGTGCCCATGACCACCGCCACCCAGCTACTGATCGACGGCGAGCTCCGCGACGCGGCCGCCGGCGCGACCTTCCCCACCTTCGACCCGGCGCGCGGCGCCGAGCTCGCCACGGTCGCCCAGGCCGGAACCGATGACGTCGATGCGGCGGTCGCCGCCGCCCGCGGCGCGTTCGACGGCGCCTGGGCGAAGACGGCGCCCGCCAAGCGCGCTCGGATGCTCAACCGGCTGGCGCAGCTGCTCGATGAGCAGACCGATGCGCTCGCCGAGCTCGAGTCGCGCAACAACGGCAAGGCGAAGTGGCAGTGCGCGGCCGAGATCAAGGTCGCGGTCTCGACCCTCGAGCTCTTCGCCGGCACGGCGCAGCACCTGTACGGGCGCTCGCACGTCGTCAACCCGGCGGTCGTGTCGTACACGCTGCGCGAGCCGGTGGGCGTCGTCGGGGCGATCATCCCGTGGAACTACCCGCTCATGATGGCCGCCTGGAAGGTGGCACCGGCGCTCGCGACCGGGAACACGCTCGTGCTCAAGCCGGCATCGGCGACGCCGCTCACCGCCATCCGGCTCGGCGAGCTCGCGCTCGAGGCCGGCATCCCGCCGGGCGTCCTCAACGTCGTCCCCGGTCCGGGTGCCGAGGTCGGGGAGGCGATCGCCGCGCATCCGGGGATCGACAAGGTCGCCTTCACCGGCGAGACGGCGACCGGCCGTCGCATCGCCGCGGCCGCCGCGAAGACGCTCAAGCGAGTCTCATTGGAGCTTGGCGGAAAGTCGCCGAACATCGTCTTCGCCGACGCGGACCTCGAGGCAGCCGTCATCGGCTCGCTGTGGGCGATCTACTACTCGGCCGGGCAGTCGTGCGAGGCTCGCTCGCGGATCCTCGTGCAGGACGAGGTGTACGACGCGTTCGCATTGGCCTTTGCGGAGCAGGCGAAGGCGCTCACGGTCGGTGACCCATTGGCCGATGACACGAAGGTCGGCTCGCTCATCAGCCGCGCGCACGCCGACAAGGTGCGTGGGATGGTCGAGATGGGCCTGGAGGACGGGGGCGAGCTCCTGGCCGGGGGCGACCTGTCGCTCGGCGACGGCCTCGATGCCGCGGCCTTCGTGGCCCCCACCGTCATCGGTGGCGTGAGCAATGGCTCGCGCATCGCGCAGGAGGAGGTCTTCGGGCCGGTCGTGACGTTGACCCGCTTCGCGGACGAGAAGGAGGCCATCTCGTTCGCGAACGACGTGCGCTACGGCCTGGCCGCGACCGTGTGGACGGCGGACGGCGCGCGTGGCCACCGCGTCGCGCAGCGGATCCGCTCGGGCGCTGTCGGCATCAACACGCCGTTCGTCGCGTTCCCCGGCGTCCCGTTCGGTGGCTTCAAGGAGTCCGGCTATGGGCGCGAGCAGTCGCTCGAGGCGCTCGACCTGTACACCGAGACGAAGGCGGTCCTGCAGGGCACGTCGCCGAAGCCGATCAATCCCTTCGGGGTCTGATCGTGCCCGTCATCCGAAGCCGCGGTCGCGTGGCCGCGCCCATCGACCGGGCATTCGCGTTCTTCGACGACCCGGCGAACCTCGCGCGGCTCATGCCGCCTCCGGTGCGCATCCGCGTCGCTCGCGTCGAGCCCAGCCCACCGCGGGCGGGCTCCGTGATGGAGCTGCGCTACGGCATCGGCCCCTTCGAGCGCTCGTGGCTCGTCCGCTTCACCGAGCACGTGCCGGGCGCGCGAATCGTGGACGAGACGCTCTCAGGGCCGATGCGCCGCTTCCACCACTCGCACACGTTCACCGCCGCTCGTGGCGGCGGCACGTGGATCGAGGACGAGGTTGACTATCACGTCGGTCCGGGCGGGCTGCCCGGCGCCGTCCTTGACGCGCTGGCGGGGGTTGTCATGCGCCTGACGTTCGCCTGGCGCCGCGCCCGCCAGCGGCGCCTGCTGTCCTCCTGAGCTCAGCCGAGGACGCCGAGCAGCCAGAGAACGAGGATGATCAGCAGGATCGTGCCGACGATTCCGAGTCCGAACATGGTTGGGTCTCCCTTCATGCATTGATCCGTTTCCTCCCGGATACAGGCAGGATTCGTTCCGGACCGGAGCATCGGACGCAAAATGGGCCTGGCGCACGGAGCCTGTTCGCACGCACGCAGTGGGTGTGTTGCGCCGCGAGTGGCCGGCCCGTACCGTCCGTGCATGACGCTCAGCCGCGAACAGTGGGCCGCCCGGTTCCCAGACGGCTGGTGGGGCTATCACTGGGCGCTGCCGAGGCCGATGAGCGCCGTCGAGCTCATCGGGACCCCGACGATCGACAGCCGCCTGATGGCGATTCTCTGGGCGGTCGTCTCCCGGAGACGCAGCGTCATGCTCAGCTCCGAGGCGCCCCAGGCCGGCAAGACGACGGCGTTGAGCGCCCTCGTCGACTTCCTGCCGCCGGACACGACCGGCATCTTCGTCCGCGGCTGGTGGGAGGAGTACGACTGGATCGAGGAGATCGAGCCGGGCACCGGCTACCTGCTCATCAACGAGATGAGCGACCACCTGCCGATCTACGTCTGGGGCCGCGCGGCGCGTGGCGCGCTCATGCTCGCGGGCAAGGGCTGGGGCCTCGGCGCGACGATGCACGCCGACTCGCTGCCCGAGGCGCTCGACGGCCTGCGCACCCACCTCGGCGCGACCGATGCGGATCTCGCGGGCCTGACGATCTACCTGCAGTACTCGGCCTACGCCACGCCCGCCGGGATGTACCGGCGGATCGAGGAGGCCTGGCACCTGCGCCTTGACGAAGACGGCGCGCTCGCCCCGGTGCGGCTGGGCGCCATCACCGGCGACCGCTCCCCGAGCCTGACCGGCGCACAGCGCCTGCCGTCGCCGCCGCTGCTTCCTGATGACGGCGGTCGCTTGTCCCGGCCGTTCGAGCACGATTCGGCCGCCTGCGCCGTCCTGGCGCACAGCCTGGGCACGACCCCCGAGGCGTTCGAGGCCGAGCTCGCGCGGCGGTCGTCCTTCCTGGAGGACCTGGCGCGCCGCGGCGTCTGCGACCCGGCTTCGGTCGCGGCTGCCGTGGCGGCGTTCCCCTCGGCGACCTAGAAGTTGCGGTCGGCGGGCCCGCTCTCGGTGACGCTCGTCGTGGAGCCCGGGTTGCCGGCCGCGTCCGTCGCGGCCGCCGATGGCGTCCAGATGGCGGTGGCGTCCTGCGTCACCATCTGCGTCGTGCCGGTCGGGGTGCCGAACGTCACCGTGATCGTCGTGCCGCTCTGCACCATCGTCGACGGCGTGCCCGTCGCCCCGAGCGTCACGTCCGTCGTGACGAAGTTGCCTCCCACGTCGGTCGACCCGAGCGCAAGCTGCGTGGCGTTCGCCGTGTCCCAGATGGTGAGCAGGTCATTGTTCCCATTGTTCGTGACCTGGACGACGACGTTCTGTGGCGCCCCCGCCCAGCCGGCGAGCACGCTTTCGGGGTCGATGACCTCGGAGAAGCTGTACGTGATGCTGTCGCCGGCCTGGATCCTTCCCGGCGGACCGCCGCCGTTCGTCGGCTGGACATCGGTCCCGACGGGCGGGGTGTTGTCGACCGCGACGGTCGACGCGACCGTTCGGCACTCGCTGGCCGTGTCCGATGCACTCACCGAGTAGGAGGTCGATCCCTCGGCCAGCGGCGACTCGGCGGCGAGCGCCCCGCTCCGGTAGCCGTACGAGGTGCCCTCAACGCTGTACGCACCGGCCGTCATCGGCACGAGGAACTCGCCGGACGTGAGCGGTCGCACGTCGGCTGTCACGGCCGCCACGGGCAGGGCGCCAGGGGAGACGTTCGCGTACACGTAATAGGCACCGCCCTCTCGGATCGCGCCGCCGAGGTACGGCGTCGTCTTCGCGATGACGGACGCGGTCACCGTGGGTGCGGCGGGGTCGTCGACGAAGCAGGCCGCCGTGCTCGTCGTGGCGGAGGTCTCCTCCTGGGCGCCGAAGACGGCGAGCGACACGCGAGCGCCATCGCCGACGAGCAGGGACGCGACGATGGTGCCCACCACGAGCACGAGGAGGCTCAGGCGATGGACCTGCGCCATCGCCGCCATCATCCCTTGCGGACCGGCTGCCCGAACGTCGCCACGTGGCGCGCGCGGGGGGCGTGCGGCGTGGGTGCGCCGAGCAGGCTGTCGAGCACGAGCAGCGCCATGGCGAACGAGAGCCAGGCGACGAGGCCGCTCGGCGTGGCGAGGACGACGAGCGCGTAGCCCCCGAGCGGCACCCAGGCCTCGACGACCCCGATGATCGCACGCTCGGGCACCGGCTCCGGGTCGGCGGTGACGTTCGCGTCGCCCTTCGTGCGCACGTAGCGCTGGCCATCTGCCTCGAGCAGCTCCGCGACGCGGTGCGTGACGTACACGCCGTTGTCACCGCGCCAGGTGACGACGTCGCCGACACGCAGCTCGCTCGCCGGACGCTCGGCGACGATCGAGAGCGCGCCCGTCGGAATCGTGGGCGCCATCGAGGTGCCGCGGATGGCGAAGAGCTCGCGGTCCATCATCGGGGCGAGCATCGTGGCCGCCGGGGTCGCGATGCCGATCCCGATGAGCAGGACGATGAGCACGCCGAGGACGTGCCGGACGAATCCCATGATCGTCGTTGGTCCGTTCATCGGGAGCCGGCGGCCGATCCGCCAGCTCCCTCTTCACGGCCTCCTACGGGTTGTTCGCCGTCTGCTCCGCGTCGAAGGTGAACGTCGTCACCGCGGTCGCGGCTGCGTGCGCGTTGCCCGTGGCCAGGGGAAGCGAGACGCGGAAGCAGAGCGTCTCGTTCGACAGGCCGGCCAGCGTTCGGTCACCGGCATCAGCTCCGGCGGCCGGCGAGCCGACCGCGGCCGTCGCCGCGCCCATGACGCCGTCGTACAGGATGGTGCCGTCGAAGTCGTTGCACGGTGTGCCCGGGGTCGTGACGTCGATCGTGCGGATGGTCACGTTCAGCGCGTCACGCAGGCCCTTACCATCGGGGTCCGTGGTGGCCGTGCTGATCGCGTAGCGCAGCTGCGCCGTGCCGTCGTTCTCGACGACGACGTCATCGGTGACCGCGTCGCCGGGCATGAGGGCCGCGACGCTCAGGGTGAGGGCGTCGATCTCCGCCGCGTCGAGGACGATCGAGCCGGTCGAGAAGGTGCCGTCGACGGTCTCCTGGTCGGTGAAGACCGCCAGGCTCATCGCCGCGCTGAAGGTGCCAAGGAGGCCCAGCCCGATCGCGAGGGCTGCGAGACGGCGCCGTCCTCGCGTGTTCATCGTGTTCATGTGAGATTCCTTCCGTTTCGCTCGGAGCGGGTGCCCGGCCGATGCCGCGGCACCCGAAGTGGATCGCCGTTTTTCGACCTCGCTGGTCTTTACGCCGCGATCCTGCTCCGATGGTCACCGGGGGGCGATGGGCCGTTGGTCATGCCTGACTTTGGGACCCGCCGAGCAAGCGCACGGCTTCCGACGCGCCCGCGCGGCGGGGGGTACTTCTGGGGGATCGCTGGGGGCGCCGGTGGACGTGCGGCAGCCCGATCTGAGCCCTGGCCATCACGAGCGGATTTGTAACGGCGGCCGTTACGAATCGGCCCCCATAGCCGTTGTGCCGCGCGGGTGCTAGCCTCTGCGCCTGATGCCCGAGCCCGCGACCCAGCACCCCGCAGACACGACCCTCGGTGAGCTGCGCTCCGCCGGCTGGCGCTCGCGGACCGTCAAGGCCGAGATGCGCGGCAACCTGCTCGACCGCGTCCGGGCCGGCGACCCGTTCCTGTCGGGCATCCTCGGATACGACGAGACCGTCCTGCCGCAGCTCGAGAACGCGATCCTCGCCGGCCAGGACGTCATCCTCCTCGGCGAGCGGGGCCAGGCGAAGAGCCGCATCGCGCGCGCCCTCGTGGACCTGCTCGATCCGTGGCTGCCGTACGTGGCCGGCACCGAGCTCCACGACGACCCGTTCCATCCGGTCTCGCCGCTCGCACGCAGCATCGTCGCGAAGCACGGCGACGCGACGCCGATCGGCTGGTGGGCCGCGCAGGATCGGTACAGCGAGAAGCTCAGCACCCCGGACATCAGCATCGCCGACCTCATCGGCGAGGTGGATCCCGTCAAGGTGGCCGAGGGCCGTTATCTGTCCGACGAGCTGACGATCCACTACGGGCTCCTGCCACGGACGCATCGCGGCATCTTCAGCCTCAACGAGCTGCCCGACCTCGCGGAGCGGATCCAGGTCGGCCTGCTCAACGTGATGGAGGAGCGCGACGTCCAGGTTCGCGGGTACCGCGTCCGCCTCGAGCTCGACCTGTTCGTCATCGCGTCGGCCAACCCGGAGGACTACACGAGCCGCGGCCGGATCATCACGCCGCTCAAGGACCGGTTCGGGGCTCAGATCCGGACGCATTACCCCGAGGAGGCGGCGACCGAGATCGCGATCATGGAGGGCGAGGCCTCGGTGTTCGAGGACGCCGCCGAGGGCACGCCGGCATCGGTCCCGGTGCAGACGCCGGGATTCATGAAGGAGATCGTCGCCGAGCTGTCGCAGCTGGCCCGACGCTCGTCGGAGGTGTCGCAACGTTCCGGCGTGTCGGTGCGCGTCACGATCTCGAATCACGAGACGCTCGGCGCGGCCGCGCTGAAGCGGGCGGTTCGCCTCGGCGAGCCGTCGGCGGCACCGCGGATCAGCGACCTGCCCGCCGTCGTGGCCTCGACGGCCGGAAAGATCGAGCTCGAGACGCTCGGCGACGAGACGCGCGAGGACCGCGTCGTCGAGAAGCTCGTGGCGCGAGCGGTCGTGAACGTCTTCAACCGCCACTTTGCGCTGGCCGAGCTCATGCCGCTCATCGAGCGGTTCGAGACCGAGGGCCTGGAGGCGGAGGTCGGGGAGTTCGTGCCGTCGTCGGCGCACGGCGAGCTCGTGAGCGCGGTCGCGGAGCTGGGATCGGCGATCGCCCGCCTCGACGCCGGCGAGTCGGCCGCCGGGCGCGCGTCCGCCATCGAGTTCGTGCTCGAGGGGCTGCACCTGAACCGGCGCCTAAACAAGGAACGCCGCGGGGCCGGCGTCCGCTACGCCCGCTAGGTCGTTCGGTTCAGTGGACCGGGCTCAGCGTGCGGCACAGCCCCTTCGTCCCGCATCCACCCCGTGACTCTTACAGCCACGTAATGGCCGATGCATGCGCGCCGATCCCTGCCACCGTCAACGACGATGCCTAACCTTGGCGAACCGATGCACCGGCCGCATATTCCGCCATCCGCAGGCCGTTAGAGTCCCCAGAGGCATGCGGCACGCGGCTTGAGCCCCCGGGCATGCGAGACCGATGCCTCCATGAGTGCTCGTCAATCGCCGTTAGCGCGCCGGACTCAGCGCGCCGCCCGCTCGTACAGCACGGTCTGCCACAGCCACCCGCGGTGATGCGTGCGCCGCTCGAAGCCCGCACGCCGGATCCGATCGTCGATCGCGCGCTCCGGGTGCACGTAGCCACGGAACGACTGGCCGACGAGCCGCAGCATGAGGTTGCCGATGCCGATGCCGGCGCGCATCCACCACCGCTCGTTCGGATAGACGAGGCCGATGACTCGCCGGGCATGCGAGACTGATGCGTCCACGAGCGCTCGCCAATCGCCGTAGCAGCACACGACGCGGTCGAGCGTCACGACGTCGGCCGCCTCGATCTCGCCGGCGAGCTCAACGAAGTCGCCATGCCGCACGGTTGCGCGGTCCGCCAAGCCAGCGCGCTGCAACTCCCCCTTGGCGACGGCCACTGACGGCCGCGAGGCGTCGACGCTCGTCAGCGAGGCGGCTCCGGCGGCCAGCAGCTCGAGACCGATGACGCCGATGCCGCCGCCGATGTCCAGCACCGCTGCGCCCGCGACCTCGGTCTCGCGGATCGCGTTCAGGAGGCGCAGCGTGCTCCCCCCGGCGCCGGATCGGCGATAGGCCAGCGCCTGCCGTCGCGCGGATCGCGCGTCGAACGCGGCGTCGTAGTCGGGCGTGCAGCAGGACGGCGGCATGCTCCACATCATGACGGACGCGGCATGGAGATTGCGTTGTCGCGGGCAACCGCGCCACCCAGAGATCCACCGATGCAGCACATCGAAGCCCAGCCAGTCGAGGTACGGCCGCCCGGCCAGCGCCCCGTCGTCCTCGTCGCCGATGACTCGGTCGAGATGCGCGCCATGCTGCGGGAGGTCCTCGAGGCGGAGGGCTACGAAGTCATCGCCGTCGCGTCGGGAGGTCTGGCGCTCACCGAGATGGTCGAGCGCCTGCCAGACCTCGTGATCACCGACCTGTTCATGCCGGGGATGTCCGGGTTCACGCTGCGGTCGCAGATGCTGCGACGGCACGAGCTCACGAGGATCCCGGTCATCGTGCTCTCGGCGTACTGGCAGCGGCCGAGCGAGACGCTCGAGGCCGTCGCCGTCCTGCGCAAGCCGCTCAACGTCGACCGCCTGCTCGAGAGCGTCCGGCGCGCAATCGACGGGGCACGTGACATGCAACCCCGGTAGGCTAGACGCCCGTCACAGGAGAACGCCCAACATGGAAAACACCGTCCAGAATTGGGGCGACGCCGTCATGGTGTCGGCCACCGAGGCCCTTCAGAACTTCCTCGGGTTCCTTCCCGCGCTCGTCGGCGCGATCCTCATCCTCATCATCGGCTGGTTCCTCGCCGGCCTCCTCGCCGGCCTCGTCGAGCGCGGCCTGAAGATGGTCGGCTTCGAGCGTGCGGCGCAGACAACCGGGATCAGCTCGTTCATCGAGCGCAGCGGATCGAGCTGGACCGCGAGCGCGATCGTGGCCGAGATCATCAAGTGGTTCATCCGCCTGATCGCGATCCAGGCCGCGGCCTCGATCCTCGGCTTGAACCAGATCAGCTCGATCATCAACGCGATCCTGCTCTGGCTGCCGAACCTCGTCGTCGCGATCGCGATCATCGTCATCGGGGCGCTCATCGCCCGCTTCGTCGGCGGTCTCGTGCGCGGCTCGACAAGTCAGATGGGCTTCAGCAACTCCGAGCTGCTCGGAAGCGTGTCGTACTACGCGATCCTCGCGTTCGCGATCATCGCGGCCGTCAACCAGCTCGGCATCGCCGCGACGGTCGTCAACACGCTCTTCATCGGCCTCGTGGCGCTCGTCGTCCTGGCCGTCGGCCTCGCCTTCGGCCTCGGTGGGCAGCAGACCGCCGCCCAGATCACGGCCGGCTGGTACGAGAAGGGCCGTGCGGCCAGCCAGAAGGTCGCCCGGTACCAGTCGCAGTCGTCGACCGGCTCATCTGGCACCGGCACGGCGGCAACCGCCCCCGCGACGGGCTCCCCGCCAGGTGGCGGCTCGGCCACGAACCCGGAGCCGAGCACGCCGCCCCGCGAGCCCACTCCGTAGCTCGAGGGCGCTCTCACGCCCGGACCACACCGATCGACCGGCGTCTCCCACGGTGGAGGCGCCGGTCATTCTTCGTGTCAGGCGGAGTCGGCAACCGCCGGAAGGGTCAGCCGCCCGAGTGCCTCGGTGACGCGGGGCAGGTCCTCGTCGGCCGTGCTCTGTGCCTGGCGCAGGCAGGCCGCCGCAGCCGTGCGGTTACCGCGTCCGGCGTAGTGCTCGCCGAGCTCGACGAGGACATCGACGTACCGCTGGCGCAGGTCGGTTCGCCGATCTTCGACCGGCGCGCTGTCCCCGTAGAAGGGGCAGTCGTCAAGATAGTCGCCGCGGTAGAGCGCGCGGGCCTGCTCGAGGAGGCGGACCGCCGCGTCCGGTTCGGCGTCGATCGACTCGGCCACGAGACGCTCGAAGTTGTCGACGTCGCTCCACGCCACGACGGACGGCTCGAGGCGATACCGATCGTTCGCGAAGCTGATGACGCCCTCCGTGCCGCGGTGTCGCCGTGCGGGTCGCAGCACGGATCGCAGGCCGAGCATCGTGCGATGGAACGCGACGTCGGCGCGAGCGAGGTCGACGTCCGGCCAGACGAGCTCGAGGATCTCGTCCTTCGCCACCCCGCGCTCACCGCGATCGAAGAGGAACGCGAAGATCGCCTCGGCCTGCCGCGAGCCGGCCTTCTCGCCACCCCATCGCCGCACCGGCTCGCCGTCCAGCTCGGCGCGCAGTGAGCCGAGCGCGTAGACACGCAGGCCTTGGGGTGGCGTCGCCGCGTCGGCGAGGGCCTCGCTCAGCGCCGTCCCGCGAGACTCGTGCACGGCGCGCTCGGCCCGCAGCTGCTGGAGCGCCGCGGCCTGCTCCTCGCCTTGCTCGGCGAGGCGCAGGCCGGAGCCGAGATACGAGACGGCCAGCTCGAGCGCCTCGAGGTCGGGGGGCGTGAACGAGAGCCCGCTCTGCTTGCGGCCGAAGACGGCGTGGCCGAAGGGCGCGTCGTCGTGGGTCAGCGTCAGGCGCACGGCGAGGGGGTCGTCGGGATCCACGGTCCCGCTCGACGCGGCCGGCGCGCCATCGACGACGAGCTCGGCTCCGGTGATCTCGAACGTGCGGACGAGCCGGTCGAGGGCAGGGCCGAGCGCGACGTCGGGCTCCTGCCGAGGCATCGAGCCCATGCCGAGCGCGCCGAGGAACCGATCGCGTGCCGCGGCCCGCGGGCTCTCCGCGGTCCGTGTCCGAACGAGGTCGGAGATCGGCTCGAAGAGGGCGAGGGTTACGACGATGGCGAGCGGCGTGATGATCGGGAAGTCGATTCCGAGCAGCCGGGCCGTCGCCTCCTCGAGCAGGACGAGGGTCGCGACGTAGACGACGACGCCCAGGCCGGCGACGAGCGACCAGCGCACGGCACGGCCGGCGACCTCGGGCGCCAGGAAGACGTGCTGCGCCACGACGGCGTACGTCGCCAGCACGGTCGCGATCGCGATGAGCGAAACACCGATCCAGCGCGGCCCGCCGAGCTCCTCGGGAACGATGCGCAGCATCCCGCCGATGACGCCGAGGACGACCGTGGCCGTCGCGACCGCCAGCTGCCGTCGGCGCGCGCGGTCCGCTCCCGCCTGGCGCAGGGCGGCGACGAGGTAGCCGATGCCCGCCGACCAGATGGCGAGGCGGGCGATGGCGAACGCCCACGCCACGACCGGCGCGGGGATGCCGAGTGGCGAGAAGGCGGGGTGGGTGAACTGGATCGGGTGCGCCGGGTCGAGCGCCGCCTGCGCGATCGCGAGGGCCGCGAGCGTGTACCCGGCCGCCAGGACGACGCTGGCGAAGGCCGACCGGCGCCCCTCCACGGCGACCGAGATGGCGATGTGGGTCGTCGCCGGCACGAGGAGGAAGGCGGCGGCATCCTCGAGCAGGTTGACCGGCTGAATGATGCTCTCCGCCGGGCCGAGCCGCTGGATGATGATCGCGACGCACCACGTGACGAGCAGGAAACAGAGGAACCCGAAGATCGGTGCGCCCGGCGTCCGGCGCGCCCGGGTCACGACGAGCAGGCCCAGCCATGTGGCCAGGATGGCGGTCGCGCCGTGGGCGACGAATTCGAGCGGCTCGAACAGCTCGTGATCTCCTTCCGCCGGGCAGGGCCGAACGATACGCCCGCGCCCGTCAGCCCCGCAAGACGGAAGCCTCAGTACGTGACGACGCGGTCCGCCTCGAAGATGAGCTCCACGAGCTTGTCCGGTGGCGCGAACTCGACCGGCTTGCCGCCGGTCGCATCGGCGTCGACGCCGCGGGCCTTGCTCGACATGCCCGACGCGAAGACGCGCACGCCGGCTGCCGCGAGCGCCGTGTAGTGCTCCCGAACGCTGCCGGTCCCGATGCCCTGCGCGGCGTCCATGATCGGGTCGCGCAGGTAGGCGACCGAGTCGCCGGCGAGGAAGACGGACACCTCGTGCCCGCCGGCCGCGGCGGTCCGCGCGACGAGCAAGGCGAGGGCGGCGCGGGTCGGGTCGTGCGGGCCGGCGGTCAGGTGCACGAGGAGCTTGGCCATGACGTTCTCCTGCGGGAAATGAACTCGCGGATGGTACCCGCCGGCCACGCGGGTCATTGCGGTCGGTCGCCGATCGCGGTAGGGTGTTCCCAAACCCGATGCATCTGTCCGTTTTCCGTACATCCAGTCTGCCTCGTCGCGTCCTCGTCATGGCGCTCGGCGCTTTCGTGCTGCTCGGAACCGCCGCCGCGCCGGTCGCTGGCGTCGAGCCGCTCGACCCGATCGACCCGCAGCCCACCCCGCGTCCCGTCCGGCCGCAGCCGACTCCCACCCCGAAGCCGGCTCCCACGCCTGCTGTCGAGATCGGCTACGACGTCTCGTATCCGCAGTGCGGCGACGCGCTGCCGGACGCGTTCGCCTTCGCCATCGTCGGCGTGAATGGTGGACGCGTGCACCTTCCGAACCCGTGCCTCGGGCCGGGTGGCGACCACCCGAGCCTGCTCGAGTGGGCCGGCGCCGATGCCGACCTGTACATCAACACCGGCAACCCCGGCCCGGAGATCTCCAGCTTCTGGCCGACCGGGCAGGAGGCGCCACGCGCGTGCAGCACGTCGCCCTTCTCCGAAACCGATACGTCCGATTGCGCGTACGTCTACGGCTGGAACGCCGCCGCCGACTCGTACCGCACCGCCCTCGAGGCGTTCATCGCGCTCGGATGGGCGTCGCCGGGCGCCGAGCGCGTCCCGGGCGACCGGACGTGGTGGCTCGACGTGGAGATCGCCAACTCGTGGCGCCTCGATCGGTCCCTCAACGTCGCCGCCCTCCAGGGCGCCGTCGACTACCTCAAGTCGATGGAGGTGGCCGAGATCGGGTTCTACTCCACGCCGCTGCTGTGGTGGATGGTGACCGGTGGCACGCAGGCCTTCGCCGACCACCCGGCCTGGCATGCCGGCGCGCGCGATCTCGACGATGCTCGGCGTCGCTGTGACGACGACGAGGCCTTCAACGGTGGCGAGCTGGCCATGGTGCAGTGGGTCGAGAACGATCTCGACGTGAACCACCGCTGCTCGTAACGCGCCGGGCAGATCAGTCGGGATCGGGCAGGAGCTCGAAGCGGCTGACGTGGCTCGGGCGGATCGCCTCGAAGTGCCGGCGGTTCAGCGTGTAGATGCGGGTCGCGCCCATGCGCTCCGCGACGGCGGCGACGGCGGCATGCACGAATCCGATGCCGGCCGTCCCGTGCTCGGACATGAGCGCGATGACGCGTGAGACGTCCTGTGCATTCAGAGCCTCGAGGCGCCAGTCCGAGTCGGCAAGGTAGCGGATGAATGCCGCCTCCTGGGCGGCGCCGAGTCGCGAGGCGATGAGGTAGCAGATCTCCGGCAGGATGGCCTGCGGCACGATGATCGCCTCGGTCTCGCCCTGCACAGCGGCGACGGCCCGATCGTGGATGCTGTCAGCGTTGTCGACGAGGGCGTACAGGATGCGCGCGTCGATGACGGCGGTCACTCCCCGGGCTCGGCCGCGTCCGCCGGCAGCGCGTCAGTTCCCGGCCCCGTTGCGAGCCCCACGAAGCCGGGGAGCGCGCGCTGCTCGGCCGCCTGGGCCGCCACGTAGCGGTCGAGCGCCTCGCGGATGACGTGGGCCGTCGGCCGGTCCTCGCGGTGAGCGATCCGTTCCAGCTCGGCCAAAAGTCCGGGGTCGAGTAGGATTGACGTGCGGCGCATCGCATATACCGTAGCACATGCAGCAATGCTGGTCTATATGCATCGCTGCACGGGGGCCCGAGATCACCCTTCCCGAGTGTGCGGATCCACGTCAACACATCACCGCACACGGAGTGTTCCTCCCTTGCGCAAGCTCTGCTTCGACGCGCCTTGCCGCCTCCTCGTCGCCGCGTTGATCGCGGCCATCGTCGCCGTCCCCTCGTTCCTCGGTCCGACGCCCGCCTTCGCGGTCGACGTGGACCTCGAGAGCCAGCTCAGGGAGGCCCTTCGCGACGCGCAGGCGAATAGCGGCGCGCCCGGCATGTCGATCTCGGTCGTCACCGCCGACGGTCGCCAGTGGTCGGGCGCCGCCGGACGCCATACCGACGGCAGGCTCGTTATGATCGACGACCCGCTCATGATCGGCAGCGTCACGAAGACGTTCACGGCGGCCATCGTCCTGGCCCTCGTCGACGAGGGACGCATCCAGCTCGACGCCCCCACCGCCGCGTACCTGCCGAACGTCGCGCTCGTCCGCGGCACGACGGTGCGCCAGCTCCTCAACCACACGAGCGGGATCGCCGATCTGTACCGCCCGGCGAAGGAGGTGCTGCACGGGGCGCCGGGAGCGACGCTCAGCTCGAATGCCGTCCTCCATCCGATCGGCCCGGCGTACTTCGCGCCGGGGACCGGCTACGCGTACTCGAACACGAACTACTACCTGCTCGGGCTCATCATCGAGGTCGTCACCGGCCGTTCGTTCGGCGAGGAGCTCCAGGCGCGGTTCACCGGCCCGCTCGGCCTCGAGCACACTCGACTCCTGACCGCGGCCGATCCGCAGCTGCCCGCGGCCTGGTCGACCGCCTTCTGGACCTCGGGTGCCATGGTCTCGCGGCCGAGCGAGCTCGCGCGATGGGGCCACGCGCTCTATGGCGGGGCCGTCCTCTCGGGCCCGTCGCTGCGTCGGATGCTCGACTTCCGCAGCGGCCATCTCTACGGCGAGGGCGCGCAGCTGCTGCGCATCGGCGACCACCGGTTCGTCGGCCACTCCGGCCTCCTGTACGAGACGACGACGTACCTCGTTCGCCTCGCCGGCGTCACGGTGGCGATCGCGGGCACGGCGCCGCACACCGATCTCGGGGCCGCGCTGACCGAGGGCTACAGCGGCCGACCCTCGTTGCTCGAGCTCATCGGGCGTCTGGCGGGGTGACGTCCGGCGCCGGCGGCTCCGGGACGGGTCCGTCGTCGCGGATCGGATCCGACGGGGCGTCCTCGCGCCGTGCGAGCAGGGCGAACGGGATCGCCAGCGCCTGGATCCCCGCCGCGGCGACGTACGAGGCGGGGTAGCCGAACAGGTCCGCCGTTCGCCCGAGGGCCGGTTGGATGACGACGCCGCCGGACGATCCCATGAGCGAGTCGAACGAGAGGACCGTCGCGCGCTGCGCGGACGGGATGAGGCCGTTCATGAAGGCCCGTCGCATCGGCTCCTCGATGGCGGCGATCATCGACCATGCCGCCAGGAGCACGAGCGCGAGGACGAAGCTGTCGGTCAGGCCGACGCTGACGAACACGACGACGCTGAGCACGATGCCGAGGATGATGATGTGCGTGCGTCGCGCGAAGAGGCGCCGAACCCACGGCACGATCAGGCCGCCGACGATCTGCGCCGAGGCAATGATCGCCGCGGCGAGCCCGGCGATACTGTACGCGTCGGGATCGCCGTACAGCTCGAGCAGGTAGGGCTGGAAGGCGTAGAACGCGTAGAAGGCGACCCCCATCGTGAACGGCGCGGCCAGCATGAGCCAGCGCACGGGCCGGTTGCGCAGCCCGCCCTCGATCGCGCCGTCGAGCACGTTCCTCATGGCCCGCATCGGTGTCGCGCTCGGCTCGCGGGTCCAGCCCAGGTCGTGCATGAAGCGCCAGGCCACGATGAGCGTGATGCCGAGCATGACGATGCGGGCGATGTACGGCACCCCGAGGTCCGTGAGCTGGGCGAGCACCCCGCCGGCGACCGATCCGGTGAGCATCGCCACGCCGCCGACGACCTGGGCGCGGCCGAAGACCGACTCGAGGTTGCCGGTGAAGCCGGTGGCGTCCAGCGCGTCGACGAGCCATGCCTCGGTCGCGCCCGAGAAGAAGGTGAAGCCGAACCCGAGCAGGACCGATGCGAGCGCCCAGCCCCAGAACGGCGCCTCGAGGTTCCACATGACGAGGTAGAGGAGCGTCGAGAGCAGGAGGGTCGCGGCGCCGAGCATGAAGCTGAACCGTCGGCCACGGGTGTCGGCCACGACCCCCGTCGGCACCTCGAACAGCACCTGCCCGACCGTGAAGAACGCGTTCGCCGCGAAGGCCTCGGTGTTGCTCAGTCCCGCATCGAGCAGGAAGAGCGTGTTGATGCCCCAGATGAACGACGCGGCGAGCGTCGTGAGGAGCGTGAGCAGCAGGTAGACGCGCTGGACGGCTCGGGCCGAATCGGTCACGCGCGCATCGTACCGAACGGGCGCCGGCCGTCAGTGCGGCGAATGGTCGCATCTCGGTGCGCCCGGCGGGACATACTGGCCCCGGCATCGGACCCGGTGCCGACTGAAGGAGGAGTGGTTATGAGTCTCGGGCCCCGGTCGATCCTGCTCATCGTGGCAGTGATCCTGTTCCTGCTCGCCGCGTTCGGCGTCGCCCTCGGCACCGTCGGCCTCGTGCCGCTCGGCCTCGCCGTGTTCGCCGCCGCGTTCCTCATGGGAGACGGCGGCCTCTTGCGGAGCTAGCTCCTCGTCTGCTGGTCCGTGGGGCTGCGTCGCTGCTGACCTGCCCCACGGGCCGCTTTCCACCGATGCATCCGCCCGACGATCCTGCCCCTGATCACGCCGACGCCGGCGCCGGCGCCGAGCCGCAGGAGCGATGCGCCATCTGCGGGCGTGCGCTGTGGTCCGACGGCCTCGCGCCCGCGCGCGATGGCGACGCCTGGATCTGCGGCGACTGCGACCAGGCGCGCACCTTCACGGCGCTCGACCCCTGATCGGCCCCGGGCGACGTCAGCCGGCCGCGGGCTTCTTCTTTGCCGGCGCCTTCCGCGTGGTCGACGCCTTCCGCGTGGTCGACTTCGTGGTGGTGGTCTTCCTCGCCGGAGCCTTCTTCGCGGTGGCGGACTTCGTCCCGGTTGCCGCCTTCGGGCCGGCCGATGACGCCGCCGTGGGACGGGCCTTCGTGGTGCGCGCCTTCGAACGCGATCGGCTCGTCTTGTTCTTCGAACCCTTGCCGATCGGCAGCGCGTCGCCGACGGCCTTCACGGCCTCGCTGGCCAGGTGTCCGACCGTCCCGGCGACCTTGCCGGCGGTCTTCCCCGCGGTCTTTCCGGCGCTCAGGCCGACCTTGCCGGCCGTCCTGCCGACCTGCCCGGCGGTCTTGCCCGCCGAAGCGCCGACCTTGCCGGCCGTCCTGCCGACCTGCTTGACGACCTTGCCTGGGTCTGGCATCGAGTTGTCCTCCTTCGTCCGCACGTCGTCGGCGGTCAGCCGCCGGTCATGCACTCCATATGCCGCTCAGTGCGGACAGCAGTTGTACCCGATCGGGCGATGAATTGGGCAGGCCCCATGAGGACTGCCCCGGGGGCGGACGTTCAGAGGCGCGCACCGGATCGGTCCGGCGGCTCCGGCCGCTCGATCGGCTCGTCGAGCCCCTCGACCGTCACGCCCAGCGACGACGCCCACGGATCGCGGTAGCGCTCCTCGATCTGCGCGACCGGGCGGGGCCGGCCGGTCAGGAGATGCTCGAGGCCGGCGAGGATGCCGCCGATGAGCTGCCCGCCGGACGGCCTCGATGGCAGGGGTGTCGGATCGGTCTCTTCTTCGTCGTGCACGGGTCCACCTTACGCCGTCGGCTCACCGCAGGCTGACCGCAGGCCGGCGGGGGCAGACTCTGGCGCATGATGATGCAGATCTCAATGACCCGAGTCCTCGCCCGGCCCGCCGTCCTGGCGTTCGGCCCGCTCCTCATTACTTTGCTGGCGCTGGCGATGGGCTCGGCGTTCGCCGATCCCGGGTCGCTCATCGTGTTCGCGGGCTACGCCCTCGGCGTCGTGACGGCGCCCCTGCTCCTCGGCTGGCGAACGGGCGAGACCTGGGCGCGCGGGCTGGCGTGGGGGATCGCGGCCGTCCTCATGGCCGGCAGCCTGTTCGCGCTTCTCGTCGGCGTCTGGATGTTCGCCTATTACGAGAACCCCGTGGCTGACTTCCCGTTGAACATCGGCTTGCCGCTCGTCGGGATCATCGGGTCCGGGCTCATCCTGTGGGCCGTGCTGCGCCGGCAGGCGTGATTGCCCTCGGCCTCCATCTGTAACCAGCGGCGTTACAAATAGGGCCACTACAGCTCCCGCAGGCTCGACGTTCCTCCAATTCGGCACGGTCTATGTCTCCGCGCAGGAATTGGTAACCATTGCGGTTACAAATGGGAGACCCTCTGGGAGACCCTCGACGCCGCCTGGTCAGCGGCCGGAGTCGCGGACGGAGCCGATCAGCGGGGTCAGGGCCGCGTGCGTATCCACCGGGGGACTCTTACGGCCACTCATTGGCCGATGCATGCGCGTTCACCCTTGCGACCGCCATCCACGCTGCCCCAGCTTGGCTGACCGATCCACCGGCCGCATACGCCGCCATCCGCCGGCCGTTGGAGTCACCCGGGCGATAAGCGAGCGGTACGCGGCCAGCCACAGACGCCCTGCCACGAGCCGAGGAGCGACGCGATGAGACGGTCGACGCCGGGTCCTATCATGGTTCGGTGCCGATCGAACCGATCGAGGAGGACCGAAGCGCCGATGAGCGAGCGAGCGTGAGTTCGGGACCCGCGCAGGACACGCGGGACGAGGAGTTCTGGCGCAAGTTCCTGACGGAGGGCGGCGACACGTTCAAGACGGTCGGCCGCCACGTCTTCATGCGCATCCCGTCCGAGCCGCGATGCCGGATGTGCGCGGCGCCGTTCGGCGGTCGCGGAGGCCGCTTCATGCGCGTCTTCGGCAAGCGCCAGTCGGAATCGAACCCGAACTGGTGCAACTCGTGCACCGACATGCTCACGAAGCACCACGGTGGTGCCGAGGTGGATGGCGCGATGCTCTTCGCCGACATCCGCGGCTCGACCGCGCTGGCGGAGGGGATGTCGCCCGGCGAGTTCCACGCGCTGCTCGACCGCTTCTACACGACGGCCACGAAGGCCGTCTTCGACCATGACGGGTACGTCGACAAGTTCGTCGGTGACGAGCTCGTCGCCCTCTTCTTCCCGCTCCTCGCCGGCGAGCGGTACGTGGCGCGCGCGGTCGATACCGCCAAGGCGCTCCTGCGCGCGACGGGGCACGCCGATCCCGGCGGGCCGTGGGTCCCGGTCGGTGCCGGCGTCCACTTCGGCCGGACGTGGTTCGGCGCAGTAGGCGAGGGCACCCATGTCGAGCTGACCGCGGTCGGGGATGTCGTCAACGTTGCGGCACGCCTCGCGTCGCAGGCGGAGCGGGGAGAGGTCGTCGTTTCGGTCGCTGCGGCCGAGGCAGCCGGCCTCGATCCGTCGCTCGAGCGCACGTCGCTCGACCTGAAGGGCAGGCAGCTCGCGACCGAGGTCGTCAGGATCCGGCCCGACGGGAATCGCGGATCGCGGTAGCGCTCCTCGATCTGCGCGGTCCCGCGGGGCCGGCCGGCAGGAGGAGCGGTTGGCTACGAGGGAGTGTGATACGATTGCACACGACATGACACACACTCCGCGCACCCAACTGGCGAGAACCAACGTGACGCTGCCTGCTGCGCTGCTGAGCGAAGTGGATCGGTTTGCCGGGCCTCGCGGACGCAGCCGCTATGTCGCCGAGGCGGTCGCCCAACGAGTGCGTCGTGATGCCCTGGGAGCCGCCATCCGCGAGACGGCCGGCGCCATGATCGGGAAGCCGGGATGGATGAGCCCAGATGAGGTCGTTCGCTGGGTCGACGACCTGCGCTCCGAGGAAACCGCCTGACTGATGCGCTACCTGCTCGACACGACGCTGATCGTCGACCATGCCCACGGGCACGAACCCGCCATGGCATTGCTGCAGCGGCTGTACGAGGAGGGCGCGGAGCTCTTCATCTGCGACGTGGTCGTGTGCGAGGCGCTCTCCGGTGGCAGCGACGACCACCGAGACGTGATTTCCCGGCTGCTCGACCCCCTCGACTTCGTGGGTACCGATCCGACCGCGGCCCGGGCTGCCGGCGCGGCCCGCCTCGCGCGACATCAGGCGGGTGGCAAGCTGGGTCTCGGCGACGCGCTCATCGCCGTGGTGGCGCGTGGCCTGGACGCCACCATCGTCACTCGCAACCGGCCAGACTTCGAGCGCCAGGGGGCATCGGTCCTGACCTACTGAGTCGCGAGGGCTTGGAGCGGAGTGGAGCCAGTCAGCGGGGTCAGAGCCGCGTGCGTATCCACCGGGGGACTCTTACGGCGATTCATCGGCCGATGCATGCACGCCCACCCTTACGACCGCCATCCACGCCGCCCCAGCTTGGCTGACCGATCCACCCCCGCATTCGCCGCCATCCGACGGCCGTTAGAGTCACACGGGTCATGAGCGAGGAGTACGCGGCCAGTCACCGACGCCCTGCCACGAGCCGATTCAGGATCCGCCTCGAGCGGATTCAGCGGCCGGAGTCGCGGACGGAGCCGGTCAGCGGGGTCGCGGCCTCGTACGTCGAGAGGACGCACAGGATGCTGCGGTCGCCATCGTGCCAGCCCTCGGGCGTCGGCTCGAACGAGGTCACGTAGAGCTCCGACGTTTCGTAGTCGCGGCCGACGTAGGTCTCGAAGGACGGGAGGCACGCAGCCTCCACCGCGGTGTTGAAGACACTGCGCGAGGGGTAGGAACCCGCCGCCAGTTCGGTTAGGAAGTAGGCCTCGAAGGCATGCGGCTCGTCGCACGGGATGGCCCGGATCTCGCCGACCTCCTCGATGTCGAATCCGTCGTTGAGATCGAAGCAATCCCCGACCCGCACGTCGACGATCTGCAGCGCGCCCGCCCCGACGATCGCGCCCGAGTCGTCGCGGGAGGCCGCGCTCAGCGCTCCGACCACGGCCACGACTGCCACGATGCCGACCCAGGCGAATCGCATCGGAACGCGTTGCCACCAGGATCGCTGCGGCTCCCCTGTGGCTGCTGAGGCCACCAGTGGATCGGCCTTGGCGCCACGCGGCACCTTGCAGCGGAGGCACTTGTCCCACTGCTCCTCGTTTGCTGCCCAGCACGTTGTGCAGACCCATCGGTCAGCCATGGTCGAACTCCGTGGTTTGCTCGGACCGGAATCCTGTCATCGGTGACGCTCCCTCCGAATGACCCGATGGTCCCTGTCAGGATACCGAGCGCGCGCCCGGTCGCAGCCGACGAGGTCGCAGCGAGCATCGGTCATCGAAGAAGCCGGCCGAGCAGCTCCTCCACGATGGCGCGGCCGCGGAGGGCGGTGAGCCACTGGCGCGGGATCCCGTCGGTCCGCTCGTCGAGGCCCCAGCGCAGGCCGGCGAGGCCGCCGGCGATGGCGGCGGTCGTATCGGTGTCGTGGCCGTACGTGACCGCGCGCTCGATCGCGTCGCGGTACGAGGTGCTCGCCGCGAAGGCCTCCCAGGCCGACCAGAAGCTGTCGAGCACCCAGCCTCCACCGGGCTTGCGCACGCTGGACCGATGCGCCAGCAGCGCCTCCAGGACCGATCCGAACGCCGGATCGTCCGCGTACACGACGCGCAGCCGCTCGACCGAGGTGGTGAGCGACGTCTCCGGTTGGGTTGAACCGCGCAGCAGCTCGGGGGCGATGAGGACGTACAGCGCGCAGGCGACCTGGCAGTTCGGGTGGCCGTGCGTCACGCGGCTGGCGAGGTGCGCGCGCTCGACGAGCGTCGCGTCATCCGCCGGAACGTCTACGAGGGCGATCGGCAGGATGCGCATCAGGCTGCCGTTGCCCTGGTCGCGCTCGCCGGTGCCGCCGGCATCGATGGCCGGCGTGCCGCGGCGCAACCGCTCGAGGGCCGCATGCGTGGCGCCGCCGATGTCGAACCTGCCGTCGCCATCGGGCGTGTAGGCGCCTGCATAGGCCCAGGCAAGGGCGCGTCGGCCCTGGTCCTCGGGGTCGAAGCCGACGCTGACGAGGGAGTCGAGGAGGGCGAGCATGAGCGCGCCGTCGTCGCTCCAGGTGCCGGGTGGCTGATTGTGCGATCCGTGGCCGCGGAGCTCGACGGTCTCGATGTGGTGGTTGAACTCGTAGGGCACACCGATCGCGTCGCCGACGAGGTGGCCCCAGACGGCGCCGGCCAACCGGCCCTTGCCGTAGACCGTGTATCGACGGTTGGAGGTCTTCGGTGGCACGTGGACATCCTCGCATGGAGCCCGTGACACCTCTCCTGTCGCGTCTGGCGGGTCGCGGGATGGCCGGCGGGGTCCCTTGCCCCGCGGCCCCACAATGAGGCGACTGCGAGGACCAGGCGCATGGAATCCCGAGCCCCCAGCGATCCCGACCGGATGGGGGATGCCGGCCTCAAGAGCAGCGGGCGCGTCCGCCGCCTGCGGCGCCTGTGGCGGGCGCGGTCGCCTGGAGGAGGACGTAGCGGGTGGAGCGCGCGCCGGCGCGGACGAGCTGGCGGTCGGTGCGGGCGGTGAACGTGGTCATGCGTTTAGTGTCGAGGGCGCTCGTGACAACAGCCTGTCGCGATTACGCCGCGGAACGAACCTTGGCGCGAGCGGCCTAGGGCGAGTCGTGTGTTGGCGTCAGTCGCCGAACCAGCCCGGAGCAAATCCCCTGGACATGACGCTGGGCGCGCCGCCGGGCTGGACGATGATCCTGATGGGCAGAGCTCCAGCGGCATCCGGAGGGACATCTTGCGCCAGGATGAGCGGACCCATGCCCGGCGACGGGTTGACGAAGATCGCCCATCCCGAGCCGGCCGGGACGGTGAAGACCACCTGCTGCGTCACGCCAGCCGCGACCGATGCGGGCGTGGCTGTCCCGACCAGCTCACCCATGGGGCTCCGATCCGCTGCGACGAACAGGTGTGTCTCGTCCGCGCTCTGGTTCTCGACGGTGACGATCCACGCACGCGCTCCGGGTCCGGGCGCCGGGCCGGTCATCGGACACGCGAGCGGCGTGCATCCCAGCCGTTCCCTGGCCGGCGCCCTCAGCCATCCGGCGTCGGGAGCGTAGTCCCAGGCGACGACCTCCCCGGCTACGGTGAGCGACGACCAGGCGTAGAACTGAGCGTGGTCGAGGTCGAACAGCTCGGCGGGGGCGGCCCCGACGTTGAAGAAAGAACCACCCGGTGGCCGATCGCCGGCCATCGCGTCGCCTTCAATCTCGAGGCTCGTCGCAAAATCGAACGGATCACCATACGGTCCCGAGAACCGTTCGCGGGTCTCGCCGCTGGCCAGGTCTGTGAGCCAGACATGGACGGCCGGAGCGGCGGCATCGGTGTCGATGCCGACCACGTAGTCGGCCACGCCGTCGCCGGTCGTGTCCATCACGAACCCGAACGCCAGGACGTGGTCCTCGCGGGCGAGCGCGTCCCGCAGCGGGGGATCGGCGCCAAGCTTGAGGCCCCAGTTCTGAAACTCACGGGTGACCGAGACCCGCGCCACGTCCGCCCACCGCGGCGCGGCATCCGGCGCCTCGGACCAGGTCATCCTCCCGTCCCCGCCAGCTTCGAGCATGACGACCGCGCCCAGGCCGCCTACCTGGCGTACCGGCCCGGTCCACTCGACGTGGGCGTCCTCGATCGTTGGAGCGGCGGACGGTTCGGGGGCGAGGAGGCGCCAGGCCACCGCGCCTGCCAGGAGGACGGCGACGAGGACGCCCAGGAGCAGTGCGCCTCTTCGGTACATCTCGACGCCGCTGGTATGCGCTCGTCTCGTCCGACGATCATCGGCCAAATGACGTACCAGCCTTAGCCGAGGAGCCCCCGACGGGCGGTCCGGTAATCAGCTGCTAACCGTGGAGTAAGCGCACCTCGCGACGATAAGCGGGTGCCGAAGGTCCGTGACATCATCCGCCTGCTCCGCGCCGAAGGGTGGTATGAGGTCAAGTCGCGCGGTGGACATCGGCAGTTCAAGCACTCGGACCGCGTTGGACGCGTCACCGTGTCGGGCAAGTTGAGTGACGACATGCCGCCGGGCACGTGGAACAATGTTCGCAAGCAGGCAGGGCTGAAGGACGACCGATGACGACCTACGCGGTGATCTACGAGCGCAGCGAGCGCAATTGGGGCGCGTACGTGCCGGACCTGCCGGGATGTGTGGCGACCGGCCGGACGCGGGCCGATGTCGAACGGCGGATCCGCTCTGCCATCGAGCTTCACCTGGAAGGCATGCGCGAGGACGGCGTGGCACCGCCCGAGCCGACCACCACGTCCGGCTCCGTCGACGTTCTCTAGCCTCGCCGCCCTCGCATCCACGGGCGATCACTGCTCTTTCGTGATCGCGGGATAAGGGATTGACCACGACGCCCACGCTCAGGATGAGCCGAGCAGCCCCCGACGGGCGTCGTCGAGGCCGACCTGGTTCTCGTCCGAATTCGCAATCCCCGTGAGGTCGTCGGTCGCGAGGCGCCGGGCGAAGTAATCGGCCTGGACGGCCCAGCGCAGCTGGAGCATCGGTTCGAGCGCGCGCTCGACCTCCGAGGCCGGGATCACCCGCTCGGCCAGGTAGGCGTCCAGCAGGGTGGAGGCGTATCGGCGGCCGCCCACGTACATCACCGCCGACGCGACGTCGTACATGAGCGGACCGACGAGCGCGGTGCCCCAGTCAATGAGCCCGCATCGGTCGGTGCGCGCGTCGCACAGGAATGCCTCCGGCGCGGGGTCCGAGTGGAGCAGGCCCCACGTCAGCTCATGCGGGTGGATGGCGTCGTAGGCGCCGATGGCAGCGCGAACGGCCGGCCGAACCCAGGGCTCGATGTCGAGGTGTGACGCCTCGGCATCGATCCAATGAAATCGCTCGGCGCCCGGGACCTCGCGCCCCCTCAGTGCCCGATGCGCCCGCGCGAGCGTCAGGCCGATGAGCCGCTGCTCCCGCTCGTCGTCCCCGACGAGCGGCTCGCCGTCGGCGAACCGCAGCAGCGCGAGGGTCCAACGGCCGAGCACGACCGACAGCGCCCCGGATCGCGTCGGCTCCGGCGCACCGCTCGGGATGCCGGCGGCATCGACGAGGGAGGCGACGGCGAGCCCCGCCGCGAAGCTCGGCTGGACGTCGGCGGGAACGGCCTTGGCGACCCACCGGCGAGCGCCGTCGGTGATGATCCAGGTCCTGGAGTTCATCCCGCGGTCATGGCGCTCGATCGTCGGGGCGCGGAGGCCCCAATCGCGTGCCAGCGACGCGGCGACGGCATCGCCGTCGGGCGCATCGGTCATGCAGCGTGGCCCCTGTCCATGCCGCCGATTATCCGCGGCGGACTGCTCGCGTATCGCCCGGGTGACTCTAACGGCCGTCGGATGGCGGGTTATGCGGGCGGTGGATCGGTCAGCCAAGCTGGGGCGGCGTGGATGGCGGTCGCAAGGGTTGGCGCGCATGCATCGGCCCATGAGTGGCCGTAGAGTCCCCGGGTGGATACGGGCCTCGCGCCACGCGAGCACGCGAGCGATGCGACGTTGGGCAGTCCGCTGTAACGCAGCGGTAAGCCCGCGATAAGGCAGCTTCGTGACGATGCGTGGGTGCCCAAGTTCGAGATGCCATTCGGCTCGTTGAAGCGCACGGCTGGCGGTGGGTGCGGACTCGCGGCAGCCATCGGCACTTTGTGCATCCCAAATGACCGGGGCTCGTGACGATCGCGGGGAAACCGAGCCGTCACCTTGCGACGGGCACCTACCGGAGTATTCTCAGGCAGGCCGGAATCGAACCGCAGGACAGGCCATGACGTTCACGGTGATCTACGAGACGACCTCGACGGGCTACTCAGCCTATGTGCCCGACCTGCCGGGGTGTGTGGCGGCGGCCAAGACGCGCGGCGAGGTTGAGAAGCTCATCCGGTCCGCAATCAAGGCCCACGTGGCCATGATGCGATCGATCGGGGAGCCGGTGCCGGCTCCGAGCACCTGGTCCGACACCGTGGCCGCCCAAGACGCGTAGGAATCAAGCGGTCGGGTCCCGCCGAAGAGCAACGGGCAACTCCGCCCGAATGGATGGATCATGAGCACGCCTGACGACCCTCGCGACGAGTACGACTTCCGCGGCGGATCGCGCGGCCAGCACCACCGCAAGCTTCGGACGGAGGGTGCGGTTGTCCGCTTGGATCCGGACGTGGCTGAGCGATTCCCGACTTCGGAGAGCGTTAATGCGGCACTCCGCGCGCTCGTGCGAGAAGGAGCCAGTGCGGAAGACTGACTGATCTCGCCGTGGCCTCGCACCGGTACCCTGCAGCGATGAGCTGGACGAGGCGCTGATGCAGCTGCCGGAGCATCGGTACGACGCGATCGTGGTCGACGAGGGCCAGGCGGCCACCGAGGGCGCATTGATCGGGTCAACGGTCGTGTGGGCGGAGGTGATCGGCTGCCCCGGCTCGATGGTGGCAGGGCGTCGGTTACTGGCCGCGTACTGCTCGCGTATCGCCCGGGTGACTCTAACGGCCGTCGGATGGCGGGAAATGCGCCCGGTGCATCGGTTAGCCAAGCTGGGGCGGCGTGGATGGCGGTCGCAGGGGTGGGCGCGCATGCATCGGCCAATGCGTGGCGGTAAGAGTCCCCGGGTGGATACGGGCGGCGCGCCACGCGAGCGCGCATGCAAAAGCCCCGGAGCCCACCCTTGGGGTGAGCTCCGGGGCAGAGACGCCCGAGGTCACGCTGCCTCGACGACGCCGAAGAGCTGGTTGAACTCGAAGTAGAGGACGCCCTCGGACTCCTGGAGCACGGTGATGTCCGCGTTCTCGAGTTCCCACTCGGCGCCGCCGGTCGGGTACTCGAGCACCTCGAGAACGAGGCCGTCGCAGGCGACCGGCGTCGTATCGGTCAGCGAGTCGCAGAGCCAGATCTTGCCGTCGAGGTCCTTGAGCAGGACGCCGTTGACCAGGTACGGCTGGTCGAGGGCCGCATCGAGCGCATCGCCGATGTTGCCGCCGGGCCCACTGACGGATCCGCCGCCGACGATCGTGATCGTGCCGTCGCCTGTCGCCGGGGGCGCGGTCGGCTCCGGGGCGACGGTCGGTGCGGGAGAGACGGTCGGCGACGGCGCCGCCGGCTCGTCCACGGGGTCTGGGTTGGCGGTCGCCGTCCCGCACGCAGCGAGAACCACCGCCAGGACGGGTGCGATGAGCAGTTGATTTCGAGAGAACATGACAGTGATTTCCCTGTGGGCGGCACGCAGACGGCCGCAGTGAGGGCATCGTCGGGGAGCGCCGGGCGCCGATCATCGGCCGAGTGACGCACCTCACCCGGCAAAGTGGCGTGCGCGGTCCTACGTCAGGACGGCGCTCAGTAGACCTCGTCGTGTGAGCCGATGTTGACGAGGAACGCAACGTCGCGGTCCCAGCGGAAAAGCACGCGCAGGTCGTCGTCGACGGTGAACGACCAGTAGTCGCGCAGCTCGCCCTTCAGCTTGTGGACGCGGAGCAGGGGGTCGGCCGGGTCCGCGGCGAATCGGCGAAGGGCCGCGCGCAGCATCGTCGCCTGGGGCTCTCGCAGCTTCTTCGCGCGCCGCAGGAATCGGCTCGATGCCTGGAGGCGCATCGGTCAGGACCGAAGCTCGTCCAGGAGGTCCTCCAAGTCCTCGAACTGCCGTGCCTGGCCCGCGGTGTGCTCGGCCTCGGCCTCGCGGACCTCGGACATGAAGAGTGCCCGGCGGAGGGCTCGCAGCTCGGCCTGGTCCTGCTCGAAGCGCTCGGGACTGACGATGTACGCGGCCTTGCGCGACCGCTTGAGGATGACCGTCGGCTCGTCGCTCGTCCCGGCCCGCTCGATGACATCTGCGGCTCGCTGCCTCAGCTCGGTGATCGGGATGCTCTTCATCGGTCAAGCGTACATCTGAACGTACGTTTGTCAATACGGGCGGGCACCCTGCGACCGTGACCCTCAACCTGTCGCGGGCGCTGGCTATCGTGGTCGCGTGCAGAAGACCTCGGACGGCACGGTCATCGTCAGTGCCACCGACCTCGTCGGTTACCTCGCCTGCGACCACCTCTCGACGCTCGAGCTCGGGCGGATCGAGGGTCGCTGGGAGCGCCCGCCGCGCCGTGCCGACCCCACCGTGCAGCTCATGCAGGACCGTGGAGACGCGCACGAGCTGGCCCACCTCGAGAACCTGCGCGCCGAGGGCCGCAGCGTCGTCGAGATCGCGAAGGACGACCTGACGACGCCGGACCGGCTGCGCGCCGCGCAGGCCGACACGCTGGCCGCCATGCGACAGGGCGCCGACGTCATCTTCCAGGCGACCTTCTTCGACGGCCGATGGCGCGGCCACGCCGACTTCCTCTATCGCGTCGAGCGACCGAGCCCGGTCCTCGGTGCGTACAGCTACGACATCGCCGATACGAAGCTGTCGCGCGGCGTCAAGGCCGCCGCGATCATCCAGATGTGCGTCTACGCCGATCTACTCGCCCGCCTCCAGGGCGTCCTGCCCGAGACGGTGTACGTCGTGACCGGCGACGGCGTCGAGCGTCCGCATCGGCTGACCGACTACGCCGCCTACTTCCGCTACGCCCGGAACCGGTTCGAGCAGCGGGTCCTCGGTGGCTCGCTGGGCCTCGACACGTACCCCGATCCGGTCGAGCACTGCCAGGTTTGCGTCTGGTACCCGACCTGCATCCAGCGCCGCCGCGACGACGACCACCCCTCGATCGTCGCCGGCATCCGGCGCGTCGACACGGAGCGCTTCATGAGCGCCGACGTGCGGACGCTGACGCAGATCGCGAGGCTGCCGCCGGACGCATCGGTCCCGGAGGTCGAGCCGCATGCCCGGCGCCGGCTCAGCGACCAGGCACGCCTCCAGCTCCACGAACGCGTGACCGGGGAGCGGGTGTACGAGCTCATCCCGCCGGAGCCCGACGCGAGCGGACGCGGGCTCGCGGCGCTGCCGGAGCCGACGCCGTGGGACGTCTTCTTCGACATCGAGTCCGACCCGTGGGCGCTCGACGACGGCCTCGAGTACCTGCTCGGCCTCGCGATCACCGTCGACGGTGAGCGGACGTACCTGCCGTTCTGGTCGCACGACCGCGAGGAGGAGAAGCTGGCCTTCGAGTCGTTCATCGACCTCTGCATCGAGCGGCTCGACGCGCACCCGCGGATGCACGTCTTCCACTACGGCGGGTACGAGTCGGGCGCCGTGAAGCGGCTCATGCGGCGCCACGCGACCCGCGAGGACGAGGTCGATCGGCTGCTGCGTGGCGGGGTCTTCGTCGACCTGCTCAACGTCGTGCGCCAGGGGGTGCGCGCATCGGTCGAGTCGTACTCGCTCAAGCAGATCGAGAAGTTCTACCTCGCGCAGCGCGAGGGCCCGGTGACGGAGGCCGGCTTCAGCGTCGTCGAGTACGAGCGCTGGATGCGGGAGCGCGACGACGCGATCCTCCAGGCCATCGCCGACTACAACCGCGACGACTGCATCTCGACGCTCGAGCTGCGGGACTGGCTCGAGGAGCGCCGGGCCGAGGCGGTTCGAACCTTCCCAGTCGCCGCCGAGTGGACCCGCCCGCCCATCCTGGACGGGCTGCCGACCGAGGCGCAGGAGGAGCGATCGGCCGCGGTGCAGAAGCGGATGGATGCCCTGACCGATGGCGTGGGCGCCGACCGCAACCTCCGCTCGCCCGAGCAACAGGGCCGATGGCTGCTCGCGCAGCTCCTCGACTGGCATCGGCGCGACGACAAGCCGGCCTGGTGGCTGTGGCACGACCTGCGTCAGAAGTCGACGGAGGAGCTCATCGGCGCCAGTGAGGGGATCGGCGGCCTGACGTTCGAGCGAGAGCTCGGTCCGGAGAAGAAGAGCGTCCTGCGCCGCTACCGATTCCCGCCGCAGGACCACAAGTTCCGCATCGGGTCGAAGCCGATCGACCCCGACCCGCGCCACGGCGACTTCGGAGCCGATGCCGGCGAGATCCTGGACATCGACGACGTCGAGGGATACCTGGACCTCAAGGTCGGTCCGAAGCGACAGCCGTTCCATCCGACCGCGCTCATTCCCGACCAGCCGCTCCAGGCCCGGGCGATGCGGGACGCGCTGCTGCGGATCGCCGACGCCGTCATCGAGCACGGGATGGAGGGTCCCGGCCCGTTCCGCGCCGCCCGCGAGCTCTTGCTCTGTTGGCCCCCACACGTCAACGGCACGCCCGCCGGGGAGCGGCTCGTGCGCGACGGCGAGGCGACGCTCGACGCGGCGCGCCGGATCGCGACCGCGCTCGACGAGACGGTCCTGCCGATCCAGGGCCCGCCCGGAACCGGGAAGACGTACACCGGGGCGCGGATGATCGTCGAGCTCGTGCGAGCGGGGAAGCGGGTCGGGATCGCCGCCCAGTCGCACAAGGCCATCTCGAACCTCCTCCGCGAGGTGGTCGTCGCGGGTCGCGAGGCGGGCGTCCCGTTCCGCGCCATGCAGCGCTGCGACACCGGGGACGAGGTGACCGGCAACCCGAGCGTCACGCTCAGCTCGAACGAGCAGATCTTCGCCGCCCTCGCCGAGCGAGAGGTTGACGTCGTGGCTGGCACGCCCTGGCTCATCGCCCGGGCGGAGCTCGTCGGCACCCTCGACGTCCTCTTCGTCGACGAGGCCGGGCAGATGTCGCTCGCGAACGTCGTGGCGATGAGCGGCGCCGCGTCATCGGTCGTCCTCCTCGGCGACCCGAACCAGCTGCCGATGGTGAGCCAGGGCGTCCATCCCGAGGGCGCCGGCGAGTCGTCCCTCGAGCACCTGCTCGGGTCGGCCGTCACGCTCGACGACCGATGCGGACTCTTCCTCGAGACGACGTGGCGAATGCACCCGGCGGTCAACGAGTACATCTCGGCCGCCTTCTACGAGGACCGGCTCGGGACGCACCCCTCGACCCAGCTCCAGCGGATCACCTCCGCCGAGCCGCTGCTCGACGGGGTCGGGGTCCGGTTCGTCGACTGCGAGCACGAGGGCAACGCGTCGAAGTCGCCACAGGAGGCGGCGGTCATCGCCGGGCTCGTCGACGAGCTGATCGGGTCGTCATGGACCGATTGCCACGGCGTCACGGCGCCGATCCAGGCCGAGAACATCATTATCGTCGCGCCGTACAACGCGCATGTCGCCGAGATCGCCCGGGCCGTGGAGGCGCGGCTCGGTCGCGGCATCCGCGTCCCGGTCGGCACCGTCGACAAGTTCCAGGGCCAGGAGGGCGCAATTGCGATCTACTCGATGGCGAGCTCGAGCCGCGACGACGCGCCCCGCGACATGGACTTCCTCTACAGCCGCAACCGCCTGAACGTCGCCGTCTCGCGAGCCCGGGCCGTCGCGATCGTCATCGCCAGCCCCCGGCTCCTCGAGGCGAACTGCCGGACCCCGGAGCAGATGCGGCTCGTCAACGCGCTCTGCCAGCTCGTCGAGCACGCTCGCGGCGGCGTGGCGTGATCCCGTGCACGCGAGAGAGGAGCCCGCTCTGGGCTCCTCTCTCGTATCTAGGTCGTGGAGCTCGGCTCCATCGGTCGGGTCAGATGGTCACGCCCGCGGGGCGGAGGACCGGGACCTCGACTGCCTCTGGGCGCGTGGCCCACACGAGGCCGGCGCCGGTGAGGAAGAAGACGACGCCGACTCCGGCGAACAGGGCGGCCAGTCCGAGGCCGAGCTGCAGGGCGGAGGCGGTGACGGTGCCGACGCCGAGCTCAGCGACGAGCGCATGGGCCACACCGGTCCAGGCGAGTCCGCGCGCGGGGCCCTCGAGGGGATGCTCGCGATCGAAATCGGCCCAGTAGCGACCGTCGATCGGGAACTCGTACGTGCCGGCGGTGAAGAGCTCACCGTTGTACTCGACGTCCTCAGCGAGAACGATCGTCTGCGTCCCGTGCAGCGTGTGATACGCGACCGTCGCCATCTGGTACATGTACTCGGACGCGGTGTTGACGAGCGGGTCGTTCGGATCGAGCTCGCCCGCGACGACGGGGTAGCCCCAGTCATCGGTCAGCAGCGCCATGATCGGCTCCGCGCCTTCGGCGGTGCCGCGATCGGTGAGCTGTCCGCTCTCGTTATACGTGAGCTCGACGCCCTGCGCCGCGCTGAAGGCCTTGAGGGATGCCGTCCCCTCCTGGACCTTGAAGAAGGCGAACCCGCCGGCCACGACGAATGCGAGGCCGATGAGTCCGAGGACAATGCCGAGCCCTCGCAATCGATTGATCATTGGAGTAACCCTCTCGTGTCTATGTTGGTGTGGGGTCTGTTGGTGTGCCTGGGCTCAACTGTCGCCGGTATGGGGTTTGGGCACATGTGACACACGGACCCATCTCGGGGGCCGTTTGGCGAGGCCGCTCGTCGGCTACCGTGTGCGCCGATGCTCGAAGATCCCGGCCTCGACACGCGAGCGCTGGCCGATTCCCTCCGCGCGGCGTACGGCATCGGCGCCAGCCGCTTCACGTTCGTGCCCGGCCACGATCCGCAGGCCGCCGCCTACGACGTCGCCGGCCCGGATGGCCGATGGTTCGCGAAGGTCCGCTTCGGCCCGCGGTCCGACGTGCCGCTCGAGGTTCCGCGCGCCCTCCTCGACGCCGGCGTGACAAACGTTCTCGCGCCGATGCGGACGCACGCGGGGACGCTCGCGCATCCGCTGCCCGACGACCGGAGCCTCGTCGTCCAGCCGTTCGTCGCCGGCCGCGACGCGATGGTCGCCGGCATGTCGGCCGCACAGTGGCGCGGCTTTGGCAGCGCGCTGCGCGCCGTCCACGACAGCGGCCTGGAGGAGCGATTCGCCGATCGGCTGCCGGTGGAGTCGTTCGCGCTGCCATCGGCGGCGGTGCTGCGCACGGTCCTCGACTGGGCGCCGTCCGTGCGCTCGTCCCAGGCGGTGCGGCTGCGCGCCTTCCTGGACGATGCGCGAGACTGGATCGACGCCGCCATCGGCCGAGCCGAGGAGCTCGGCGCGGTCCTGCGCGGACGGCCGCATCCACGCGTCCTGTGCCACGCAGACATCCATGCGGCCAACGTCCTCGTCGCCGACGACGGCCGGATCCTCATGGTCGGCTGGGATGGGCCGATGCTCGCGCCGCGCGAGCGCGACCTGCTCTTCGTCATCGGCTCCCGGATCGCGCGTGCCGTCCAGCCGCACGAGGAGGCGTGGTTCTTCGAGGGCTATGGCGCGGTCGAGGTTGACCCCGAGGCGATCGTCTACTACCGATACGAGCGGATCATCGAGGATATCGGCGTCGACGCCGCGATCGTCCTCGCCGATCCGGCCGTGCCCAGACGAGCCGTGCAGAGCAGGTCGACCTGATCGAGCGCTTCCTCAGCCCCGGCGGCGACCTGGAGACGGCCGAGCGGAGGCGGCATCACCCTTGCTAGAGCGAGCCGGATGGACGACCGTACGATGCTGCTCCGAATTCGTGTGGTCGTCGTTTCAACCCGTGTCGCCGTGCGGAGCGTCGCCCCCGGCGATGGCCAGGTCGATGCGCTGCTCGAGCGTGGCCGATCGCTGCTCCTCGCGATGGAGCCCGAGGTCGATGCGAACGGGAGCCGCGCCGTCCGCGATCGCCTCCACGAGGCCCACGCGGAGCTCGGCGCCCTGGCCGACAGCTCGGCTAGCCCTTCGGGCGGCGGAGCATGAGCCAGCCGTGGACATCGGTCCCGGACAGCGTCAGCTCCTCGATCACGGCAAAGCCGAGGCGCTCGTAGAGCAGCACGTTCCGGGCAGTCGCCGTCTCGAGGTACGCCATCGTGCCCGACCCGTCCGCGCGCTCGAGCACGGGTCGGACGAGCGCGGTGCCGATGCCCTCGCCCTGGCGGTCCGGCTCCACGCCGAGCGCCGAGAGGTAGAAGTGCGGCCTCGGGACGTGGTGGTGCCGGCGCGCCTCGAGCTCCGCCACCGCCTTCGAGAGCTCGCGCAGGCGGCGAAGGCCACCGGCGAGGCTCGCCATCGACGGCAGCATGCGCAGGCTGCCGATGAAGCTGGCGCCGCCGTAGCCCGGCGGATGCCAGAGCGCGACCCCGTCGTGGTCATCGGTCGTGTACGTCGTCGACAGCCGGTCCGACGCGTGCTCCAGGATCCCGGCCCACCCGTCGCGCATGCGCTGGTTGCGCTCCGGCGCCGAGCCGGCCAGGAACGAGTAGAACGGGTCGTGCGCGAAGGCGCGCGCCAGCGTGGCCGCCAGCACGGGGATCTCCGCTCGCGTTGCCAGTCGGACGCGCACGCCTGTCATGCCCGGCAGCGTAGCGCGCGTCCGCACGCTCGGTGCGGCGGGTGACCTGGCGCGTATGCTCGCGCCTAAACCGACCAATGGCTTCGACGGAGGGTGCACACATGGTCCGAGCCGCGCGGTACGCCTATCTCGCCCTGGCGTGGGCATTCCTGGTGGGACTTGTCGCCCAGGTCTTCTTCATCGGCCTCGGGTTGTTCGGCCCATCCGATTGGACCGAGGTCCACGTGGGCTTCGGCTGGCTCCTCCACCTCGTGCCGATCCTCATCCTCGTGGCGGCGGCGCTGGCTCGGGCCGGGCGGCGCCGGATCCAGCTCGCGGCGGCGCTGGCCGCGGTCACGTTCGTGATCCCGATCGTCGTCCTCTTCAAAGCCGATGCGCCCTTCCTGGCCGCGCTGCACCCGGTCGGGGCCCTGCTCGCGTTCTGGCTCGGAGCGATCGTGGCTCGCGACGCACGCGAGCTCTCGGCGTCCCCCTCCGCGGACGTCGCCGTCGAGCGCGCCTGAGGTCCGCTGGTCGCCGCGCCAGCGATGCCTCGGGCAACCTGACGAGAGCGGTCCTAGACTGGTCGCATGTCCCTGTATCGGCTCGAGGAGGATCCGAAGCTCGAGGCTCCGGTGCTCGTCGCCGCGCTCGAGGGCTGGGTCGACGCGGGCAGCGCTGGGACGACCGCGGCGGCGCAGCTGGCGGAGGACGGCCGGCTCGTCGCAACCTTCGATGCCGATGCCGTCTACGACTACCGCTCGCGCCGCCCGACGCTCGACATCGTCGACGGGCGTCCGCTGAGCCTGGCCTGGCCGACGCTCCAGGTCATCGCGGCCCGCATCGGCGGGCGCGACCTCCTCGTCCTGCGCGGTCCGGAGCCGGACTTCCGCTGGCGCGAGCTGACGGCCGACGTGATCGAGCTGGCGAAGCGGCTGAGCGTGGCGAGCTGGGCGAGCATGGGCGCCATCCCCGCGGCCGTGCCGCACACGCGCCCGGTGCCGATCCTGGCGACCGCATCGGCTCCGGACCTGCTGCCCGAGGGCATCCGGCAGGGTCCGGACGGGCTGCTGCGGGTTCCGTCGGCGGCGCTCTCGGTCATGGAGATTGCGGCATCGACGCACGGCATCCCGGCCGTCGGGTTCTTCGCGCAGGTCCCGCACTACGTGAACGCCTCGTATCCCGCCGCGTCGATCGCACTCCTCGCGGCGCTGGGCCGACACCTCGGGATCGAGCCCCCGGTCGGGCATCTCGCGACGCGCGCCCTCGAGCGGCGCAACCTGCTCGACGCCGCCACCGCCAGCGACGAGGAGACGAAGGCGCACGTCGAGCGGCTGGAGCAGATGGCCGATGAGTCGCGGCTGCCGGTCGGGGATGAGCTGATCGCCGACATCGAGCGCTTCCTGCGCGAGGGCGACGACGGCAACGGCGAGCCCGGCGGGGGATCGCACCTGCACTAGGCGGGTTGGCGTTCCCCGCTGCGCTTGCCCGTGGCCGCTGGCGCGCCACCGGTCTCGGCGGCCACGGCGGCGTTCAGGCGGTCGAGGAACGGCTGCGCTCCGATGCGGGTGAAGATCGCGCGGGCCTCCTCCGCGGCACGGCGGCGTTCGGCGGGCTCCATCGCCCCGGTCACGACGATGTCGAGGTCGCAGAGCGCGAGCGTGTAGTCGAGCCCGATCTCCCGCCAGGCGCGCTGCGCCTCGGCGTAGTGCGCGCGGGCCTCGGCCGTGCGCCCTTCGAGCATCGCGATGCCTCCATCCATCGTCTCGAGCGTGGCGCTCGTCCGACGGCCGGCGGTCGCGGTCGTCTCGAAGGCCGCACGCATGCGCCGAGCGGTCGTCACGTCACCGTGCCAGACGGACCCACGCGCACCGTGGGCGGCAGCGTCGATGCCGGCCATGCCGTTCGTCAGGATCTCGTCGGCCAGCCCGATGAGCTCCGGCAGTCGGTCGGAGACGAGGTGCGTCATGAGCAGGCTCCACGACCCGCCGGCGAGGTACTGCGGATCGTCGAAGGAGCGGCTCTCCGCGTAAATCCGTCGGGCATCCTCTTCGACGTCCTCGCCGCGCAGGGCGCGAATGACCGTCATGTGCGTGCCGAACCAGAGCCGCTCCGCCGGCTCCGCCGTGGTGAGGTCCTGGTCCGCAAGCGCCTCCATGACCCAGTCCCACTCGCCGGCCTCGATTCCGACCTCGACCGCATTGCCGAGCACGTATCTCAGGCCCCACACGTGCCCGTACTTCTTGGTCCCCTCGATCCCGTCGCGCGCGAGCTGGAATCCGAGGAGCGGGTCATCCCTGGACAGCGCGTACGTCAGGTTGATGAGGGCACGGGTCACAGCGCCGAGCCTCGAGCGCCGCCGCGCCACCTCGAGCGCTCCGGTCAACAGGACGACCGACTCACTGATCCGGTTCAGGTTCGACAGCGCGGTCCCACGCGTGATGAGGAGGTCGAGGAGCAGGTCCTCTCGCCCGTCTCGCACGTCACGCTCGTCCTCCGAGACCGGACGGTCCTCGGCCAGGAGCACCTGGTCCGCGACCTCGACCGCCCTGGCATCCTGCTGGGAGCGCATGAGCGCCTTGGCAAAGGCGGTCGCCACCGGCAGGTAGCCCGGGTCGCCCGGCGCCAGGCCGGGCTCCTCGAACGCCTCGGTCAGGACCTTCATGGCCCGGTCGTGGTGGCCCTCGAGGAGGAGGTCGCCGAGCGTCGCGGACGCGACCCGCCGGGCGGGCACGTCGCCGATCTCCGTCGCGAGCTCCACCGTCCGCTCCGCGTGCTGGACCGCGGTGTCGAGCAGCCCGGCGCCGGCCGCTGCGGGCCAGGCGGCCGTCCGCAGGTCGAGCTCGTCGGCCGGATCGCTGACGACCATGAGCGCGCTCTCGAGGTAGCCGTGCGCCCGACGGAACGAGCCGAGGTCGGCCGCCCGCTGCGCGGCGGCGCGCAGTGCGACACGCGCCTGCGTGGCCACGGCAGCACCCTCCGGGCCGTCCGGGTGGGCCTGGTAGGCATCGACGTAGTGCTGCGCCAGGACGCCCGACAGCTCGTCGTCGCCGAGCGCCTCGTAGTAGCGCGCGGCGGCCAGGTGCCGCGCGCGCCGGTCGTCGCGCGAGAGCGTGCCGTATGCGACCTCCCGCAGCAGGCCCTGGACGAAGCGGTACTGCCCGCGCTCGGGCGATCGGGGATCGTCGTCGATCGTGAGCAGCTCGCGCTGCACGAGGTGCTGGAGCATCGGCCCGACCTCGTCGCTCGCCGAGCGCGTGACGGCCGTCAGCGCGGCGAGCGTGAAGGAGAGACCGAGCACGGAGGCGTCCTGGACGAGGCCGCGCTCCGCGGGCGCCAGCCCGTCGATCCGGGCCGCGATGAGCGCGTGGAGCGACTCCGGCACGGCGATCTCGCGCAGCTCACCGACCGGACGGTACGTGTCGCCGTCGCGCTCGATGCGCCCGTCGTTCAGGAGCATCCGGACCGTCTCGACCGCGTAGAGCGGGATCCCCTCGGCCCGCCCGACGATCTGCCGGACGACCGGCTCGGGCAGGCCGGGGACGAGCCCCGCGAGGAGCGCGGCGACATCCTCGTCGGCAAGCGGCGCCAGCCCGAGCGACGTGAAACTGAGCTGGCCGGCTCCCCAGGTCGGGCGGCGGTCGAGCAACTCGGCGCGGGCGAGTGTGATGAGGTAGATCGAGCGTCCACGCGACCAGGTGACGAGCTCCTCGATGAAGTCGAGCAGGCCGTCATCGGCCCATTGCAGGTCCTCGAAGACCATGATGACCGGCGCCTTCTCGGCGATCCGCTCGAAGAACGTCCGCCACGCCAGGAAGAGCTGCCCGCGGTCGTGGCCCTGGCTCTCGCCGACGCCGAGCAGGTGGAGCAGTGGCTCCTCCAGGCTGCGCCGCTCGTCCGCATCGGTCACGAACTCGTCCAGGCTCTTCGCCAGCTGCTCGCGCGTCGTCGCCTCGTCGGCATCCTCGCCGATGCCGATCCGCATGCGCACCATCTCGCCGAGCGCCCAGAAGCTGATTCCGTCGCCATATGCCGGGGATCGGCCCTCGTGCCAGTACGCCAGCTCGGTGACGCCGTCGATGTACTTGAGGAACTCCCAGGCCAGCCGGCTCTTGCCGATGCCCGCCTGGCCGATGACCGACACGAGGCGCGCGCCCCTGTCGCGCGCCGTGGCGTGGTAGAAGTCCTTGACGAGCTGGAGCTCCGACTGGCGGCCGACGAAGGGCGGCTCCAGCTGCTCGGTCCGGCCGACGCCTCCGCGCTGGGCGACGACCTGCAGGGCGCGGAACGCGGGGACCGGGCTGGCCTTGCCCTTGAGCTCGTGCTCGCCGGCCTCCTCGAAGGTGATCGCGTTCGAGGCCGCGCGACGGGTCCCCTCGCCGACGAGGACGGTTCCCGGGCGGGCGATCGACTGGAGGCGCGAGGCCGTGTTCACGAGGTCGCCGGCGACCATGCCCATGCCGGCCGCCCCGATCGTCACGACCGCCTCGCCGGTGTGGACCGCCGCCCGCAGCGCCAGGTCGGGCACGTCACGCTCGCTGCCGAGGCGGCGGACGGCGTCGACGAGGTCGAGCGCGGCACGGACGGCGCGCTCGGCATCGTCCTCCTGGGCGGCCGGCGTGCCCCACACGGCCATGACCGCGTCCCCGATGAACTTCTCGACCGTCCCGCCGTAGCGGTCGACGACGGTTCGACAGGTCTCGAAGTACGCGTTCAGGAGCTCTCGAACGTCCTCCGCGTCACGCGCCTCGGAGAGGGTCGTGAAGCCGACGAGGTCGGCGAAGAGGACGCTGACGAGGCGCCGCTCGGCGGTCGGCGCCTCCGCGCCGGGTGCCGCGGCGGATCCGGCGGACGGTGAGCCGGCTGCGGCCGGGGCAAGCTCGACTCCGCACTCCCCGCAGAACCTCGCACCCGAGGTGTTCGGCGTTCCGCAGCTCGGGCAGGTCAACGCGAGGCGCTGGCCGCAGCTCAGGCAGAACTTCCGGCCGGCCTCGTTCTCGGCGGCGCAGCTGGTGCAGATCACTGGGCGTCGCTCCTCCTACCGGCGCCAAACGTATCACGACCCGCGGGGCGCTAGGTCAGCCCTTCTTCTTCTTGCCACTCTCGACGGGGGCGGGGGCGTCGAGGATCTCGTCGATCCTCCGGCGGGCCTGGAAGGCCGAGCGGTAGGAGGCCTGGGACAGGGGGGCGTCCGCATCGGCCTTGATGTACCAGCTTCGCTCACCGGCCACGTACAGGATCTCGTAGCCGCGATGCTCCTCCGATGGCTGGGGGGCGTCGTTCGCGAGCCGGATCGTGGCCTCGCGGGCGGTCTTCGGGTTGCAGGTCGCGCACCGGGAGTCGAGGATCCCGTGAGGGCAGCGACGGCAGGAAGCGCAGCGTTGGGTTTCGAACCCGTGGATACATCGGTCGGTCATGGGCACCTTATTCCGTGGGGTCCTAAGCGTACACCGGATCGATGTGGTACATTTCGCACACGTGTTCGAAAGGCGCACCGGTCTGCGCCGCTTCTCATCTGAAGTCCGAGCTTGATCAACCGTTCGCCCTGACCGGGCCCCGCTTTCAGCGGGAGGGCCTCGTCAGGAGCTATTTCCCCTTGTCCTTCTCTACCCTTGGGCTCACGCCCGACCTGCAGCGCGCTGTCGCGCGCCAGGGCTACACGCATCCCACCCCCGTCCAGCTCGAGGCGATTCCGCTCGTCCTCGAGGGTCGGGATCTCATGGCCGGCGCCCAGACCGGCACCGGCAAGACGGCGGCATTCGTCCTGCCCATCCTCCAGCGCCTCGCCGCGCGCCCGTCCACCGACCGGCGCATCCGCGTCCTCGTACTGGCACCGACCCGCGAGCTGGCGATCCAGGTCGAGGAGTCGGTCCGCACGTACTCGGGCGGCAGCGTCCGCTCGACCGCGATCTACGGCGGCGTCGGCTTCGGCGGACAGGTCAACGCGCTGCGTCGCGGCGTCGACGTCGTCGTCGCCACGCCGGGGCGCCTGCTCGATCACTCCCGCCAGGGCACGATCGACCTTCGCGCGGTCGAGATCCTCGTCCTCGATGAGGCCGATCGCATGCTCGACATGGGCTTCATCCGCGACATCCGCCAGGTCCTGGCGCTGCTGCCGCCGCGTCGCCAGAACCTTCTCTTCAGCGCCACCTTCTCGCTCGAGATCCGCTCGCTCGCCGAGGGGCTCCTCGACCGGCCCGCATCGGTCCAGGTCACGCCGGAGAACACCGCCGTCGACCTCGTCGAGCAGGTCATCCATCCGGTCGACCGCGAGCGCAAGCGCGAGCTGCTCACGCACCTCGTGCGCACGCGCGTCATCGACCAGGCACTCGTCTTCACGCGGACGAAGCACGGGGCCAACCGCCTCGCAGAGCAGCTGAACAAGGACGGCATCGCCGCATCCGCGATCCATGGCAACAAGTCGCAGCCGCAGCGCGTCCGCGCTCTCGCCGACTTCAAGGCCGGCCGCATCCTGCTGCTCGTCGCGACCGAGGTCGCGGCGCGCGGGCTCGACATCGAGCGCCTGCCGCACGTCGTGAACTTCGAACTGCCGATGGTGCCGTCGGACTACGTCCATCGCATCGGCCGCACCGGCCGAGCCGGCATCACCGGCACCGCCGTCTCGCTCGTCTGCGTCGACGAGGCGCCGCTGCTGCGCGACATCGAGCGGCTGCTGCACGGCCCGATCGCCTCACAGGTCATCCCCGGATTCGAGCCGAATCGCGAGATTCGGCCGGAGCCGATCCGCCTCCGTTCCGGCCAGCATGCCGGCCAGCGTGGCGGCCAGCGACGTGGGGCGCCAGGCCCGCGCCGCGACGGCACGCCGAACGCCCGCTTCGGATCGCGTCGAGCACGGCGTCCGCGCCGTGCCGAGGGCAGCTTCAGTCGCTAGCCCGCGTCGCCGCTCGATCCAGCCGTCGTTCCGTCGCCTGAGCCGGCCTTCCGGCTTGGCGACGGCAACCGCACGCTCGAGGCAGCGGGCGCGTGCCGCGGCGCGTCGGAGCTGGGCCCGTCAGATGGTCGTCGGGCGCTCCGGATCGCGCACGACGCCCGCAGCGACCGGGTCGCGCTCCTCGTCGTAGGTCCCGTCGTTGAGCGGCGCGCCCTCGCGGCGCGGGCCCTCGAGCGGCGGCGCTGACCAGTCGCCCTCCTCGATCACCTGCTGGGTGGCCGAGATGTCGATCTGGTTCTTCTCAGGGCGCACGTGCGCCAGGAGCGCCGCCGGCAGGTAGCGCTGCGTCGTGTTGATCAGGCCCGACTTGACGAGGATGTACGTGTCGGTCGTCTCCTCGACGGACCCGATATCGTGCCCGTCCGCCGTCTGGACGTGCCAGCCCTTCTCGATGCCGTGGATGTCGTTGTCGCTCATGCCCGCTGTACCTGCATTCCGCGTGCCGCCGCCGTCCGTCAGGATGAGCGTCGCATGCACGTTCGAATTGCCGATCCGGAGCGCGAAGCGCCGGCCGTGACGGCCATCTACCAGCCGTTCGTCGCCGGCTCGATCGCCACGTTCGAGGACGTCGCGCCGTCTGCCGACGAAATGGCGCGGCGCATGCGCGCGACGCTCGAGTGGACACCGTGGCTCGTTGCCGAGGAGGCTGGCCGCCTCGTCGGCTATGCCTATGCCGCACGCCATCGGGAGCGGGCCGGTTACCGCTGGTCGGTCGACATCTCGGTCTACGTCGCCGAGGGCTTCGCAGGGCGGGGGATCGGACGCTCGCTCTATGACGAGCTGCTCGACATCCTGCGGCGGCAGGGCTTCGTGAACGTGTACGCCGGGATCGCCCTGCCGAATCCGGCGAGCGTCGCCCTGCACGAGGCGATCGGGATGCGTCGCATCGGCGTGTACGAGCGCGTCGGCTTCAAGTTCGGCGCCTGGCCGGACGTCGCGTGGTACGGCCTGCGCCTGGCCGAGCCCGTCGGTACCCCGCCGGAGCCGATCCCGCTGCCCGAGCTGCTCGCTCGGAGCGGCGCGAACGACGCACCTGGCGACTGACGGGCGCAGAACCCATCCCAGCCTTATTTGTAACCGCAGCAGTTACAAATAGAGGAGTGGCGCAAGCCGTCGACGGCGCACCCGCAGGATCGCCGCAGTCGGGCCGCGGGCTGGCCGCAGGGACCGACGCGCAGGGTGGCTGCAAACGCGCTCCGGACGTGGGCGCGAGAGCAGTGAGGAGGCAGCCATGCTGTCCATCGTTCATCGACGCCACGTGGCCGCAGCCCTGGCCTCAGTCCTGGCCGCGGCCACGCTCACGATCAACCTCGTCGTCCCGGCTGCGGCGCGCGAGGTGTCGCACGGCTCGTTCCAGGCGCGCGTCGCGCAGGTCGTCTGGGGCCAGGTTGACCTGGAGACAGGCGCGGGTACGTGGGGGATCGTCGCCGCCTTCGACCAGGACGACTTCGAGGGCATCTCACTCTTCGAGCAGACCGCGGTCGCCGTCGACTGCGGCGAGTACTCGAGCCTGTCCGGCACGTTCCGCCTGGGGGACGACTTCGCGCCCGCCGAGCTCGAGGTCGCCCGGAACCTGTCCAGCGCATCGGCCGCCGGCACGATGACGATCATCACGGGCACGTTCGACGGCTGCCTGGAGCTGTGGGAGGTCACCTCGGTGGAGGAGGGCGTCAGCGTGTCTTTGGACCTCGTCGCCACCGGTTCGCGAGAGAACGTCACCGATCGGTACATGGAGAGCCTGCCGGGCGAATACCGCGCGATGCAGGTCAACCGGACGCAGTCCCGCGCGGCGAGCGGCAGCGTGCTCGTCGGGGGCGAGGCCGTTGCCTTCGATCAGGCGCTGATCTCGAAGCATGCGGGCTCCTTCCACTTCATCGGGCACTGAGCGTCACACGTCACGAGCGGCCGGGGCCAAGCGGCCCGGCCGCGTCGTCACGCGGAGGCCCGTGGACGTGGCGGCCGCATCGGACGGCACTTCTCCCAGCCCTTATTTGTAACCGCAGCAGTTACAAATAGAGGAGTGGCGCAATGCCGTGGACGTGGCGGCCGCATCGGCCTAGGCTGGTGCGCACGATGAGCACCTTCCGTTACTCGCGCTGGGACGGGTCGCAGCAGCTCCCGGCATTCGAGGCGGACGACGTGCTCGACGCGCTCGCGGACGACATCCTCGCCGAGGGGGACGTGCGCCGGGCGCTCCAGCGCCTCATGCAGCGTGGCCTGCGCGGGACGCGCGGCGGCGACATCCCCGGCCTGAAGCGGATCATGGAGCGGCTGCGCGCCCGTCGCCAGGCGGAGCTGGAGCGCGCGAACCTGGACGGCGTGCTCGACGAGGTCAACGAGCGCCTGGACGAGATCCTGGCCACGGAGCGACGCGGCATCGAGGAGCGCGTCCGGGCGGCGGAGCAGCAGGCGCTCGACGCGCCGCCGGGCGAGGCGCAGGACCAGGCGCGCATGGCGGAGCAGGTGCTGCGCCGGACGGCGAGGCAGCGCGAGTATCGGCTCGACGCGCTGCCTGACACGCTCGCGGGGCGGCTGCACGGCCTGCGCGAGTACGAGTTCATGGACGACGGAGCGCGCGACGCCTTCAATGAGCTCACCGACGAGCTTCGTCAGCAGATGCTCCAGACGTACTTCGCCGGTCTGAAGGAGGGGGTGAAGGGGATCACCCCCGAGGACCTCGACGGAGTGCGGGAGATGGTGCGCGACCTGAACGCGCTCCTGGAGCGGCATGCCACCGGGGCCGACACCGACGAGGAGTTCGCGGCCTTCATGGCGAAGCACGGCCGGTACTTCCCGCCGGGCATCGACAGCACCGATGCGCTCATCGAGCACCTCCGTCGGCAGGCCTCGCAGATGGCCTCGCTCCTGAGCTCGCTCTCCCCGGAGATGCGCGAGGAGCTGCACGACCTGATGGACGACCTCCTGCGCGACGATCGGCTCAAGATCGACATGGCCCGCCTGGCCGGCAATCTCCAGGCGGCGCGCCCCGACCTGCCGTTCGGTGAGCCGTATCCGTTCGGCGGCGAGGAGCCGATGGGCCTCGCCGATGCGCTCGCGGCGATCGACCGCCAGCAGCAGTACGACGCCATGGAGGAGTCGCTCGGCGCCGCTCGCGACCCGGACGCCCTCGAGCAGGTGGACGCCGACGCGCTGCGCGACCTTGCCGGCGACGACGCCATCGACGACCTCGACCAGCTTCGCGAGCTGACGCGGGCGCTCGAGGAGGCGGGCTATCTCGATCGCGACGGCGGCCATCTCGAGCTCACCCCGCGTGCGGCGCGCAAGCTCGGCATGCGCGCGCTGACCGATATCTTCAGCCGCCTGCGGCGCGAGGGCTTCGGCGGCCACGCGCTCCCGCGTCCGGGCCGTGGGGGAGAGCCGACCGACGAGACGAAGCCGTACGAGTTCGGCGACGCGTTCAGCGTCGACATCAATCGCACCCTCTTTAACGCGATGGCGCGGGGCGGGCCCGGCACGCCGGTCGTCATCGGTCCGAACGACTTCGAGGTCTCGCGCTCCGAGGAGACGACGCTCTCCTCGACCGTCCTGCTGCTCGACATGAGCCGCTCGATGCTCCTGCGCGGCTGCTCATCGGCGGCGAAGAAGGTCGCCATGGCGCTCCACACGCTCATCCACACGAAGTACCCGCGCGACCGGCTGTACGTCGTCGGGTTCGCCTACTACGCTCGCCAGCTGAAGCCGGAGTCGATCCCGACCCTCTCGCCGTACGAGTTCGAGTACGGCACGAACCTGCAGCACGCGCTCATCCTCGCGCGCCAGCTCCTCGGTCGAGGTGGTGGTGGCAACCGGGAGATCGTCGTCATCACCGATGGCGAGCCGACGGCGCACATCGAGAACGGCCAGGTCGAGTTCGCCTACCCGCCCACGATGCGCACGGTGCAGTCGACGCTGCGCGAGGTCGGCCGATGCACCCGCGAGGGGATCGTGATCAACACGTTCATGCTCGAGCGATCGCGCTACCTGTCGGAGTTCGTCGACCTGATGAGCCGGATCAACCGCGGGCGGGCGTTCTACGTCGAGCCCGAGCACCTCGGCGAGTACGTGCTCGTCGACTACGTGTCGAAGAAGACGAAGCG
>DATKDB010000103.1:0-13832 GCA_035512895.1 Binatia bacterium | reverse complement strand
GCAGCTGCCGCAGGTCGTGCGGACCGGCTCGTCGGCAGGCACCTCGGCCGAAGTGAGAATCGCGCCCAGGAAGACCCAGGAGCCGGCGCGCGCGTGCGTCAGCAGGTTCGTGTTCTTGCCGATCCAGCCCATCCCGGCCCGAGCGGCGAGGGCGCGCTCGGCGAGCGGGCGATCGTCGACGTACGCGACCTCGCCGGCCGGCAGCCGCTCGGCGCGCAGGTCGGCCGCCAGGGCCTCGAGGCGCCGGCGCAGCGCGACGTGGTAGTCCGTGCCGAGCGCATAGCGCGCGATGCGCCCGGACGGCTCGGCGGGCGTGCCCGCCAGCACGGGTGTAAGCGCTCGCCGAAGCGCATCGCGGTCGGGGTCCCAGGCCGCACGGTCGGCTCCGGCGTACGGTGCCGCGACGACGATGACCGACCGCGCCGCGGGATCGTGGGCGCGCGGATCGGTCGCCCGCGACGGGCGGTCGCCGCCCATCCAGCCCATCCGCGCCATACGGCCGGAGGCGACGCTCGCCTCCATCCGCGCTCGATCCTCCGGCAGCGGCTCGGCCGAGGTGACGCCGACGAGCTCGAGCCCCTGTCGGGCGGCGAGTGCGGCAACGCGAGCGCGCATCAGACGTCGTCGCGGCGACGCAGCACGAAGGGCGGTGGCTCGCCGGTGGGCGCAGAGTGGGCCGGCGTCAGCGGCATCGCGACACGTGGAATCCGGAAGCCGAAGACCGATCCACTCTCCGCCTCGCGGTTCGCGGCGGCCCAGATGCGCCCGCCGTGCGCATCGATGATCGCGCGGCTGATGTAGAGGCCGAGCCCGAGGCCACCGAAGCGCCGGCGGCCGGCCTCGTCATCGGCCTGGTAGAAGCGCTCGAACACGTTCTCGCGATGCTCGGCCGGGATGCCGACGCCGGTGTCGGACACGCGGACCTCGACCTCCCCGGAATGCCGTTCGGCGCCGACCTGGATCGGCCCGCCGTCGGGCGAGTACTTCACGGCGTTCTCGAGCAGGTTGCTCAGGACCTGGTCGAGCCGATCGCGGTCGGCGTGGACGGGCAGCATCGCGGGAACGGCGACGCCGATCTCACGGTCGGCGTGCTCGCGCTGGACACGGCTGGCCCCCTCGCGCACGAGCTCGGCCAGGTCGAAGTCGATCGGCTCGATGCTCACGCCGCCGCGGCGGTCGATCCGGCTGACGTCGAGCAGGTCGTCGACGAGCCGGCGCATGCGCCCGACCTGCGAGCGGATGACGCGCAGGTGCGCCATCTCCTTGCTCTCGTCGTCGCGATCGATACGCAGACGACCCTCGAGCAGCTGCGAGTAGCCCTGGATGCTCGTGAGCGGCGTCCGCAGCTCGTGGCTGACGATCGAGAGGAAGTCGTCCTTGATGCGCTGCGCCGCCTGCTCCCGCGCCATCCGCTCCTGGAGGTCCGACCACAGCTGCGCGTTCTGGAGCGCCGGGCCGGCGCGGTCGGCGATCGCCTCGGCCAGGCGCCGAACGTGGTCACCGGCCGAACGGTCTCGAGCCCCGGTCGCGAGCACGCCGACGAGGCGGCCGCCGGCCAGGATCGGCACGCCGAGCAACCACTCGAGCCCGAGGGCGCGCATGCCGTCGGGGTCGCCGGTCTCGATCTCGACGGCGCTCGCCTCGCGCGGGGCGGCGGTGGCGCCGACCGCTCCGACGAGGCCCTCGCCGAAGCGCGGCCGGCGGCCGCGCACGAACGCCATCCAGCGCTCCGCCAGGTCGGCGTCGGGGCCCCCGGCGGCGGCCGGCTCGATCGTGTGCTCCACGTCGTCGGCCGTGAAGACGAGCGTCGCGCCGCCGAGCAGCGGCCCAGCTCCGGCGGCGACCGCCCGGAGCGTAGCCTCGCGCTCGAGGGACGATCCGAAGTCGCGTCCGAGCCGGCTCAGCAGCTCCTGCTCGCGGATCTGGTCGCGCTCGCGCTCCTCCTCCGCCAGACGCACCTGGAGACGGGCGTTCTCGGCGGCGCGCCCGATGACGACGTGGCTGAAGATGCCGGCGACGATCCCGAATCCGACGAGGTAGCCGACACGGAGCGGCACGAGCTGGATCTCGGCACCGACCGGCGTCCCGCGCAGCAGGAGGACCGCGACGAACATCGCGCTCATGACGATCGACGACCAGACGGAGGCGCCGAGCCCGAACCGCAGCGCGGTGCCGAGGATGACGAGGCCGTAGAAGAGGTAGAGGTCCGCGGCATCGACCGCCACGTACACGGCGACGGTGACGGCTGCCATGTCGACGATCGTGCTGATGATGCCGACCTCGCGGGCCGGGAATCGCTCGAGCAGCCGGGGCACGAGCACGCTCCACCCGGCGATCGCGAGGAGGACGATGACGAGCGCCGGCCGCGCTTCCAGGTCCCCGAAGACGCTGACGAGCAGGACCGCGGCCAGGGCCGCGCCTCCCAGGCGCACCCATGCCAGCTGGCGCTCCTGGGTGCGCATCTGGCGCTCGAGGTGCGCCTCGAGCTCGCGCGGGCCGTGGGAAGGGGATTCCATGCTAAGCGATGCACTCTACACTCGGCCGCACGGAGCCCGCCGTGCAACTCCACCCGGCTCCGGCGCGTCTACCGGGGACTCCACGAGGCCGCGTACATACCGAGTGACGATGACGATCCGGACCGCTGTGACCCGCGCCAGCCGCTTCGGGCTGCTTCTCGCCGTGCTCACGTTCCTGCTCGGGACGGCGCCGGTGCGCGCCGCGAGCTCGATCGAGATCGACGCGCGCGCGCTCGTCGGCGGGCGGTACGAGGTCGGCGGCTGGCTGGCGGTGGCGGTGACGCTCGTCAACGACGGCACCCCGACCGCCGGCGACGTCACGGCCGAGACCCCGGCGGGCACCGTGCGGCGTCACGTCGAGATGCCGGCAGGGGCGCGGAAGGTCGTCATGCTCTACGTCCAGCCGGAGGCGTTCCAGCGCACGCTGTCCGTGCGGTACGAGGAGCCGAATGGCACCGTCAGCGCCGAGGTGCCGGTCCGCGTCCTCGAGCAGTCGAGCGGCCAGCGGGCGATCGTGGGCGACGGCGGCGGAACGCTGCGTCCGCAACTCATCGGCGCGGGCGAGATCACCGGCCCCGAGCCGTTGCTCCTCGCGCCCTCGGACCTCCCGGAGCGCCCGGAGGCGCTCCGCGGGCTCGACGCCATCGTGTGGGCCGGTGACAGCGCCTCGCTGACCGAGGCCCAGCGGCGAACCCTCGAGCGCTGGGTCGACGAGGGCGGTCAGCTCGTCGTCATCGGCGGGCCGGACTGGCAGGCCCGCACGGCGGCATTCACCGATCTCCTGCCTGTCGAGGCCCTCTCGGCCGTGGACGGCGTGCCGCAGGCCGCCCTCGCCGCGTGGGCGGGCAGCGAGGAGGCGGCGACGCAGGAAGCGACCGTGTCGACGGGCACGCTGCGCGCGGACGCGCGCGCCCTGATCACGGCCGATGACGGCACGCTCCTCGCCTCGATGCGCCCCGTCGGCGCCGGGCGCGTCGTCCTCGTCGGCACCGACCTGGCCTCCGACGCGCATCGCGGCTGGGAAGGATCGCCGCGCCTGTGGGGCCGGATGCTCCCGAGTGGCGCGATCATCGATGTGTGGATGGGCGGCGGCTTCCCGATCCGAGAGGAGATCGACACGTCGTACAGCGGTGCCCTCGAGACGCTGCCGTCCCTGGCCGTGCCGCCCGCCGAGCTGCTCCTCGTCGTCATCGTCGGCTACATCCTGCTCATCGGCCCGATCAGCTACCTCGTCCTGCGCCGCGTCGACCGGCGCGAGCTGGCCTGGGTCACGGCGCCGCTGCTCGTCCTCGTATTCAGTGGGTGCTCGTATGGGATCGGCCGCACGCTCAAGGGCAGTGACGTGATCGTCAACCAGATCACGGTCATCCGCTCCGCCTCGGCCGGCACCGCGGCGAGCGTCGAGACGCTCGCCGGCATCTACTCGCCCGACCGAGCCACGTACGACGTCAGCGTCGAGGCCGATGCGTTGATGGGCCGCCTGCTGTCGATGAACCGATCGGGCTTTGGCACCGCGCCAAGCCCGGTCCGCGTCGAGCAGGGCGATCCCGCGCGCCTTCGCGACCTCGCCATCGGCGTCTTCGGGTTCGAAGGCGTGCGCGCCATTGGCGTCGTCGAGCACGACGCGGGGATCTCGGTCAGCTGGACCTCGCGCGGCGGAAGGCCGGTGGGCACGGTCACGAACCTCGGGGAGACGACGCTCGCCGACGTGGCCTGGATCAGCGCCGCCGGCGGCGAGATGATCGGCGACATCGAGCCGGGCGAGAGCGTGGAGTTCGAGGTTCCGAGCACGAACTTCAACGGCTCGTCCGCGTCGGACCAGGTCTACGGCTTCGGCGGGTTCAACAGCGGCAGCGACGAGCAGCGCCGGATCCAGCTGCGGCGGCAGGTGATCGACGCGCTCGTCGGATACGGCGGCCTCGTGTCGGACGGTGGCAAAGTCGGCGGGAGCGACGCGCGTGGCCCGTACCTCGTCGGCTGGCGCGACGGGGACGGTCCGCTGCCGGTCCTCGTGGACGGGCAGGAGTCGCAACGCTACGCGACCGAGGTCGAGGTGATCGCGGCCCGGCCGCCGCTCGGCGTCGGTGCCGTGACCCTCGGGCCACACATGATGGAGATCGCGGTCGTCGAGATGGAGGGAGACGCGAGCTCGGGGGGCCCCGGCGTCGTACACCTCGGGACCGGGTCGGTGACGTACAGCGTCGCGCTGCCGCTCGAGGCGAGCGGGCTGGCGGCCGACGAAGTCGAGATCCTCGTCGGCCCCGATCCGCACTCGCTGAGCTCGGGCGGCGGCGGCTTCGGCGGCTTCTGGCCGAACGGCTACACGGTCGAGGTGCGGGACCCGTCGAGCGGGAGCTGGCTGCTGCTCGGCGACCTGGGGACGCGGAACCGGTTCGAGGTGGACGACCCGGCCGCCGCGCTCAGCCTGAGTGGCCGGATCGAGGTTCGCGTCACGGGGGAGGCCGATCCGTCGTTCGGCCAGGCATCCATCTTCATCAGCGCGCGGGTCAGCGGGGTCATCGACCAGTGATCCCCCTCCCGATCGTCGAGACGCGCGGCCTCGTGAAGCGCTACGGCGACGAGCTCGCCGTGGCGGGCGTCGACCTCGTCGTCGGCCCGGGCGAGATCTACGGGCTCGTGGGGCCGAACGGCGCCGGCAAGACGACGACGATGAAGATCCTGGCCACGCTGCTCGCCCCGACCTCCGGCGAGGCGTACGTGACCGGCATCCCGGTCACAGCCGACCCGATCGAGGTGCGGCGGCGCATCGGCTACATGCCGGACTTCTACGGCGTCTACGACGATCTGCGCGTGTGGGAGTACCTCGACTTCTTCGCGCGCTGCTACAGCGTGCCCGCCAACCGCCGCGCGACGATGATCGGCGAGCTGCTCGAGATCGTCGGGCTCGGCGACAAGCGCGACGCCTACGTCGAGAGCCTCTCCCGCGGCATGCGCCAGCGCCTCTGCCTGGCCCACACGCTCGTCCACGACCCGGCGCTCCTCATCCTCGACGAGCCCGCCTCCGGGCTTGATCCGCGGGCCCGCGTCGAGATGCGCGAGATCCTGCGCGAGCTGCGGGCGATGGGCAAGACGATCCTCGTCAGCAGCCACATCCTTCCCGAGCTGGCCGAGATGTGCACCGGCGTCGCGATCATCGACCACGGCCGGGTGCTCCGCTCGGGGACGATCGGCGAGATCGAGCGATCGCTGCGCGCGACCGCCCTCCTGCGCGTCGAGCTGCTCGGAGACGACTCGGCGGCAGCCGCCCTGCGCGACTGGCTCGCAACCGATCCGCGGGTCGGCGACGTCATGCTCCTTGAAGGCGGCAACGATCGCCCACCCCGGCTCGAGATCGCGTTCGACGGGCCGCCGGAGGCACAGGCGGAGCTGCTGCGGACGATGATCGAGGCGGGTCACCGGGTGACCGGCTTCAGCCAGGCGACGAGCGACCTCGAGGAGATCTTCCTGCGGGTCACCGGGCAGACCGATACCGAGGAGGCGGCATGAGCGTCACGGGCAGGGCTCACGGGGCCGGACGCCGCTCCGCGGTCGGCGACTTCGGCTCGGCGGTCTGGACGATCATGGTCAAGGAGCTTCGATCGCGAATGCGCGGCCGGCGCGCGTTCATCGTCCTGACCCTCTACCTCGCGATGCTCGCGCTCATCACGTACGGCGTCTACGTCGTCGTCGGGCCCGCCGCCCGCGCCGTCGCCGGCCAGCCGGTCGGGATCGGGTTCGGGTCGTCGAACGCGTCGGCCATCATCGGCCAGTGGATCTTCTCGGCGCTCTCGATCTTCCAGGTCGTCCTCGTGTCGATGATCGCACCGGCCTTCACCGCGGGCCAGATCAGCCTGGAGCGCGAGAAGCAGACGCTCGACCTCCTGATCAGCACGCCGATGCGCCCGGGCGCGATCATCATCGGCAAGCTCCTGACGGCCCTCGCGTTCGTCGTGCTCATGGTCGTGGCCGCGATCCCGATCACGGCCATCGTGCTCATGTACGGCGGCGCCTCGATCGACGACATCGTGCGCCAGCAGCTCCTGCTCCTGTCGGTGGCGATCGGCTTCGGGGCGGTCGGCATCTTCGCGTCGGCCCTCATGCGCCGCACGCAGGCCGCGACCGTCGTCACGTACGGCGCCGTTCTCGTCCTGACGCTCGGCAGCGCGATGACGTTCGCCTTCTGGGACGAGGTGGCCACTCGCAGCGAATCCGGGTTCGTGACGCAGCCGCGGGACGGGGCGCCCGAAGCGCTGCGCTACCTGAACCCGATGGTCGGCATGCTCGACATCGTCTCGCGCGTCGAGACGACCGGGCCGACGCGCTTCACCCAGGCGCTCTACCAGCTCTTCGGCGAGGATCTGGCCGGCGGCGGCCAATTCGGAATCGGCGTCGGCGGCTGTGACGGGTTCGACTGCGGCGACTTCCGCGACCTCGGCCAGCCGGTCCCGCCGGAGGTCGTCCTCGTCGGGGACGACGGCTCCGACTACTGGTGGCCGCGCGTCTCGATCAGCTTCCTCGTCGTCGCGGCAATCCTGACCGCTGCCTCGATGGGGCTCGTCGTGCCGCCGGGAATGCGCTGGGCGTTCCGTCGCCGCAGCGCCCGGCTCCGGGGCGCCGATCCGTACGGGATCGAAGATCCCGAAACCGAGGGCTCCCCGCGGATCGAGGAGCTCGTGGAGGGCGAGCGATGACCGATCGCCTCGTGGCCGAGGCCGTCGCCGCCCGGATGGGCGCGGACGCGGTCGCGCGGCTGCGCAGCCTGCGCCGGCGCCTCTGGCTGCGGCGCGCCGTGCGGTCCGGCCTGCTCATCGGCGCCGCGGCGATCCTCGCCGTCGCCCTCGTCCAGCTCGTCGCGCGCGCGTTTCCGCTCGAAGCGACCTCCTGGGTCATCGCCGGCGTGGCGGCCGTCGCGCTCGTCGCCTTGGGCGTCGACCTGGCGAGGCGGCGCCCGACCCTCGTCGACGCGGCGCGACGCGCCGACGAGGAGCTCGAGCTGCGCCAGCGGCTCGGCACGGCCCTGGAGCTGGCCCGCCACGAGACCGACGACCCGCTCGAGGCGCGGCAGCTCGCCGACGCCCGCGCGCGCCTGAACGCCGTCGACCTGCGGCGCGCCTTCCGGCCGCGGCTCGCCCGCCGCCCGCTCGCCGTCGCCGGCATCGGCCTGGCGATGACGCTTCTCCTCGTCGCCTGGCCGAACCCGCAGGACGACGTCATCGACCAGCGTCGCGCGGCACGCGCGGCCGCCGAGCGCGTCGCCGAGCGCGTCGACGAGGTCGCGGACGAGGTGGGCGAGGAGAATGCCGAGAACCCCGACCCGCGCCGCGAGGCGCTCGAGCGCCGGCTGCGCGAGCTCGCCCGCGAGCTGCGCGAGCAGGGGGCCGATCGCGAGGCGACCCTCGCGCGCATCGGCTCGGTGCAGGAAGAGCTGTCGCGCATGACCGATCCGCAGGCCGCCGAGCGAGATGCCGGCCTCACGCAGCTCGCCCGATCGACGTCGCGGGCCACGACGGACGAGGAGGAGGCGAATCCGGATGGCGATCCGGAAGAGGCTGCCCGCGATCTCGAGGAGCTGGCCGAGCAGGGGGACGCGCTGACGCCGGAGGAGGCCGCCGCGCGCGCCGACGCCCTGCGACGCGCGGCCCAGTCCGGCGCCGCGGTGCAGCCGCAGGCCGCGAGGGCGCTGGCCGAGGCGGCGGACGCGCTCGCCGCGGCCGCTCGCTCCGGAAGCGATGAAGATCGTCAGGCGGCCGGCGAGGCCCTCGACCGCGCCGCGGACGCGCTCCGAGGCGCGCAGCGCGACCGGTCGCTCCAGCGCGACGTCGCCCGGGCGCAGTCGGCGCTCCAGGATGGAGCGCGCCAGGTCGCGCGCTCTGGCGAACCGACCGACCAGCCAGGGAACCAGCCCGGGAACCAACCGGGTAATCAACCGGGTAATCAACCGGGCAACCAGCCTGGGAACCAGCCCGGGAACCAGCCGGGCAACCAGCCCGGGAACCAGCCCGGAAGTCAGCCGGGCGGTGGCAACCAGCCCGGCGCCGGTGGCGGCACGAACGTCCGACGCATCCCGGGCGGCGGGCTGCGCACCGGCGGATTCGACGAGCCGACCGGGGGCAACCAGGGCTCCGAGACCGACGACGAGGGTGGGGTGCTCTCCGACTTCGACCGCTTCGGGCGGCCGGGCGACCCCGACTTCATCGCCGGCAGCGGCGGCAACGGTGGAACCGACCGGTCCGGCTCCGGATCGGGCGTCGGCTTCGACAACGACAGCGTCGTGCCGTACGCATCGGTCTTCGACCTGTTCAACAACTACGCGCAGTCCGCCCTCGATCGGCAGCAGGTGCCGATCACGCTCAAGGACTTCGTCCGCGACTACTTCTCCCGCCTCGACCCCACGGAGTGAACGAGAGACCGATGACCGAGCCGATCCCGACCACCACCCAGACCGCCCCTGAGCTTGCACCGGAGCAGTTCGCCGAGCTGGCGACCCGGATCGAGTCCGAAGTCGGCAACTTCATCGTCGGCCAGCAGCAGCTCGTGCGGCAGACGCTCATCAGCCTCCTCGCCGGCTCGCACGCGCTGCTCGAGGGCGTCCCGGGGCTCGGCAAGACGATGCTCGTGCGCACGATGGCCGAGGCCCTCGACCTCGGCTTCAGCCGCATCCAGTTCACGCCCGACCTCATGCCGGCCGACATCATCGGCACGAACATCATCATCGAGGAGGGCGGCGAACGGCGCTTCCGCTTCCAGCAGGGGCCGATCTTCAGCAACCTCGTCCTCGCGGACGAGATCAACCGCGCGACCCCGAAGACGCAATCGGCCCTGCTCGAGGCGATGCAGGAGCACCGCGTCACCGTCGCGAAGCAGCAGTACACGCTGTCTGAGCCGTTTTTCGTGCTCGCCACCCAGAACCCGCTCGAGATGGAGGGCACGTATCCCCTGCCGGAGGCCCAGCTGGATCGGTTCTTCTTCAAGATCGACGTGCCGTTCCCGTCCGAGGAGGACCTCGTGCGGATCATGGAGCGCACGACGGGCATCGAGCAGCCCGTCGTCGGCAAGGCGGCCACCGGCGCCGAGGTGCTCGCCATGCAGCGGCTCGCTCGCGACGTGCCGATCGCCTCGCACGTCATGGCCTACGCGATTCGGCTGCTGCGCGGGACGCACCCCGAGACCGACGGCGCGCCCGAGATCGTGGGCTCGTACGTGCGCTACGGGGCCTCGCCACGCGGGGCTCAGGCGATGGTGCTGGGCGCGAAGATCAACGCGCTGCTCGACGGCCGCTTCAACGTCTCGTACGCGGACGTCCAGTCCGTGGCGGCGCCGGCGCTCCGCCACCGGGTGATCCTCAACTTCGAGGGCGAGGCCGAAGGCATCAGCACCGATTCGGTCGTGCGCGCGATCATCGCCGAGACGCCCACCGAACCGGCCGAATAGGCGGTCCGGTGCGGGGCGGCGCTTCCCATCCGAGCGCGGTTGCGCTGGATGCAACGAACGGCCGATGACGGCCACCGAGCGCGCGCCGTTCTTCGACGAGGCGTTTCTCCGCCGCCTCGAGCAGCTCGAGCTCGCCTCGCGCCGGCTCACGGCCGGGCGGATGAAGGGCGAGCGCCGGAGCGTGCGTCGCGGGCAGAGCGTCGAGTTCGCCGACTACCGCAACTACGCCGCCGGTGACGACCTTCGCCAGCTCGACTGGAACGCGTACGCCCGGCTCGAGAAGCTCTTCGTCAAGCTCTTCGTGGAGGAGGAGGACGTCACCGTCCACCTCCTCGTCGACGCGTCGCGCAGCATGGATCACGGGGAACCGAACAAGCTCGACGCGGCGCGGCGGGCGGCGGCCGCGCTCGGCTATCTCGGCCTGGCGAGCATGGACCGGGTCAGCGTCGCCTTCCTGGGCGACGGGACGGCAAGTGGCATGCGCCCGATTCGCGGCAAGCGGCGCGCGCTCGAGCTGTTCCGGTTCCTCGCCGAGCCCCGAACCGAGCGCCTGACCGGGCTCGCCGGAGCCGCACGGGCGTACGCCGGGCGGATGCGCGGCACCGGGCCGCTCGTGCTCATCAGCGACCTCATGGACCCCGGCTACCTCGATGCGCTGCGCGACCTCGCCGGGACGCGCTGCCAGCTGTCCGTCCTCCACCTGCTCGCGCCCGACGAGCTCGAGCCGGACGTGCCGCCCGACGCCCGACTCGTCGACCGCGAGACCGGGCACGCAGTCGAGGTGAGCGGCGACGACGACCTCGTCGACCGGTACCGGACGCGCCTGGCCGAGTGGCAGGCGGAGATCGCCGCCTTCGTCAGCCGGCGTGGCGGCGCGTACGTGCCGGTCGCCTCGGACCTCGACCTCGCCGATCTCCTCTTCGACGTCCTCAGGCGTCGCCGTGTGGTCGATTGATGCTGCATCCTGATCGAGCGGCAGATCCACCGCACAGGCACGGTCATCCGCCGATCCGCGAGCGAGTACGTCCGAGATGGGCAGGGCCGGCCGGTGGCCGCCGCCGGAGCGTCGCGCCAGCCGCGACGCCGGCGGACACCGGCGGCCATCCGATGCCGGTGTCGCTCGCGGGTCGGCGGATCATCGGAGGCCGGGCATGATCGCGCCACTCGCCCTCATCGGCCTCCTGGCCCTGCCGGTCATCGTCGCGTTCTACATGCTCCGGCTGCGACGCCGCGACGTCCCGGTCGGCTCGACCTTCCTCTGGCAGCAGCTCATCCGCGATGTCGAGGCGAACGCGCCGTGGCAGCGGCTGCGCTTCAGCTGGCTGCTCCTCGTGCAGCTGCTCATCGCGCTCGTCGTCGTGCTGGCCGCGACCCGGCCGTACACGGCGAGCGAGTCCGACCTCGCCGAGAACGTCGTGCTCATCGTCGACACGAGCGCCTCGATGGCGACCCGGACCGATGACGAGGACCGCATGGCGAGCGCGCGCGAGCGCGCGGCCGAGGTCGTCGGGCGCCTGCCCCAGGGCGGGCGCGTCACGGTCGTCGCCGCGGCGGACACCGCGAGCGTCCTCGTCAGCGAGACCGACGATCACGACGCGGCCCTCGGGGCCATCGCCGGCATCACCGCCACGCAGCTGCCCGGAGGCCTGACCGATGCGTTCGCCCTCGCCTCGGCGCTGGCGGCACGCGACAGCGACTCGACGATCGTCGTCGTGACCGATGCCTCCGGCGGCCGGCTGCCGGAGGTGGGCGTCGGCGCCCCGGTCCTCGTGGAGCGCATCGGCGAGAGCGATGCGAACCAGGCGATCGCCGCGCTTTCCGCCCTGCGGCGCTCGGGTGGGGCGCAGCTCGACCTGTTCGTGGCGGTCGCGAACCCGTCGGCCACGGAGGCGACGCGCCGGCTCGAGATTTACGCGGACGGCGCGCTCGTGGATGCGAGGCAGCTGACGATCCCCGCGGGACAGCGCGCCGAGGCCCTGATCGGCACCGTCCCCGCCGCCGCACGGACGGTCGAGGCGCGCCTGGCCGGCAGCGACGCCCTGGCGACGGACGATCGCGCCTTCGCGATCGTGCCGGCCGGGGAGTCGACGCGGGCGCTGCTCGTCGGCGGCGGGAGCGGCTACCTCGAGAACGCGCTCGCCCTCCTGCCGCGGCTCGAGCTCTACGCCGTCGGCACGGATGGCTACGCCGATGCGCTCGCGGAGGCCGAGGCCGATGGCACGCCGTACGGCCTCGTCGTCTTCGACGGCTTCGTCCCGGCCGCCCCGCCGGATGCCGCGGCGCTATACGTCGACCCGCCCAGAAACGGCACGTTCGGCAGCGTGACGGGCCGCGTCGACGGCCCGCTCATCGACCGGACCGATCCCGACGATCCGCTGCTGCGCTTCGTCGACCTCGGCAGCGTCCATATCGGCCGCGCACGCGAGGTCGAGCTCGCCGACGGGGTTCGCGCCGCCGTGTCGACGACCGGCGGCGATCCGCTCGTCGCGATCGGCGAGCAGGAGGGGCGCCGGCTGGCGCTCATCGGATTCGACCTCGACGAGTCCGACCTCCCGCTGCAGATCGCCTTCCCGCTCCTCATGAGCAACCTCGTCGAGTACCTGCTGCCCGCCGAGGGCGGGCTCATCCCCTCGTCGATGCCGCTCGGCGAGTCGCTCACCCTGCGGATCGACCCGCGCATCGAGCGCGTGCGCGTCACGACGGACGGCGAGGGGGTGGCCGAGACACCGGTCGTCGGCGGGGAGCTCACCCTGCCCGGCGCGCAGGCGGTCGGGCTGCGCGAGATCCACGCGGTGAGCGAGGACGCGGCCCTCGACGGCGCCGAGATCGGCCGCACGGCCGTCAACCTGTTCGATCCCGACGAGTCGGACGTGGCTCCGGGCGACCCGCTGCGCATCGAGGACATGGGGCGGGTGCCGGCCGATGACGGCGGGACCGCCCGGGCGACGCGCAACGAGTGGTGGTGGCCGCTGGCGCTCGCCGCGCTCGCACTGCTCGCCCTCGAGTGGCTCCTCTTCCATCGTCCCACCCGGCGCAGCCTGCGGCGCGCCTTCGGACGGCGGCCGCAGCCGCTCGGCGGACGGGCCCGATGAGCCTCCCGTTCAACGTCACCGACCCGGCCTGGCTGTGGCTAGCCGTGCCGGCGGTGGGGATCGTCGTCGTCGGCTGGATGGCCGCGTCGCGCACGCTACCGGCCGGCCGTCGCGTCGCGTCGCTCGTCATTCGCCTGCTCCTCGTGAGCGCGCTCGTCCTCGCCCTGGCCGGGATGCGCCTCGCCCTGCCGTCGGACCGGCTGAGCGTCGTCTTCCTGCTCGACGCGTCGGCCTCGATGCTCGACGCGACGAGCGAGGAGCTCGTCGACTGGGCCCGCGCGGCGGTGCGCGAGATGCCCGAGGGCGACACCGCCGGCGTCGTCGTGTTCGGCGGCACCGCCCTCGTCGACCGCCTCCCGTCCGAGCTGGCCGAGCTCGCCGAGCCGGCATCGCGGCCGGTCGCCGGCGCGAGCGACGTCGCGGGCGCCGTCCGCCTGGCGGCGGCGATCTTCCCGGCAGGCGCCCAGCAGCGGATCGTCCTCCTCTCCGACGGCAACGACACCGGCGGCGAGGCGGAGGACGCGATCGCCGCGGCCTCGGCGCGCGGGATCCGGCTCGACGTCGTCATGCCGGCCGACGAGTCGGCCGCCGAGGTGCTCGTCGACGCGCTCGACGCGCCGCCGGGCGCGCGCGTCGGCGAGACGATCGACCTCGTCGTGCGCCTGCGCTCGACGATCACGACGGGAGCGACCCTGCGCCTCCTGGCGGACGGGGCGACCGTCGCGACGCGCGAGATCGAGCTCGAGCCCGGGATCACGACCCTGCCGTTCGCGGTCACCGCCGACGAGCCCGG
>DATKDB010000102.1:0-12665 GCA_035512895.1 Binatia bacterium | reverse complement strand
GCACAGCAGGGACCGTGAGCAGACCATGCCGAAGATGAAGACCCACAAGGGGACGGCCAAGCGCTTTCGAAAGACCGGCTCCGGGAAGTGGATCCGGCCGAAGGCCTGGCGCGGCCACCACCTCGAGATCAAGTCGAGCCGTCGCACGCGTCGCTACGCGGGGATGGCATCTGTCTCGAAGACGCACATCGATCAGCTCGAGCGGCTGATGCCGTACGCCGACAAGGGGAAGTAGCCGATGCCCCGAATCAAGCGCGGCGTCGCCGCCCACCGCCGCCATAAGCGCCTGCTCACCCAGGCCGAGGGCCGGCGTGGGACGCGCTCGAAGCTCATCCGTCCGGCACGCGAGGCGCTCATCCACGCCCTCGTCTACGCCTACCGGGATCGCCGCGATCGCAAGCGAGACATGCGTCGCCTCTGGATCGAGCGCATCAACGCCGCCTCTCGACAGCATGGCGTCCCGTACGGCCGTTTCATCGCGGGCCTGAAGAGCGCCGGCGTCGAGGTCGACCGGAAGATCCTCGCGGACATGGCCGTCCGCGAGCCCGCCGCCTTCGCCGCCATGGTCGAGGCGGCCAAGGCGACCTTTACCAGCTGACCGGCGTCTCGACGCCGGTCTCCACGGCCCTGTCCCGGAATCCGGGGCGGGGCCGTTCGCGTTCTTGCGATCATGGCGACGGAGCGATGATGACGACGACGACGACATCCACCGGCTCGACGCGCATCCGGGCGGCCGCGGAGGCGGCACCCCCGGCGTTGGCGCGTGCCGGCGCGGTCGGAGCGCGGCTCCGATGAGCGAGCTGCGGTCGGACCTGGAGGCCCTGCGGACCGCGAGCCGTGAGCGGCTCGCCGCCGCGGACAGTGCCGATGCCGTCGCCGCGCTGCGCCACGACCTGCTCGGTCGTTCGGGGGAGCTGACGCGCCTCATGAAGGAGCTCGCATCGGTCCCGCCCGACGAGCGACCCGCGCTGGGCCAGCTCGCGAACGAGGTCCGGGCGGAGGTCGAGGCCGGCGTCGGCTCCCGACTCGACGCGCTGCGCAGCGATGACCTGGAGGCGCGGCTCGCCGACGAGGCGATCGACATGAGCGCGCCGGGTCGCCCGATGCGGATCGGCCACCTCCACCCGGTCCAGACGATGCTGCGCGACCTTCGGGAGATCTTCCATGCGTACGGCTTCGAGGTCTTCGAAGGCCCCGAGATCGAGACCGAGGAGTACAACTTCGAGCTCCTGAACATCCCGCCCGACCATCCGGCCCGCGACCTGTGGGATACGCTCTATGTCGCCGAGCCTGGCGAAACGCGTCCCGCCGCGGACGGCACGATCCTGCGGACGCACACGTCGCCGACGCAGCTGCGCGCCATGCGGGCGCTCGACCCACCGATCCGGGTGCTCACCCCGGGCCGTTGCTTCCGCTACGAGGCGGTCGACGCCAGCCACGGGTTCGAGTTCTTCCAGGTCGAGGGGCTCGTCGTCGACCGCGACACGACCCTCGCCGACCTCAAGGGCCTGCTCGAGGAGGTGGCGCGGGCGCTCTACGGCCGGGAGGTCGCGACGCGCTTCCGGCCGGGGTACTACCCGTTCACCGAGCCGAGCGCTGCCTTCGACATCGGCTGTCTCGTGTGCGGCGGCGCCGGCTGCCCGGCTTGTGGGCGTTCGGGCTGGATGACGATCCTCGGGGCGGGGATGGTCCATCCCGAGGTGCTGCGCGCCGGCGGCTTCGACCCGGATGAGTTCCAGGGCTACGCCTTCGGCATGGGTCCCGAACGGATGACGATGCTGCGTCACGGCATCGGTGACATCCGGCTTTTCTTCAGCGCCGACCTGCGTTTCGTGCGCCAGTTCGTGGAGGGCCGCTGAGATGCGCGTCCCGCTCTCCTGGCTGCGCGAGTACGTCGACGTCGACCTCTCGCCCCGCGAGCTGGCCGACGAGCTGACGATGCGCGGCATGGAGGTCGGCGAGATCGAGGCGGGGGGCGCCGACTGGACCGATGTCGTCGTCGCTCGCGTGCTCGAGGTTGAGCGCCATCCGAACGCGGACACGCTGTGGCTCGCGCGGGTGGACGTCGGCGACGGTCCCGAGCCGGTCGAGATCGTGTGCGGCGCCCAGAACCTGGCGGTCGGCCAGCTCGTGCCCGCCGCCCTGCCCGGCGCCGTCCTGCAGGGAGATCGGAAGATCGAGCGCAGCAAGATCCGCGGCGTCGTGAGCAACGGGATGCTGTGCAGCGCGATCGAGCTCGGCCTCGGGACCGATGCGGAGGGCATCCACGTACTCGGTCACGGTGACGAGCTCGCGCCGGGCACGCCGCTCGGCGAGGTCGTCGGCGAGATCGTGCTCGACGTTGACGTGAAGCCGAACCGCGGGGACGCGCTGTCGATCGTCGGGTTGGCGCGGGAGATCGCGGCCTTCACCGGCGGGGCGCTGCGGATGCCACCGGCCGGTCTCACGGAGGCCGGCGAGCCGACGTCGGCGCATCTCGCGGTCCGCATCGACGAGCCGGAGCTCAACCCCCGCTTCGTCGGTCGCTGGTTCGACGGCGTCGCGAACGGCCCGTCCCCGGAGTGGATGCAGCGTCGCCTCCTCGCGGCCGGCATGCGGCCGGTTAGCGCGATCGTCGACGTCACGAACTACGTCATGCACGAGCTCGGGCAGCCGATGCACGCCTACGACGCCGTCGCGATCCCGGGCGGCGAGATCGTCGTGCGGCGTGCCGAGCCTGGGGAGCGGCTGACGACGATCGACCATGTCGAGCGTGAGCTCGACGAGCGGATGCTCGTCATCGCGGATCGCGAGCGGGCGATCGGGCTCGCCGGGATCATGGGCGGCGCGTCGACCGAGGTGACCGAGGCGACGACGCGCGTCATCCTCGAGTCGGCCGTCTTCCACGGGCCGAGCATCCGCAACACCGCGCGTCGCCTGGGCCTGCGCTCCGAGGCGAGCATGCGCCACGAGAAGGGGATCGGGCCCGAGCTGCCGCGCTTCGCCGCCGACCGGGCCGCGCGCCTCATCGCCGAGATCACCGGAGCGAGCGTCGGCAGCGGCGTCGTGGACAACGATCCGACGCCACCGGCGCGCCGGCGCGTGGCGGTCGACCTGCGGCGCGTCGGCCGCCTGCTCGGCATCGAGCTCGATGCCACCCGGGCGCGGGCGCTCCTCGAGCCGCTCGAGTTCGGCGTCGAGGGCGACGGCGTCACGCTCGAGGTCATCGTGCCATCGCACCGGCTCGACGTGAGCCTGCCGGCCGATGTCGCCGAGGAGCTGGCGCGTGCCCACGGCTACGAGCGCATCGAGGGACGGCTGCCGTTCGCGGCGCTCCCGCCCTACCGGCCCGACCCGAGCGCGGGACGTCACCGGCTGCGCCGCATCATCGCCGGGCTCGGCCTCGACGAGGTCGTGACCCATGCCCTCATCGGCCCGGACGACCTGTCGCGCACGGGCCTGGACGCGGCCGCGCCGGAGCTCGTCCGCCTGCATAATCCGCTGAGCGAGGAGCACTCGATCCTGCGCTCGTCGATGACGCCGTCGATCCTCGGGGCCCTGGCCGAGAACGCCCGCCAGCGCCGGACGGATGCCTGGCTCTTCGACCTCGGCAAGGTCTACCGCCACAATCCCGGCGCGCCGACGCCGCGCGACCTCCGCTCGGAGACGGCGGGCACCGGGCGCTACGAGTCGTGGGAGCTCGCGCTGGCACTCACCGGGCCCGCGGTGCCGGCGACGCCGGGACAGGCCGTGCCGCCGGCCGACGTGGCGACGCTCAAGGGGATCGTGGACGCGCTGCACGACGCCCTCGGCGCGCCGCGGCCGTCGTACCGGGGAGAGGACCCCTCCGAGCGCCATCGGCACCGGCACCCGGGCCGCACCGGGCTGATCTGCGATGCCGCCGGCCGGCCGTACGGTTCGCTCGGCGAGGTTCACCCGCGCGTGGTGGAGGACTGGGGGCTCGGCGGACGGCCGGTGGACGCCGCGATCGACGTCGGCCGACTGCTCGACCTCGTTCCCGATCGCATCGACGCGAAGGCGCCACCGGCGGCCCAGCCGGCCGACCGTGACCTCGCGGTCGTCGTCGACGAGACGACGCCGGTCGGCGACGTGTTGCGCGTCGCGCGGGCGAGCGCCGGCCCGCTCCTCGACGAGTTGCGGCTGTTCGACATCTATCGTGGCGAGCAGATCGGTCCAGGCCGCGTCAGCTGTGCCATCGCGTTCCGCTTCCAGCCGGCCCTCGCCGGGGACGAGAACGCGGTCGACCGTGCCCTGAACAAGGTGCGTGGCGCCCTTCAGCACCACCTCGGGGCCGAGATCCGGTAGGAGGATCGGTGCCTTGTCGGGCGTCGTGGGGGACTGGTACCCTTGCGCCCGCCCGAGCTGGCCCCTGCCTGCCGGCATATCGGTACGGAGGTCTGACGCGTGGAGATGCTCACCCGGCTGAGCTGGGTGGACCTGGCGATCATCACCACCCTCGCCGGTGGCGTTTTCGTGGGGTTCACGCAGGGGATGATCCGGTACATCCTCAATGCCCTCGCCGTCGTCGTGGCGTTCATCCTCGCCGCGCAGCTGAAGGGCCCGCTCCATGAGCTGCTCGGCTTCTGGAGGGCCTTCGATGCCGATGGGCGCGAGCTCCTTCTCTTCGTCCTCCTCTTCTTCGGCTTCGTCGTCGCCGGCTGGTTCATCATCCGGTCGCTCTATCGCCGAAGCCAGCTCCCGATCGTGAAGCAGCTCGACGAGCTGGGTGGGGCGATCTTCGGCCTGCTCTTCGCGGCGCTCGTGATCGCCATGCAGCTCGTCGTGTTCGACAGCTACTTCGTCGGCGGTGCGGGGGTCGGCGGCTGGGTGGAGGGCTACTACGACGCCCTGAACGACTCGCTCATCATCGCCTTCTTCCGCGAGACCATCATTCCGACCGTGGGCATCGTGGCCCGCCCGTTCGTGCCGGACGAGATCGCGCGCCTCCTCTTCCCGTGACCCTGGCGGCCGCCCGCCCCGTCGTCGAGGAGCGAGCCTGGTTCGACCGGCCCGCCACCGAGCTGGCGAGGGCGTTGCTCGGCTGCCGGCTCGTCCATTCGTCGCCGGCTGGCGTCGTCGGCGGGCGGGTCGTGGAGACCGAGGCGTACCGCGGTCCGGAGGATCTCGCGGCCCACTCGGCACGGGGCCGCACGCCGCGCAACGCCGTCATGTTCGACGCGCCCGGGCACCTGTACGTGTACCTCATCTACGGGCTGCATCACTGCCTGAACGTCGTCGCCGGGCCCGGCGAGAAGCCCGAGGCGGTCCTCGTTCGGGCGCTCGAGCTGGACGTGGGCCTGGAGCTCGCGAGAGAGCGTCGCGGCCCGCGCATCTCCGACCGCCGCCTGGCGTCGGGTCCCGGAAACGTGGGACGGGCACTCGGGGTGGACCGCGAGCTCAACGGGTCTGACCTCCTCGATGGGCCCGTCCGCGTCGAGCCGAAGATCGGGCCGGCTGCACGGGTCAGCCGCGGCCCTCGCATCGGCGTCCCGTACGCCGGCGCCTGGGCGGAACGGCCCCTACGCTTCTGGATCACCGATGACCCGCATGTCTCGCGCTGACCCGACCGATCGTTCCACCGCCGATGCCGGCACGTTGCGCGCCCTCGAGTTCGGCGCGATCGTCGAGCAGCTTGCCGCGCTCGCCTCGTTCGAGCCGTCGCGCGAGCTCGCCCTCGCGACGGTCCCCGTGGCCGATGCCGACCACGTCGGGCTGCTCCAGGACCAGACGGACGAGGCGGCGAGGCTGCTCGACGAGCAGGCCCAGGCGACGATCGGTGGCGCGCGCGACGTTCGGCCGGCGGTCGAGCGAGCGGCGCGTGGCGGGCGGCTGACGCCGGCCGAGCTGCTCGAGGTCGCCGATACGCTCGTCGCCACCGAGCGCTTTGCCGCCCGCCTCCGAGCCTGGCGCGGGCCGCATCTCTCCGGCGTCCGCGACGAGCTCGATACGGCGCCGGACCTCGCGGAGCGGATCGGTCGGAGCGTCGACGACTCCGGGGAGCTGCTCGACGCCGCGTCGTCGGAGCTCGCCGCGATCCGGAAGCGGATGCGGACGGCACAGGACCGGGTCCGCGACCGCCTGAACGCGATGCTTCGCTCCTCTGCGATGGCCGGCGTCATCGGGGAGGCGATCGTCACCCTGCGGGCGGGGCGCTACGTCATCCCGATTCGCGCGGAGGCGAAGGGTCGCGTGAAGGGCATCGTCCACGACCAGAGCGCGTCCGGGGCGACGCTCTTCGTCGAGCCGCTGACCGTCGTCGAGCTGAACAACGCGTGGACCGAGGCGACCCTGGCCGAGGAGCGCGAGGAGGAGCGCATCCTCGACGAGCTGTCGAGAGCCGTGGAGGCCCGCGCCGACGCCCTCCGGGCGAGCCTCGAGGCGCTTGCCCGCGCGGACCTCTGGATGGCCCGGGCGCGCCTCGGCAGCGCGATGGACGGCGTGCGCCCCGGCGTGGCCGAGGATGCGGCGGAGCTGCTCTCGGCGCGACACCCTCTGCTCGGCGAGGGAGCGGTGCCGATCGACCTGCGGCTCGGCGACCGGTTCGGCTACCGCGCGCTCGTCGTGACCGGGCCGAACACGGGCGGCAAGACCGTCTCGCTCAAGACGCTCGGCCTGCTGGCGCTCATGCACCAGGCCGGCCTGCGCGTTCCGGCGGCGGACGGCGCGCGCCTCCCCGTCTTCCGCGGGGTCATGGCCGACATCGGTGACGAGCAGAGCATCGCCCAGTCACTCTCGACCTTCTCGAGCCACCTGCGCAACGTCGTGCGCTTCGTGGCGAATGCCGGGCCGGCGACCCTCGTCCTGCTCGACGAAGTCGGCGCCGGTACCGATCCGGCCGAGGGCTCCGCGCTCGCCATGGCGATCGTGTCGACGCTGCTCGAGGCGGGATCGATGGTGGCGGCCACGACGCACTACGCCGAGCTCAAGACGTTCGCCACCGAGCACCCGGGCGTGACGAACGCCGCTGTAGAGTTCGACGTGACGACGCTGCGCCCGACGTACCGGCTCAGCATCGGCCTGCCCGGGAAGAGCCAGGCCTTCGCCATCGCCGAACGCCTCGGCCTGCCCGCAGACATCCTCGCCGATGCGCGCGCTCGCATCTCGGCCGAGCACGCGAGCATGGAGGAGACTCTGGCGGCGATCGCGCGCTCCGAGCTGGCCCAGGCGGCCGCCCTCGAGGCTGCCGAGGCCGAGCGCGCGGCGGCCGAGGAGGAGCGAACGCGGGCGCGCGACGGCATCGCTCGCGCCCGGCGGGAGGCGGGCGAGATGCTCGCCGAGTCGCGCCGTGCCGCCGACGAGCTCGTGGCGCGCGCGGAACGCGAGGTCGCGGACCTGCGACGCGAGCTCGCCCGCCATCGCACCGCGTCCGCCGGCAGGGTCGCGCCGAGTGCCGCCGCCTTCGACGAGATGACGCGCCGTGCCGCGCGCGCTCGAACGACGCCGGCTCCGGAGGCCGACGAGCCGTCAGACGAGCCGGCCGACGAGCCGGCTGGCGGGCCCCAGCCCCGCGTCGGCCTCTGGGGGCGGTCCGCGACGCTGGGCAGCACGGGGCGGATCGTCGAGGTCAGCGGCCGCACCGGTCGTGTCACGCTCGAGACCGAGGGCGCGCGTCTCGTCGTTCCGTCAGATGACGTCGAGGTCGTCCCGGAGCCGATCAGCGGTCCCGCGCCACGCGACGCGGAGGCCGAAGAGATCCGGCGTCGCGCGGCGGCCCGGGTCGCGCCCTCGCTCGACCTGCATGGCGAGCGCGTCGAAGCCGCCCTCGAGCGCCTTCACGCGTACCTCGACGACGCGCTCCTCGCCGGCCTGGACAGCGCGGTCATCATCCACGGCGTCGGGACCGGCGCCCTCCGCCGCGCGGTCCGCGACGCGCTGCGCGAGCATCCTCGCGTGCACGGTTTCCGCGGTGGTCGCAAGGACGAGGGCGGCGAAGGGACGACCGTCGCCGAGCTCTAGGTTGCCGGGCTCGGCGCCGGCGTCAGCTCCGGCGGGACCGGCGTAACTTCCGGCGTCGGGATCGGCTCCGGGGTCGGGGTCGGCGTGGCCTCCGGCGTCGGCGTCGGGGTCGGCGTCGGCGAGGGCGTCGGGGTGGAGGTCGGGATCTCGCCCGGCGTGCAGTCCTCGGTCGGTGCGAACGGTGCGTCGACCGGCCCCGGGAAGGGCACGCGCATGCTGCTGTTCAGCTCCTCCTCGCGCCCGGTCCAGCGCTCGATCCAGGCCCGGTTCGAGGCCTCCCAGGCGGGCCGCGCATCCTCCCAGCTGGCGAGGTCGAGGTAGACCTCCTCCTCGGGCTCCGGCGGCGGCGGCTCGATCGACGGGTCGGGGGAGCCGCTCGGCGCCGCCGTCTCGAAGTCGCCGCAGCCCGACTGCCAGATCTTGCCCGTCTCCGCCTCGATCGCGAGCTCCCGGTGCGTCGTGTCCTGCCGGCTCGGCGCGTTATCGGAGCGCACGATCTCCGTCACCGTCGTGATCGTGAACTCTCCGGGGAGGAGCCCGCTCATCGCGTCGATCGTGACCTCGGTCACGCCGTCGGGCCGCCGGAAGTCATACATCGGCAGCTCGTTGAGCTCGGCCACCTCGGCCATGTAGTCGTGCCAGATGAAGGTCGGGCCGTCGGCGGCGAAGACGTCCTGGATCGGGCTGAAGTCGCTGTTGCCGACCCAGACGCCGGTCACGATGGCGCCGGTCGGATCGTCCGGATCGTCCGGGTTGCCGGCGAGGTAGCCGAAGGCCTGGAGGTCGCGGAAGTCGTTCGTCGTGCCGGTCTTCAGCGTGGCCGGGCGGCGGCCCGCATCGGTCAGCAGCTGGAAGCGCGGGCCCCACAGGGGGTTCGTCGCCGGGTCCGTGTTGTCGGCGAGAATGTCGGTGACGAGGTAGGCCGAGGCGGGGGAGATGACCTGCTCGGCGGACGGGGCGTCGGTGGCGTGGTCGTACAGGACGTTGCCGTTGCCGTCCTCGATGCGCTCGATGAGGTAGGGCTGCTGGAGCCGCCCGCCGTTCGCGATCGCGCCGTAGGCGCCGGCGAGGTCGAGCTGGTGGACACCGAGCGTTCCGAGCGTGAGCGAGGGGACCGCGTGCTCACCATCGTGGGCCGGGTCGAACTCGAGCCCGAGCCGCTCGGCGACGTCGACGACCGCCTGTGAGCCGATGAGTTGCTGGATCTTCGAGACCGGCACGTTGAGCGAGTACTTCAGGGCGTCGCGCACCCGGACCGGGCCGCGCTCTCGGTTATCGGCGTTCGGCGGGTCGAAGCCCTCGGCGATGTCCGTCCGCACGTCCATGACCATCGTGGCCGGGCTGATGACCCCGGACTCGAAGCCGGCGGCGTATGTGATCGGCTTGAATGCGGAACCCGACTGGCGGAAGGCCTGGCCGATGACGTCGAAGTTCGGCTGGTGCTCCGGGGTCGACTCGCCGTAGAAGTTCGCGCTGCCGACGTAGGCGAGCACGGCGCCGGTGCGGTAGTTGATCGTCACGATCGCGTCGTTGTTGATGTTCCGGCCCTGCAGCTGGCCGATCCAGCTTAGCGCCTGCTCGCCGTATTTCTCGACGAGCTCCTCGTCGCTCAGGCGGTCCATGTCGTATCCGACCTGCGCCCATTTCTCCGCGCTCGTCTGGTAGCCCGCGTAGTCGAGCGTCGTGATGATGCGCAGGCCGCCGGTGTCGAGCAGCTGCTCGCCCTCGAGCAGCTCGTTCGCCTCGCGTCGCACGGCGTACACGAAATGCGGGGCCAGGTAGGCGTTGTCGCGCGGCGGGGCGAGCTCGATCTCCTCGGTCAGCGCCGCGTCGTACTCGGCACGGGTGATGAACTCCGAATCGAGCATCTGCTCGAGCACGATGTTGCGCGAGGTGATCGCCTGGGCCGTCTCGGGGACGAACCAACGCGTCTCGCCGCCGGCCTCCTCCTGGATGGCTTCGGTCGTCGGGTCGAGGCGCGACGGGGCGCGCACGAGGCTGGCGAGCATCGCGGCCTCGCTCACCGTCAGCTGGTCCTCCGGGGCGTCGGAGGTCAGGTCCTTGTCGAAGTACGCGCTGGCGGCGGCCCAGACGCCGTACGCGTTGTTCCCGTAGTAGACCTGGTTCAGGTACATCTCGATGATCCGCTCCTTGCCCTCCGTGCCCGGGTAGCGGTCATCGAGCCGCAGCGCGAGGATCGCCTCCTTCACCTTCAGCTCGACCCGGCGGCTTGGATCGGCGGTGAGCTGGGCATCCAGGAGCCGCGTGCCGACGAGCTGCTGGCAGATCGTGCTGGCGCCGGAGACGGTCTCACCGGCCTGGACGTTCTGGAAGAAGGCGCGGACGATGGCCTTGAAGTCGATGCACGGGTTCGTCCAGAACGTCTGGTCCTCGGCCGCGACCTGCGCGTCGATCATGAGCTGCGGGATCTCGTCGAACGGGACGACGCGGCGGTCCTCGACCGCGAAGCTCGCGAGCTCCCTGCCGTCCGCGGATAGCACCGTCGACCCCTGGTCGAGGTCGAAGTTCTCGATCTCGGCGATGTCGGGCAGGTCGTTCGTGAACGACGCGTAGACGCTCAGCATGGCGACGAAGATGCCGAGGGCCAGCACGCCGAAGCCGGCGAGGATGAGGCGGGGAAGCGCGGTGGAGCCGGGTCGCCGGCGCGGATCGGCCCTCCCGGGCCGCCCGTACGGCGGAGGTCTCCGGCCCGGCGGCGGTGGTCGTCGGGTCATCGCGCCGTACGGTAGCACGGATGTTCCGTGCGTATACTCAGCGCCCGATGGAGACGCCCGAACCGCGCACCGCCGTGCTCGACGACCTCGAGTGGCGCCGGATGATCGCCGATCACACCGATCTCGATCTCCTGCGCTCCGCCATGGCTGATGGCCGGGTCACGTACTACGGCGGCTTCGACCCAACCGCGCCGAGCCTCCACTTCGGCAACCTCGTGCTCCTCGTCACGATGCGGCGCCTCCAGCTGGCCGGGCACCGGCCGGTCGGCCTCGTCGGCGGCGCGACCGGCCTCGTCGGCGATCCGAGCGGCCGCACGAGCGAGCGCACGCTCCAGTCGCGCGACGTGATCTCCGGCTGGGTCGAGCGCATTCGCTCCCAGGTCGAGCGCTACCTGGACTTCGAGGGGGAGAACGCGGCGGTGATCGCGAACAATCTCGACTGGACGGCCGAGATGTCGGCGATCGACTGGCTGCGCGACATCGGCAAGCACTTCAGCGTCAGCCGCATGCTCGCGAAGGAGGCCGTCAGCACCCGCCTCGAGGCCGGCGGCATCAGCTACACGGAGTTCAGCTACCAGGTGATGCAGGCGCTCGACTTCCTCGAGCTGTACCGGCGCCACGGGTGCACGCTCCAGCTCGGCGGCAGCGACCAGTGGGGCAACCTCACTGCCGGCGTCGACCTCATCCGTCGCGTCGAGGGCGCCACGGCGCACGCGCTGGCGACGCCGCTCATCACCCGCCCGGATGGTGAGAAGTTCGGCAAGAGCACCGGATCGACGCTCTGGCTCGATCCGGCGCTGACGCCGCCGTTCGCCTTCTACCAGTGGTTCCTGAACGCCGATGACTCGGTCGTCGGGACGTACCTGCGCGTCTTCAGCTTCCGCACCCACGAGGAGATCGAGGTGCTCGAGGCCGCCGTTCAGGCGCGCCCGGATGGACGCGAGGCGCAGCGCGCGCTCGCGTCCGAGGTGACCGAGCTCGTGCACGGGGCCGATGCGGCCGTCCGGGCGGCCGAGGCGAGCCGGGCGCTCTTCGGCGAGGGAGAGCTGGCATCCCTCGACCCCGCGACGCTCGAGGCCGCCTTCGCCGACCTGCCGCGAGCGACTGTCGCGGCCGGCGACGGGATGCCATCGGTCCTCGAACTGTTCGTCTCGTGCGGCCTGTCCGAGAGCCGCGGCCAGGCGCGGCGGACGCTGAACGAGGGCGGGGCGTACGTCAACAACGTCCGTGTCAGCGATCCGTCGGCCGTGCCGAGCCGCGAGGAGCTGCTCGCGGGGCGCTGGCTCCTGCTCCGGCGTGGGAAGCGGAGCCTCGCGGTGGCCGAGGTCGGCGGCGGATGACGCTCGCGTTCGCGACCGGGGCCATCGCCTCCGCCTGCAGCGCCGCCGGCCTGACGGCCCTGCTCGTCTGGATCGCGACGCTCGTCACAGGCTCGACCGAGCCATGGTCGATTGCCCCGTGGCTCGTTCCCACCGTCGCGGCCGTTGTCGCCATGGCGACGTTCCTGGCCGAGCGGATCGCGTACCGCCGCACGATGGTGCGCATGCGTGCCGCCGGCGAGCCCTGGGCGTACCGGGCGTAGCGCGTCGGGGCTGCTCCGGCGTCAGTGGCCGCGCTCGGGTCCGTGCCCGTTCGAGGACGACTCGGCCACGACCTTCTCGGCGATGTTGTGCGGCACCTCCGCGTAATGGTCGACCTTCCAGCTGAAGCGGCCGCGTCCCTGGGTAATCGACCGCAGCTCGGTGGCGTAATGGAACATCTCGGCCTGCGGGACCTGTGCCTTGAGGTGCTGCAGCCCCTCGGCCGAGTCCATGCCGAGCACGTGCCCGCGCTTCGACGTGATCTGGCCCATGACGTCGCCCATGAACTCGTCCGGCACGACGATGTCGACCTCGAGAATCGGCTCGAGCAGGGCCGGGGAGGCGGCGTCGAAGGCTTTCTTCAGCGCCTGGCTGGCGGCGACCTTGAACGCCA
>DATKDB010000101.1:0-17721 GCA_035512895.1 Binatia bacterium | reverse complement strand
GCGCATGAACATCGCCAGCGACAGGCCGACGATGCGGGCGCGGTTCTGCTGCTCTGCCGGCAGCTTCCCGGCCAGGATGCTGATGAAGATGATGTTGTCGATGCCGAGCACGATCTCGAGCACGGTGAGCGTCAGCAGCGCCACGACCCAGGTGCCCGGGTCTCCGAGGAATTCGAACACGTTCGTCTAATGCTCCCTGTCGGCGACGGCAAAGGCGTCGCGTGCAGCCCGCAGCGTAGCGTCGAGGTCGCCATCGGTATGGGCGCTCGACACGAACCACGCCTCGTGCTGGCTGGGTGGAAGCATGATCCCTGCCGCGAGCATCGCATGGAAGAAGGCCGGATACCGGGCGCCCTCGAGGAACACGGTCAGGAGGCTGGCCACGCGGCTGATCCGGACCGATGCGCCCGCCGCGCGAGCGGCGTCGGCGAGGCCGGCCTCGAGGCGCGCGCCCGTCACCTCGAGGCGCTCGTACGTCCCGGCGGTCAGGCGCGCCAGCGTGGCAGCGCCGGCGGCCATGGCGAGCGGGTTTCCCGAGAGGGTGCCGGCCTGGTAGACAGGGCCGTCGGGGGCGATGAGGCGCATGAGATCGGCGCGCCCGCCGTACGCGCCGACCGGCAGGCCGCCGCCGATGACTTTGCCCAGGACGACGAGGTCGGGCGTCACCCCATATCGCTCGGTCGCGCCGCCACGCGCGATCCGGAAGCCGGTGATCACCTCGTCGAAGACGAGGAGCGCGCCGTGGCGCCGCGTCGCGTCGCGGAGTCCGTCCAGGTAGCCCGGGGCCGGCGCCACGACGCCCATGTTCGCCGCCACGGGCTCGACGATGACCGCCGCCACGTCGTGGGCGGCGAGGAGCGCCTCGAGCGCTGGGAGGTCGTTGTACGGCGCAACGAGCGTGTCCCGCGCCGCACCCGTGGTCACGCCCGCGCTCGCAGGCAGCCCGATCGCGCCAGAGCCAGGCTGGACGAGGAGCGCGTCGGCGTGGCCGTGGTAGCCGCCGCCCATCTTGACGATCGCGTCGCGCTCCGTTGCGGCGCGGGCCAGTCGGATCGCGCTCATCGCCGCCTCGGTGCCCGAGCTCGTGAAGCGCAGCCGCTCGAGGTGCGGCATGGCATCGGCGATGAGCTCGGCCAGCTCGATCTCGTGCGGGTTCGGAGCGCCGTAGCTCGTACCGCGCTCGGCGGCCGCCTGCACCGCGGCGACGACGTCGGGGTGCGCGTGCCCGAGGATCATCGGTCCCCACGACCCGACGTAGTCGATCAGCTCGTTGCCGTCGACGTCCCACACGCGCGCCCCCGCCGCGCGCTCGATCACGCGAGGCGTGCCGCCGACTCCGCGGAATGCTCGGACCGGCGAGTTCACGCCGCCGGGGAAGAGCCGCTCGGCGCGCGCCATGAGCGCGGCCGAGCGCTCGGTGGCCGGTGCCCCGCGGACGCTCATCGGTCCGGCCCCGAGAGCAGGCCGAGGATCTCGCCGAGCGGCCGGTGGATGCCGGTGATGATCGGCGTGTCGCGCACGGTGGAGCGGCGCGACTCGGTGACGCGCAGCTCGCGGACGAGGTCCTGGAAGGCGACGAGGTCATCGGTCTCGTAGGCGACGATGAACTCCTGGTCGTCGAGGCCGAAGGAGTAGGCGAGGAGCTGCCGCACCTGCGGGTAGCGGTGGCCGACGCGGATGTGGCCCTTCATCACCTCCTGGCGCTCCTCGGCCGAGGCGAGATACCACTCGATCGACTTCGTGAACGGATAGACGACGAGGTATGCGGACCGCTCGCCGCTGAAGAGGGACTGCTCCTGCGTCGTCGGCCGCTTCACGTACTGGCTCGGGCGGGTCAGGCCGATCATGCTGATCGTCGGGGTCAGCCAGCGACCGATGCCGGCCGCGAGCAGGTCTGCGGCGCTGGCATCGACGTCCTGGAGGCGTTCGGCCATGCGCCATAGGAGGAGATCGCCCTCCGCGCGCAGGCCGATCGTCGAGTACGCGTGCTGCATCAGGCGTCCCTCCGCTCGCCCGGCAGCGGCGCAGAAGGTATCCACGTCGGCGCGACGCTCCTCGACGGGGCGCCGGCGCCAGGCCGGATCGAGCCGCAGCAGCCAGGCGTGGACGAAGCGCTCGTCGCTCATCGGTCCATCTCGCGCAGCCACCCGGCGGCCTCGAGGGCGAAGTACGTGACGACGATCCCGGCGCCGGCGCGGGCAATCGCGGTGAGCGACTCGAGCGCGGCCGCGCGTCGGTCGAGCCAGCCGCGCTCGGCGGCGGCGCAGATGGCGGCGTACTCTCCGCTCACCTGGTACGCGGCGACCGGCACGTTCGTCGCGGCGCGTGCCGCGGCCACGAGATCGAGGGCGGGGAGCGCCGGCTTGACCATGACCATGTCGGCCCCCTCGTCGAGGTCGGCGAGGACCTCGGCCAGCGCCTCGCGTCCGTTCGCCGGGTCCATCTGGTACGACCGCCGGTCGCCGAAGGCCGGGGCCGAGTCGGCGGCCTCCCGGAACGGCCCGTAGAAGGCGGAGGCGTGCTTCGCCGCGTAGGCGAGGAGCGCCGTGTCGGGGAGCGCCTCGCGGATGGCGGCGACCTGGCCGTCCATCATCGCGCTCGGCGCGACGACGTCGGCGCCGGCCTCCGCGAGCGAGGCCGCGGTCCGCGCCAGGAGCGGCAGCGTCGCGTCGTTGTCGACCGCCTCGCCGCGCAGGACGCCGCAGTGACCGTGGGCCGTGTACTCGCACAGGCACACGTCGGCGATGATCGCGAGCGCGTCGCCGGCCTCCCGGCGCAGCTCGCGCACGGCTCGCTGCACGATGCCGTCCTCGGCCCACGCCCCCGAGCCTTCGGCATCCTTCGTCTCGGGCAGGCCGAAGAGGAGCACGGACCGCACGCCGGCGGCCAGGAGCCGCTCGGTCTCTCGGGCGAGCTCGTCCACGCTCAGCCGATGCTGGCCGGGCATCGAGCCGATCGCCTCGCGCACGCCGGTGCCGGGACGGACGAAGAGGGGAGCGACGAGCGCCGCCGGGTGTAGCCGCGTCTCGCGCACGAGCCCGCGCAGGGCGGGCGTCCGGCGCAGGCGCCGCCCGCGGAAGCGCGCGCTCGCGATCGTGTCGGTCAGGAGCGTCATCGAGGTGCCTGCGCGAAGTGCGCCGCGATCGTGTCGGCCATGCCGCTGGCGGTGTGCTCGGCGGCGACGGCGGCGAGGTCGAAGCCGAAGTGGCGCGCCGTCTCGGCCGTGACCGGACCGATGCAGAAGGCCGGCACGGCACGGGCCCGCTGCCGGTCGACGGTCGAGGCCAGCCGGAGCAGGCCGCGGACCGTCGAGCTGCTCGTGAAGGCGGTCCCCGCGAGGTCGGCGTGCAGCGCGGCGTGCAGGCGGTCCCGGCTGGACGCCGGACCCTCGACGGTTCGATAGGCGACGACCTCCTCGACATCCGCGCCCCGCTCCACGAGCGCGTCGCGCAGGTCGGGCGTGGCGGCATCCGCGCGCGCGAGGACGACGCGCCGCCCGCGCACCTCGCCGAGCCCACCGGCGATCGCGACGGTGAGGTACTCGTCGGGGACGTGGTCGACCCGGAGGCCTGCCGCACGCAGGGCACTGGCGGTGGCGGGCCCGACGGCGGCGACGCGAAGCGTGTCCGGTAGGGCGTGCCCGCAGGCGGCGAGTCTGGCCACGAGCGCCTCGACGCCGTTCGCGCTCGTGAGGATGAGCCAGTCCGCTCCCTCGAGGGACGCGAGGGCCGCGTCCAGGTCCTCGGCGGCAGACTCGGCGTCGATCTCGACGGTCGGCACGATGACCGGCACGAGGCCGCGCTCGGCGAGGAGCTCGGCCAGCTCGGCGGCCTGCCCCAGGGGTCGCGTGACGAGGATTCGCTGGCTCACGCGTCGAGGATCCGCTCGGCGACGTGGTTCACCACCGCGTCCGGGTCGCCGGCCGGGCCGGTCGCTTCGGCGCGACGGTAGGCGCCGGTGGGGTCCTCGTACGCGGCGCGCAGCCGAAGCATGCCGGCGCTCACCTCGCCGAGTGCGCCGAGAGGCGCCAGGCATCCGCCGCCGATGCGGCGCAGGAGCGCGCGCTCGGCATCGACCGCGATCCGGGTCGGGACGTGCTCGAGGGCGGCGAGGACGTCCCGCAGCTCGCGGTCATCGGTCCGCACCTGGAGGGCGAGGGCGCCCTGCGCCGGGGCCGGCAGCACGAGGTCGAACCCGAGCCGAGCGTGGTCCGGCACCGCGATCCCCAGGCGGTCGAGGCCGGCGGCCGCGAGGATGAGGGCGTCGAGCTCGCCGGCTCGCAGCCGGCGCAGCCGCGTCTCGACGTTGCCGCGGATCGGCGTGGCGATGAGGTCGGAGCGCGCGGCGGCCAGCTGCGCGGCACGTCGCGGCGAGCTCGTCCCGATCCGCGCCCCGAACGGCAGGTCGTCGAGCGTCCCGCCGTCCGCCGTGACGAGGCAGTCCCGGGCGTCGGCCCGTTCGAGCACGGCCCCGATGACGAGCCCGTCGACTGGCGCCGTCGGGAGGTCCTTGTACGAGTGGACGACGAGGTCGACGCCGCCGTCGAGCAGGGCGCGCTCGAGCTCGCGCGTGAACTGGCCGTCGCTGTCGACCCAGGCGGCGTGCGGCTGTCGCGCGCTGATCGCGTCACCGCGGGTCGCGATCGGCACGAGCCGGCTCGGTCCGGCCGGGCCCGCCAGCGCCGTGGCCGCGATCCCGGCCTGCGCGAGGGCGAGGCGGCTGTCGCGCGTCCCGATGCGGAGCGTCGTCGTGGCCGTCACGAGCCGAGCCGGAAGAGGCGACGGACGGTCTCCGCGTCGGCGCCGCCGCGCCGCAGCTCGATCGACGGACCGTGCAGCAGCTCCCCGAGCATCGCGGCGGCGGCCGCCTCCACGGCGTCCAGCTGCCCGGGATCGAGGCCGCCGCGACGGCGGAGGCGCGCGAGGTGACGCCGCCGAACCGACTCCGCCTCGCCGTGGAGGGCGGCGAGGGCGTCGGCTCCCCGCCGTGCGGCGAGCCAGGTCGCGAAGGCGTCGACCTCTCGATCGAGCTCGATCCGCAGGCGCCGCTCCGTGGCGGGCGCCAGGACGGGCGTCGACGTCGCCAGCTCGCCGAGATGGTCAACGGTGATGAGCCGCTCCCCGAGGAGCGTCGCCGCGTCGGCCGCGACGGCCGACGGCGAGGACAGGTCGAGGACCCATGGACGCGCCCCGGCGAGGCCGGACCGGTCGAGGAGCGGCGCGCGCGAGCGGACCGCCAGGACGACGGCGCCAGCCTCTGCGAGGAGCGCGGCCGGCATCGGGCCGACGACGAGATGGTGGCCGTCGCCGGGGAGCTGCTCGAGGAGACGTCCGCCACGCTCGGCCGAGGACGACACGATCGTCACCGCGTGCCCCGCCCGTGCCAGGCGGCTGGCTGCGAGCCGGCCCATCTCGCCGGTCCCGGCCACGACGACCCGGCTGCCCGGCGCGAGGCGCTCGCGAACCCAGGCAAGGCCCGGATCGGCCAGCGACCGATCCGTCCCCGGCCGCGCGTGGGTGCGGACTCGACGCCCGAAGCGCAGCGCCTGGCGGAAAAGCTCGTTCAGGGTCGGCCCGGTCGTTCCGGCCGCCAGGGCCGCCTCGTACGCGCCACGGACCTGGCCGAGCAGCTGCTCCTCGGCGATCACCGCCGAGTCGAAGCCGGCGACGACCTCGAAGACGCGGCGGACGGCATCGCGGCCGCTGAGCTGGGGAGTGGCGCTGGGCCTCGCATCGGCTTCGACGCTGACCATCTCGACCCGGTGGCAGGTGTCGATGAGGACGCGCTCGTCGGCCGGAAGGTCACGCAGCCGCGCGGCCAGCTCGGTCCGGTCGTCGCTCGACCGTTCGCGGAAGGTGGCGTAGCGGACGCGGAGATGGTCGAGGCCGGTATGGACGGACAAGGCGAATCGGTCACCGAGGCGGGGGCTGTCGGAGGAGCCGCCAGCCTATGCCGCCCGCCCCGGCACGGTCAAACCTGAGTCATAGATTTGACCAGATTACGGGCCCTTCAGACGGTTCCCATGGCGGCCGGCTGGCTCAGTGCAGGATCTGCGAGAGGAACTGCCGAGTTCGCTCCTGGGTCGGGGACTCGAAGATCTGGCTCGGTGGTCCCTCCTCGACGATGAGGCCGTGATCGAAGAAGACCATGCGGTTGGCGACCGCCCGGGCGAAGCCCATCTCGTGCGAGACGCAGAGCATCGTCATGCCCGACTCGGCGAGCTCGCGCATGACGTCGAGCACCTCGCTGATCATCTCGGGGTCGAGCGCCGACGTCGGCTCGTCGAAGAGCATGATCGTCGGCTGCATCGCGAGCGCCCGGGCGATCGCGACACGCTGCTGCTGGCCGCCGGAGAGCTGGGCAGGGAACTTGTGCGCCTGCTCCGGGATTCCGACCCGGTTGAGGAGCTGCATGCCGGACTCCTCGGCACGCTCGCGAGACCAGCGCCGCACCTTCATCGGCGCCAGCGTGATGTTCTGGAGCGCGGTCAGGTGCGGGAACAGGTTGAACGACTGGAAGACCATCCCGATCTCGCTGCGGATGGCGGCGATGTTGCGGATGTCGTTCGTCAGCTCGATCCCGTCGACGGTGATGTCGCCGCGCTGGTGCTCCTCGAGGCGGTTGATCGTGCGGATGAAGGTCGACTTGCCCGAGCCCGATGCGCCGAAGATGACGACGACCTCGCCTGCCCTGACCGTCAGGTCGATGCCGCGCAGCACGTGGAGCTGCCCGAACCACTTGTGCACGTCGCGCGCGACGATGATGTCGCCAGTCATGGAGTCCGTTGCGTTCGTCACCGGTGCACCTCAGATCGAAGAGCGGGATGGATGGCCATCAGCGAGTCCCGACCCCGAGCGCGCGCTCGAGCCGGTAGCTCGCCTGGGACATGGCATAGCAGAGGACGAAGAAGACCGCCGCGATGAAGACGTAGGCCTCCATCTGCGCGCCGAACGATTCGGACTGGGCGAGGACGGCGCGGCTGATGCCGAGCAGCTCGAGCAGGCCGATGATCGTGACGAGCGTCGTGTCCTTGAGCAGGCTGATGAAGAGGCCGACGTTGGCCGGGATGACGGCGCGCAGCGCCTGCGGCAGGACGATGTACAGGTTCGTCTGCATGCCCTTCAGGCCGAGCGCCTGGGCGGCCTCGATCTGCCCCGACGGGATGGCCTGCAGGCCGCCGCGAACGTTCTCGGCGACGTACGCGGCCGAGAAGAGGGTGATCCCGCCCATGGCCCGCGCGACGCGGTCGAGCCGCCACTCGCCGGGTAGGAAGAGCGGAAGGATGAGGTCGGCCATGAACAGGATCGTGACGAGCGGCACGCCGCGGATGAGCTCGATGTAGCCGGTGCTCAGGATCTGCACGACCGGCAGCTGGCTGCGCCGCCCGAGGGCGAGGAGCACGCCGAGGGGGAAGGACAGGACGATCCCGACCGTCGCCAGGAGCACGGTGAGCAGGAGCCCGCCCCAGATGTTCGTGCTGACCGACGGGAACGGCGTGCCGGCCACGCCGCTGATGAGCAGGTACGAGAGCGGGAGCGACAGGACCCACGCGATCAGGAGCGCCCGGCGCGGGATCCAGCCACGCAGGCCGATGGCGAAGGCGATCCACGTCACCGCGACGTTCAGGACGAGCGCGCCGGCCGGGATGATGCCTAGGGGCGACGCCAGCACGAGCGCGGCGAGGAGGAGCTGACAGGCGGAGAGCGTCATCGCCATGGCGCGCGTCGCGCGGCCGTAGGCGCCGGCCGAGAGCCCGGCCAGCAGGGAGATGATCCCGAGGTTGAGCAGGATGCGCCAGGCCTGGTCGCCGGGGTACTGGCCGATGAGGAAGAGCCGCAGGTTGTTCGTCACGACGCTCCAGCGCGCCTCGTTCAGCGCCCACCCGCCGATCGAGATCACGACCCAGGCGAGGGCGGCCGCCATGAGCACGGTGAAGAGGCTGTTCAGCCAGCTCGAGAACAGGTTGTCGCGCAGCCACGCCATCGGGCCGATGACGCTCTTCGGCGGAGGCAGCGTCTCGCCCATCACCTGCTGGCTCATCGCTCGAGGACCTGGATCCGACGGTTGTAGATGTTCATGAGCAGCGAGGTGACGAGGCTGATCGCCAGGTACGTGCCCATGATGAGGACGAGCACGGGCACGGGTTGCCCGGTCTGGTTCGCCATCGTCTGACCGACCTTGAAGAGGTCCGGATAGCCGATGGCGATGGCCAGGCTCGAGTTCTTCGCGAGGTTGAGGTACTGGCTCGTCAGTGGCGGGACGATGACGCGCAGGGCCTGCGGAAAGACGACGAGGCGCAGGGTCTGGCCCTCGCTCAGCCCGAGCGCGCGCGACGCCTCGACCTGGCCGCGCCGGACGGCCTGGATCCCGCCGCGCACGACCTCGCCGATGAAGCCGGCGGTGTAGAGCACGAGCCCGGCGAGCAGCGCCGAGAACTCCGGGGAGAGGCCGAGGCCGCCGACGAAGTTGAAACGCTCCTGGACTGGGGCCTCGGTGGTGATCGGCGCGCCGCCGACGGCGACCCAGCCGATGGCTGGCAGGACGAGCAGCGCCAGCACTCCCAGCCAGCGCAGGCGGTGCGTGGGCCGGCCGGCCTCCTCGAGCCGCGTCGCGATCATCCGCGCCGCGATGAGCGCCACGATCCCGGCCACGACGAAGAGCGCCCACGCCCCGAAGCTATCGGTCAGCTGCGGCCCGGGCAGGAAGACCCCCCGCTGGTTCAGGTAGATCGACCCCGGAAGAGTGATCGTCTGCCCGACGCTGGGGAGGTGCAGGAAGACGGCGAAGTAGAGGATGAAGAGCTGGACGAGCAGAGGGGTGTTACGGATCAGCTCGACGTAGCCCGAGGCGATCTGGCGCACGAGCCAGTTCGGCGACAGCCGGGCGACGCCGACGAGGATGCCGAGGACGGTGGCCAGGATGATCCCGACCAGGCTGACGAAGAGCGTGTTGAGCAGGCCGACGAGGAAGGCCTTGCCGTACGTGTCGGTCGCGGCGTACGGGATCGGGCTCTCGCTGATGTCGAAGCCCGCCGTGCGGCCCAGGAAACTGAAGCCGAAGCCGAGGCCGCGCTCGTCCATTGCGCTCAGGAAGTTGCGCGCGATGAACGCGACGAAGAGGCCGACGACGAGGATGACGACGACCTGCCCCGCGATGTTCAGGACGCGGATGTCGCGCCACGGCGGGACCGTGGCGTGACCGGTGTGCGGTTCCGGCGTCATCGGGCCGGTGGGCGGAATGCTCCGGGACGGAAGGGATCCCGCCCCGGAGCCTCAGATCCGGCTACCGATACGGCGGAGCGTAGAGCAGTCCGCCATCGGTCCACAGGCTGTTCAGCCCGCGCTCGAGGTCGAACGGCGTGCCCGGGCCGAGGTTGCGATCGTAGATCTCGCCGTAGTTCCCCACGGCGGCGATCGTCGTCACGACCCAGTCGGGCTCGAGCCCGAGACCGAGGTCGCCGTCGGCTCCGAGGAGGCGCGCGATGACCGGGTTCTCGCTCCCCACCATCTCCTGCACGTTCGAGGAGTCGATGCCGAGCTCCTCGGCCTCGATGGTGGCGAAGACCATCCACTTCACGACGTTGAACCACTCGTCATCGCCGAGCGGCGCGACGGGGCCGAGTGGCTCCTTCGACATGACCGCCTCGAGAATCGCGTGGTCACCGGGGTTCGCGAACGCCGTGCGGCGCGCGACCAGCTGCGATCGGTCGCTCGTGACCGCGTCACAGCGGCCCTCTTCGTACGCTGCGTACGTCGGGTCGGCGTCGGCGAACACCTGCGGCGTGAAGTCGATCCCGAGCGAGCGGAACTGGTCGGTCAGGTTCAGCTCGGTCGTCGTCCCGGACTGGACGCAGATCGTGGCGCCCTCGAGGTCTTCGAGGGTCGTCGCGTCGACCGCGGTCGTGTTCACCATCATCGCCTGGCCGTCGTAGAACGTCGTCGGGGCGAAGAGGCCCCATGTGGTGTCGCGGCTGACGGTCCAGGTCGTGTTGCGGATCAGGACATCGACCTCGCCGGTCTGCAGGGCCGGACCGCGCTGGTCGGTCGAGAGGGCGCGGAACTCGACCGCCTCGGGATCTCCGAGCACGGCCGCGGCGAGGGCACGGCAGTAGTCCGCGTCGAAGCCGGTGTAGCTGCCGTCCTCGCCGAGGAAGCTGAAGCCCGGAACGCTGCCGTTGACGCCGCAGATGAGCTCGCCGCGGTCCTGGACGGTCGCCAGGCGGCCACCGCTCGGAGCGGGCTCCTCGCCCGCGGTCTCCTCGGGCTCCTCGCCCGCGGTCTCCTCGGGCGCCTCCGTTGTGGCCTCGGGCTCTGCCGACGTCGTTGCCAGCGGCTGGTCGCCGCAGGCTGTGACGACGAGCGCGAGGATCACGAGGCCGATGATGGAAAGGACGGATCGAGACATGGAACCAACCTCCTCAGTTCAGTGCCGTGCGAGCGGGCCGCGGGCCCCTCGGACCACAGCTACATGCCATTCGCCGTCCCATGATGCCTTGTGCAGGCAAGTGCCGGCCAGTTTTGCCGCGCTCCCGGACCGAGCGGGGTCTCCGGATGCCACAATCGGCCCATGCGATTCCACGCCACGGTCGAGCATAGCGGCAGGACGGCCACCGGGATCCACATCCCGGCCGAGATCGTCGGGGCCCTCGGCTCGGGCAAGCGTCCGGCGGTCAAGGTGACGATCAACGGGTTCACCTACCGCAGCACCGTGGCCGTGGTCGGCGGCATCTTCATGGTCGGTCTCAGCGCCGAGAATCGCGCGGGAGCGGGAGTGGCCGGCGGCGACGAGGTGGACGTTGAGATCGAGCTCGACACGGAGCCCCGCGAGGTGAGCGTGCCGGAAGATCTCGCGGCCGCGCTCGATGCCGAGCCAGCGGCGCGGGCGACCTTCGATGGATTGTCCTACAGCAACCGGTCCTGGCATGTTCTGTCGGTCGCCGGAGCCAAGACCGATGCGACGCGGCAGCGCCGCATCGCGAAGTCGGTCGAGGCGCTGCGCGAGGGCCGGGTCCGCTGATCTTTCATTGCGGAGCGTGGGTGGTGGAGATGAGGGGACTCGAACCCCTGACCCCCGCGATGCGAACGCGGTGCTCTCCCAGCTGAGCTACATCCCCAACGAATCGGCGGCTCGACGCGGCGGCGAGTATAGCAAAGGCGGTTGCCTCTTCCCCCACTAGAACATCTGTTCTATCATCACGAGTCCAATGAGGACCGATGCCGCCGTTTCGCCAGCACTGGCGAACGCCCTCGAGACGCTCCGCGAACGCGGTCTCGGGCTGCGCCGGGGGAGCGACCCGGCGCCGGTTGATCACGCGCGGCCATCGGTCCCGAGCGGCCATTCGATGCTGGACGCCGCGCTCGGCACCGGCGGCTGGCCACGGGGGGCGCTGATGCTCCTGGACGCTCCGGCCGGCGGGGGGGCATCCACCCTGGCGCTCACCACGCTGGCCGCCGCCCAGGCCGCGGGGGGCCTGACCGCCTGGCTCGATCTCGACGGCACCCTCGATCCGGCCGTGGCCGCGCGCCTGGGAGTGGGCCTCGAGTGGCTGCTCGTCGGTCGCCCGCGCGATCCTTCCGAGGCGATCGAGCTCGCCGCCTGGCTCGGGCGTTCGGGACTCATCGATGTCCTCGTCCTCGACCTGGGCGCGCGCGGTATGCCGGAGCGGCGTGCCCTGGATCGGCTCGCACTCCTCCTGGCGCGGTCCGGCTCGACCTCGGCGCTCGTGCTGGCGCCCGCCGGGCGTGCTTCCGTCGGCGCCGTCGCCGGGGTGCGCGTCGCGCTCCATCGGTCCGCCTGGCTGGTCATCGGTCGCGACCTCGTGGGCCAGCGGGTGCACGCCACCGTCGAGCGGCACCGCTGGGCGCTGGCCGGTGGTTCGGCGGAGCTCGACCTGTGGTTCGGCGAGGGCCGTCGCCTCGATCCGCTCGTGACGGTGCTGGCGCGACCTCGCCCACTGGAGGAACGTGCGGCCCTGCACGTGGTGAGCGCCTGATGCGGCTCCTCGCGCTCGTCTGGCCCGAGCTGCGCGCGCCCGAGGCCGACCCGCGCCCGTTCGAGCGCATGCTCGACGCGCTCGACGATCTCTCCCCGCGGGTGGAGACGGTCGACATCGGCGTGGCGCTCGTCGACGTTACCGGCCTGGGACCGATGTGGGGGCCGGAGCGACGGATCGCCGCCCGGGCCGTCCAGCTGACGCGCGCCGTTCGACCGCTCACCGTGCGCTGCGGGATCGGCGACAACCGCTGGCTGGCGACGCTCGCCGCCCGGCTCGCGCGCGTCGAGCGTCCCGGTGCCCCCGCCGCGTTCCGCGTCATCGACCGCGACGAGCTGCGCGCGCTGCCGTTGACCCTCCTTCCCGCTGACGCGGCGATGCGACAGCGCTTCAGGCTCTTCGGGCTGACGAGCATGGGGCAGCTCGCCGCCCTGCCGCGCTCGGCCGTCGGCGCCCAGTTCGGCGCCGCGGGCGAGCGGCTCCAGGCCCTCGCCCGCGGCGATGACCCGCGGCCGCTCGTCCCGCGCCGGCGCCCGGAACGGGTCCAGGCGGGCGTGACCTTCGAGACGTCGCTCGACGGGGTCGGCGCGGTGGGGCTGACCCTGCGCCGCGTGGCTGCCGAGCTGTGCGATCGGCTCCGCGAGCGGCATCTCGCTCCCGGTCGCGCGACGCTCGTGCTGCGCCTGGAGGACGCGCCCGCCCTTCGCGTGGAGCAGCCGTTCCCGCAGCCGGCGCTCGAGCCGGACTGGATCGCCCGCCTGCTCCTCTCGCGCGTGGAGGCGGCCGCCCGCGCCCGCGTGTTGCGGGATGGGGACGAGCCACGCGTCGGATCGCTGGCGCTCGCCTTCGATCGTCTGGGCGACCCGGTCACGCGCCAGCTGCCGGCCTTCGAGGCGCGCGCCGGACGCTGGGAGGAGCTGCGCTGGTCGCTCGAGCGGATCCGGCATCGGTTCGGGGAGGGCCGGCTCTGGCGTGCCGTCGACGAGCGGCCGACCGCGGGGCTGCCCGAGCATCGGTCACGGCTCGTGGAGATCAACGAATGACACGGCGCTACGAGGACCATCCCCTCGTCCAGGTCGACACCGATGCGCTTGGCATGCCCGTGCGCCTGCGCATGGACGGCACCGATCACGGCGAGCTCGGGGTCTGCAACCGATGGCGCGTCGACGATGGCTGGTGGCGGGAGCCGGTCGCCCGCGCCTGCTACAAGGTCGTCACCCGCTCCGGGCTGCTCGCGGTGATCTTCCTCGACGAGATCCGCGGCACGTGGCACCTCGAGCGGCTCTTTGACTGACGGGCGTAGGCTGGATCCACGCACCGGTAGGCAACATGAATCGCGTCCTTCGCTCGGTGATCCGGTTCCTGAACTGGCTTCAGCCCGGCCCTCGGCACAGCCTCGGGGAGGCAGCCACGTACGCCCCGATCATCCGCGCTTGACCCCAAGACACAGCTCCAGGCCCAGCGCCGGCAGGACGACGATCGCCGGCACCTCGACGCCGTCCGCACGGACGGGGAGGATCGCGCGGACTGACGGTGGCACCGCTCGTGCGGTGAGGAGGCGCATGACCGATTTCGACCGGCAGCCGGGTGCCATCGACGACCCGGGCATGAAGGGGGGCATCGAGCCGGAGATGGACAAGCTGCCTCCGGGGAGCTCGGCCGGCGACACCGGCGGCCCGGGTGAGCCGAAGGCCGCTGAGCTCGACCTGCCGGGCCCCGACGACCCGGTCGCCTGGAGCTACGTCGAGGCCGATACGCTCGTCGTCGGGCCGGACGGCGAGGAGCTCGGACGCGTCTCCGCCATGCTCGGCACGGAGACGGAGGGAATCTTCCACGGCGTCGCCGTGAACCCGTACCGGGACGGCACGACGCGAGTCGTCCCGGCCGATGCCGTGACGCGGCTCACGTCGGCAAAGATCGAGATCGCCTACGACGCTGACGAGCTCGCGGCCGCCGAGGAGCACAGGCCGTTCGAGTCCTGACGATGTGAGTCCGGGGTAGGATCGGCCGATGCCTGACGCCCCGTATCGCGTCGATCGCCTCTGGCCCGACCCGGCGCTCGATCTCGCCCTCGATGCCGCCATGGCGGGCTTCGCGCCGGGCGCGGCGCCGCCCGGGCGTCCGCTCGTCGCCGTGAACATGGTGACGACGATCGACGGCCGAGCGCAGCTCGAGGGCACCGCCGAGGGGCTGGGCAGCCTGGCCGATCGGCGGCTCATGCGGATCTACCGCGCGGCGTTCGACGCCGTCGGCAGCGGGGCGGGCACACTGCGCGCCACTGGTGTCTGGCTGCGGGTCGGGGACGACCTCTCCGCACGGCGCGTCGCCGAGGGCCGGCCGCCGAACCCTACCGGCGTCGTCATCGCGGGCTCGGAGCGAATCCCGACCGACGCGCGCTGGTTCGATGGTGACGAGCCGCGCATCGTCGTCGTCGGCCGTGACAACCCGCTCGACGAGGTGCCCGCGGGTACCGAGCTGCTGCGGGCCCCCGACGAGCGTCCGGCGCCCGACTGGGTGCTCGCTGGGCTGGCGGAGCGCGGCATCCGCTCGTTCCTCCTCGAGGGGGGACCGCACGTCAACGCCGGCTTCCTTGAGGCCGGGCTCATCGACGAGCTGTACTGGACGATCGGCGCGCAGCTGCTCGCCACCGACGCCCTGCCGATGATCGCCCCGATCGGCGGCGGCTCCCCGTACGCGCGGCAGCCCCGTCGCGGCCACCTCGTCAGCGTCCTCCGCCACGACGACGAGCTCTTCCTGCGCTATCGGTTCGACGCGGCCGGGTAGCATCGGTCCGTGACCCGTCTCGATCCCGGACGCATCGGCGTCTGGGGCCATCTCGACTCCCTCGCCGCGGCCGACGCGCGGGCGTACACCCGTCGCGTCGACGAGCTCGGGTTCGGGGTGCTCTGGGTGCCCGAGACGGTTGGTCGCGAGCCGTTCACGTTCCTCGGGATGCTCGCCGCGGAGAGGACGACGCTGGCGCTCGGGACGAGCATCGTGAACATCTGGGGTCGCGACGCGCAGGCGACGCGCATGGGGGCGCTCACCCTGGCCGAGGCGACCGGGGGCCGATTCGTCCTCGGGCTCGGCGTGAGCCATCCGCACCTCGCTGGCAAGCTGCGCGGCCACGCGTTCGAGCGACCGCTGGCGCGAATGCGCGAGTACCTCGCCGCGTACCGATCGGCGATCTACCGCGGGCCGACGGCCGACGTCCCCGAGCCTCCGGTCCTCGTTGCCGCGCTGCGCGAGCGCATGACCGACTTGGCCGCCACCGATGCCGACGGCGCCTTCCCGTACCTCGTCACCCCCGAGCGCGTGGCGTGGATCCGCGACCGTCTCGATGCCGCCGCCAGTGGCGAGCGGCCGCTGCTCGCCGTGACGCTGCCGGTCGCGCTCGCCGACGCGTCCGACCGCGAGGCCGCGCGGGCGTACCTGACGCCGTACCTGCGCACGCCCACGTATCAGGCGTCATGGCAGCTCCAGGGTTTCGGGGAGGCCGACTGGGATCCGCCGGGCAGCGACCGGCTCGTCGACGCCATGGTGGCCACCGGCACGGCGGAGATGGCGCGCGGCCGGCTCGCCGAGCTTGGGGCGGCCGGGGCCGATCACGTCGCGATCATCCCGCTCGCGCCCGACGGCGGCACCGAGCACCTCCCGACGGTCGAGGCGCTCGCACCGTGACCCGCCCGTGGCTCGCCGCCGTCCTCGTCCTCGTCCTCGCCGCATGCGCCGCCCCTGCCACGCCGACCCCCGCCGCACCGGACCCGGTACCCGCGGCCGCGCCAACCGGACCCAGCGCGGCGACGATGACGCGCGGCTCCGCCGGCGTGGAGCGCCTCGTCGCGAGGCTGCCCCTGGCTCGCGCGGACCAGCCCGTCCTCGTCGCCGACCTCCGAGCCGCCCTCGTCGCGGATCATTGCACCGACCGCGACCTCGCCGCGCCGGCGTCGACCGATGTCGTCCTCACCGTACTCGACCGCACGTACGCGCTCCCGCCCGGCTACGCGCCGGACGACCTCGTCCCGGCCTCGACGGCCGGCCTGGCCGGCAGCTCGGGCACGAAGCTCGTCCGGGCGGTCGTCGTCGACGACCTGGCCGCGATGCGTTCGGCGTGGGAGGCGGTGGGACTGGTCGTGACGATCGAGTCGGCGTATCGCTCCTACGCCGGCCAGGCGGCGACGTTCGAGGCCTGGGTCGCCCGGCTGGGTCCCTCGGGCGCGCTGCTGCGCACGGCGCGGCCGGGACACTCCGAGCACCAGCTCGGCACGGCGATCGACGCGACCTCGCCGGGCTGGGCCGGTCGCTTCGGTGACTGGGCCGCCGAGTCGGCGGAGGGCGCCTGGATGGCCGCGCATGCCTGGGAGCACGGCTTCGTCATGAGCTACCCGCCGGGGGCCGAGGCCGAGACCTGCTTCGGCTACGAGCCCTGGCATTACCGGTGGATCGGCCGCGCGGCGGCGGCGGCGCATCGGCCGAGCGGTCTCCAGCTGCGTCCGTTCCTCGAGCGTTACGTCGATGGCTGACCGGGCACCGGCGATCGCCCGGGCCGCCGAGACCGCGAAGGGCATCGACCCCGCGGCGCTTCCCGCGCTTCGCCGCCGCATGCAGTGGACGCTCTTCGCGATTTCCGCGCTCGGCAGCACCGGGTACATCGCCGCGATCACCGTCGGCACGCTCGTGGCCGCCGAGATCCAGGGTGACGCGACCCTCGGCGGCGTCCCGACCGCCGCCGCGACGCTCGGCACGGCGACGGCCGCCGGGTTTCTCTCGGGGCTCATGCTCCGCGTCGGCCGCCGCGCGGGGATCATCGGCGGGCTGCTCGTCGGGCTCGTCGGCGCGATCGGCGCGGTCGGGGCCGTCCTGGCGGAGTCGATCCTGCTGCTCCTCGTCGCCAGCGCGCTGACCGGGTTCGCGAATGGCGTCGCCAACCTCGGCCGGTACGTCGCCGGCGACCTCGTCCCGCCCGGGCGGCGCGCGTCGGCGATCGGGATGGTCGTCTGGGGAGCCACGATCGGCGCGGTGAGCGGCCCGAACCTCGTCGCGCCGGCCGGCGCCGTGGCGAGGTCGCTCGGCTTGCCGGAGCTCGCCGGCGCCTACCTCCTCACCGTCGGCTTCATCGGCCTGGCGGTGCTCCTCGCCTTTGCCCTGCTGCGCCCGGAGCCGTATGCGCTCGCCGATCCCTCCGCCCTCGTCGTGCGCGACGTCGGCACCCGGGCGCCGTCCGCCCTGGCGCTCCTGCGCCGCCCCGTCGTCTTCGTCGCCCTCGTCACGCTCGTGGCCGGACAGGTCGTCATGGTCCTGATCATGACGATGACGCCGATCCACCTGACCGATCACGGCCATGGCCTCCCGACGGTCGGGCTCGTCCTCTCGGCGCACACGTTCGGCATGTTCGCCCTCTCGCCGATCTCCGGGCGCCTGACCGATCGGTTCGGCAGCCCGCGGATCATCGCCACGGGGATGGCGACGCTCGCCGCCGCGGCGCTCATGGCCGCCCTCGCGCCGCCGGACGGGGGCTTCCTCCTCACGCTCGCCCTCTTCCTGCTCGGCTATGGATGGAACCTCGGCTTCGTGGCCGGCTCGGCCATGCTGACCCGGGGCCTCGCGCTCGGGGAGCGGACGCGCGTCCAGGGCATCGCCGACGGCATGATCTGGTCCTCGGCGGCGGTCGCCAGCCTGGCGTCCGGCGTCGTCGTGGCGGGGGCCTCGTACACGGCCCTCGGGCTCGT
>DATKDB010000100.1:0-13667 GCA_035512895.1 Binatia bacterium | reverse complement strand
CGAGAAGCCGAAGCGCACGCGCAAGCCGGCGGCCGCGAAGGCCGAGTCCGAGGAGTAACCGATGGCACACAAGAAGGCTGGCTCGTCCAGCAAGAACGGGCGCGACAGCGCCGGCAAGCGACTCGGCGTCAAGCGCGGTGATGGACAGCTCGTCCGGGCCGGGACGATCATCGTCCGCCAGCGTGGCAGCACGTTCCATCCGGGCGAGAACGTCGGGATGGGCAGGGACTACACGCTCTTCGCCACCGCCGACGGCAAGGTCCGATTCGTCCACGCCACGCGCAGCAAGAAGCGCGTCAGCATCGAGGCGGCCGAGTTCCCGTCCGCCTGACGCGCCGGAGCATCATTCCCATGAGAGCCGACATCCATCCAACCTTCCACCAGGCGCACGTACGTTGCGTCGGGTGCGGCAATACGTTCACCGTCGGATCGACGGCCGACTCGATCCAGGTCGAGGTCTGCAACAAGTGCCATCCGTTCTTCACCGGCACGCAGAACATCGTGGACACGGCCGGCCAGGTCGAGCGATTCCAGAAGCGCCTCGAGCGCTCGCTCCGCTGATCAGCCGATCGCGCCCGGCTCGCCGGACCCGGTGGCCGGCGCACCTGGCGCCCCACCTCTTCTTCCTCGTCCCCGAGCTGCTCATCGCGGCGGGGCCGCTCGTCATCGGTGCCGTCACCGATGCCTCGGGCCGGCGCCGGTTCCGGATGCCCGACTTCTTCTACGGCGGGCAGGCCCTCATCGAGGGCGTGATGATGCGTGGCCGCACGACCGTCGTGATGAGCGTCCGACCGCCATCGGGTGAGATCGTGACGATGGCCGAGCCGCTCCCGGCGGCGCTCTCGGCCGATCGGCGGCTGATCAGGATCCCGTTCCTGCGCGGCATGTTCCTCCTGTACGAGACGCTCGTCATCGGGACCCGCATGCTCATGCGCTCGGCATCGATCGCGGCGGAGGGCGAGGACATCGAGCTCGGCCGGGGCGCGATCGCGCTGACGATGCTCTTCAGCCTCAGCTTCGCCATCGGCCTCTTCTTCGTCCTCCCGCTCTTCCTGTCGACCTTCGCCGAGGAGGCGACGAACAACGACTACCTGGCCAATGCCGTCGAGGGCGTCATCCGGCTCGCCATCTTCGTCGCCTACATCGCCGCCATCGGCCTCATGCCGGACATCAAGCGCGTGTTCGCGTACCACGGCGCCGAGCACAAGGCGATCAGCGCCTACGAGGCCGATCGGCCCCTCACGCCTGACGAGGTCGATGCGTTCGGGACCGCCCACACGCGTTGTGGCACGACGTTCATCCTCATCGTCGTCGTGATCAGCATCTTCTTCTTCAGCCTCGTGCCGCGGACCGACGTCCCCCTCTGGGCCCTCTTCCTGAGCCGGATCGTGCTCGTGCCCTTCATCGCCGCCGTCGCGTACGAGCTCGTGCGGTTCGGCGCCCGGCACTACGGCAGCGCGGTCGTGCGAGCGCTCTACGCTCCCGGGCTGTGGCTGCAGTCGCTGACGACGCGGCCCCCCGACCGCTCGATGCTCGAGGTGAGCATCGCCAGCCTGGAGTCGTGCCTCGCCTCGGACCGCGAGGCGGCCAGCGCCGCGAAGGCATGATCGACCGGCTCGCCGAGCTGGAAGCCCGTTACGAGGAGATCAGCCGCCAGCTTTCGATGCCCGAGGCGGCGTCGAACGCGGCGGCCTTCGCTGAGCTGGGACGCGAGCTGTCCCGCCTCGAGCCGATCGTGAGCGGCCTGCGCGAGTGGCGCTCGACCCTGGCCGAGCTCGACGAGCTGCGGTCGATGGCCGGCGATCCCGACGAGGAGATGCGCGCCATGGCGCGCGAGGAAAGCGAGCGCCTGACCGCGCGCGCTGCGGAGCTCGAGGCCGTCTTGCGCCGGCAGCTCGTGCCGCGTGACCCGAACGACGATCGCAACGTGATCGTGGAGGTGCGCGCCGGGACCGGCGGCGAGGAGGCTTCGCTCTTCGCGGCCGACCTCTACCGCATGTACGGCCGCTACGCCGAGCGGCGGCGCTGGAAGGTCGAGGTCATGACGAGCTCGGAGTCTGACGCGGGCGGGTTCAAGGAGATCATCGCCGAGGTGCGCGGTGACGGCGCGTACTCGCGGCTGAAGTTCGAGTCGGGCGTGCACCGCGTGCAGCGCGTGCCGTCGACGGAGACGCAGGGCCGGATCCACACCTCGACGGCGACGGTCTCGGTGCTGCCGGAGGCGGACGAGGTCGAGCTGAAGATTGACGACAAGGACCTGCGCGTCGACGTGTATCGGTCGAGCGGCCCCGGCGGCCAGAGCGTCAACACGACGGACTCGGCCGTGCGGATCACGCACCTGCCGAGCGGCATGGTCGTCGCGATCCAGGACGAGAAGAGCCAGCACAAGAATCGCGCGAAGGCGATGAGCGTCCTGCGCGCCCGGCTGCTCGAGGCCGAGCAGGAGCGGCAGGCCGCCGAGCGCGGCGAGGAGCGCCGGTCGCAGGTCGGCACCGGGGAGCGGTCAGAGAAGATCCGGACGTACAACGTCCCAGACGACCGCGTCACGGACCACCGGATCGGGCTCACGGTCCACAACCTGCCCGCCCTGCTCGAGGGCGACCTCGATCGGGTGATCGAGCCGCTCATCGAGGCCGATCAGCAGCGCCGCCTCGAGGACCTCGGTGACGATGCCTCTGCCTGACCGGACGATCGGCGACGCGCTGCTCGATGGAGCGCGGCGGCTGCGCGCGGCCGAGTCGCCGACGGCGCGCCTGGACGCGGAGGTCCTGCTCGCCCACGTCATGGGGAGCGAGCGATCCTGGCTTCTGGCGCACTCCGACGAGCCGCTCGCCGCGGCTGACGACTTCGAGGCCGTGCTCGCACGCCGAGCCGGCGGCGAGCCGGTGGCGTACATCCGCGGCTTCAAGGAGTGGCGCTCGCTCCGCATCCGGACCGATGCCCGCGCCCTCATCCCGCGGCCAGAGACCGAGCTCCTCGCGGAGGCGGCGATTGCGGAGATCGCCGGGCGCCTCGCCCGGGACGGCGCGCCGGTCGTCGCCTGGGAGGTCGCGACCGGATCCGGCGCGGTGTCGGTCGTCCTCGCCCTCCGCTTCCGCCAGTCGCTGAGCCTCGGCCGGCTGTCGCTCATCGCCAGCGACGTGTCCCCCGACGCGCTCGAGCTCGCCGCGGAGAACCTCGCCGCCCACGGCGTCGAGCCGCTCGTGAGCCTGGCCTGCGCCGACCTGCTCGCCCCGGCCGGCGGGTCGGTGCCCGCGCCGGACGTCGTTGTCGCGAACCTGCCGTACGTGTCGAGCGACGAGGTCGATGCCCACCGCGGATCGCTCGGCCACGAGCCGCGGATCGCGCTCGACGGTGGACCCGACGGGCTCGACCTGCTGCGCCGCCTCCTGTCCGACGTGACGGTGCGAGCCGCCCGAGGGGCGGCCGTCCTGCTCGAGATCGGGGTCGATCAGGTCGACGCCATCCGGGCCCTGGCGCCCGACGGCGCGACGGTCTCGATCGTCCCCGACCTCGCCGGCCTGGATCGGGTCGTTCGCGTGCAGCTTCGATGACCGATCTGCTCGCCTCGACGCCGGCGGGGATCGCGCGCGCGGCCGAGCTCCTCAGCGAGGGCGCCGTCGTCGCCTTCCCGACCGACACGGTCTACGGCGTCGGGGTCGCCACCTCGCATCCCGAGCGCATCGATGCGCTCTTCGCCCTGAAGCGGCGGCCGCCCGAGAAGCAGATCCCGATGCTCGTGGCGGACCTCGACCAGGCCGTCGCCGCCGGGGCCGTTGCCGACGATCGCTCGCGCGCCCTCGCCGCCGCGCTCTGGCCCGGGGCGCTCACGATCGTTCTGCCCCTGGCGGCGGGCGGGAGCCAGGCGTACCGTGCGCCCGACCACCCGGTGGCCCTCGCGCTCGTTCGCGCGGCCGGTCCGTTGTACGCGACGAGCGCGAACATCTCCGGTCAGCCCGACACGCTCGGTGCCGACGAGGTGCAGATCGCCTTCGCCACGAGTCGCGAGGGACTCGCCGCGGTCGTCGACGGCGGCCCCGTGCCGGGCGGCGTGGCGTCGACCGTCATCGACTGCTCCCTCACGCCGGCGGTCGTCCTTCGGCCCGGTCCGGTCTCGCGGGATCGGCTGGCGACGATCGTCGAGGTCGCTTGACCGGGTAGCGGCCGGGCATGGCGGTCACGAGCCGATGGCCACGCGTACACTCCACGCCATGCGCGTCGCCATCGGCTCCGACCACGCGGGCTTCCAGTTGAAGGGCGACCTCTGCACGCTGCTCGACGAGCTGCGCATCGAGTACCGCGACTTCGGGACGTTCGACACGCAGCCGGTCGACTACCCGGACCTCATCGCGCCGGTCGCCCGGGCGGTGGCGAAGGGAGACTTCGAGCGCGGCGTCGTGCTCGGGGGATCCGGGACCGGCGAGGCGATCGTCGCGAACAAGATCCGCGGCATCCGCTGCGTGGAGGCCGCCGACCCGGTGACCGCGCGTCTCGGTCGGGAGCACAACGACGCGAACGTCCTCGCGCTCGGGGCACGGATCGTCGGCATCGAGGTTGCCCGGGCCTGCATGCGCGCGTTCCTCGAGGCCGAGTTCACCGGCGGACGGCACGTCCCGCGCATCGAGAAGATCGCGCGCATCGAGGCCGAGGAGGCGCGCGGCTGAGCCTGGAGCTGGGCGCGCGCGACCGCGAGCTCCTCGACGGGCGGCATGGCGACGGCGCGGCGTTCGCGATGCGTCTCGTGCTGCGCGCGGCCGAGGTGACCGGCGCGTCGCGCCTCATCGACGTCACGCGGGCCCACGTCGACTCGTGCCTCGATCACGGCGAGGCAAGCCTCGACTTCGTCCAGCGCCTCGTGGACGGCGGCGCCGCCGTCCGCGTGCCGACGACGCTGAACGTTGGGGCGGTCGACCTCCTCCACCCGGAGCTGTACCGGGGCGACCCCGGCATGGCCGAGCGCGGCCGCCGGCTCATGGACCGATACCGGTCGCTCGGCGCGCGTCCGACCTTCACGTGCGCCCCGTACCAGCTGGCCGATGCCCGGCCGTCATTCGGGGAGCAGGTGGCGTGGGGCGAGTCGAATGCGATCGCCTTCTGCAACTCGGTGCTCGGCGCGCGCACGAACCGGTACGGCGACTTCATCGACATTGCGGCGGCGATCACCGGTCGCGTCCCGGACGCCGGCCTGCATCGGACCGATGCGCGCCGCGCGACGCTCGTCCTGCGCCTGGCGCCCGACGTGCCGGTGCGCCTGCGCGACGCCGACCTCCTCTTCCCGCTCCTCGGCATCGTCCTCGGCCGGCGCGCCGGCTCGGCGGTCGCGGCCATCGACGGCCTGCCCCCCGGCCAGTCGGAGGACCGTCTCAAGGCGCTCGGCGCGGCCGCGGCGTCGTCCGGATCGGTCGCGATGTTCCACGTCGTCGGATCGACACCCGAGGCGCCCACCCTGGACGAGGCGCTGCAGCACGGGACGCCGCCGTCGGTCGAGCTCGTCCACCTCGACGACCTCCGCGCGGTGCGCGACGAGCTGACGACGGCGGCCGGCGACGGCCTCGCCGCGGTCTCGCTCGGGACGCCGCACGCCTCCCTCGCCGAGCTCGAGCGCTACGTCACGCTGCTTCGTGGCCGGCGGGTTCATCCCGAGGTCGAGTGCCTCGTCTCGACCGGGCGCGACACGCTCGCGCAGGCTGACACCGCGGCGCGGGCGCTCCGTGCGTCGGGCATCGAGCTTCTCGTCGACACGTGCAGCTACATCGCGCCGATCCTGCGCGAGGCCGGCGGCTCGACGATGACCGACTCGGGCAAGTGGGCGTACTACGCGCCCGGCAACGTCGGCGCCCGGGTCGTTTTCGGCTCGACCGAGGAGTGCATCGAGTCGGCCGTCGCCGGTCGCGTCGTCCGAGATGACAGGGCATGGTGCGGGTCGTGACCGGGATCGTCGGGCGCGCGCTGGTCCTCCGCGAGGGGCTGAGCCTGTGGGGCGGGATGGATCCGGCGACCGGCGATCTCATCGACGCGCATCACCCGCAGCACGGCGTGAACCTCGCCGGCCGCGTGCTCGTCATGCCCTCGGGGCGCGGCTCGTCGTCGTCCGCATCGGTCCTTGCCGAGGCGGTCCGGGCGGGCGTCGCGCCCGCCGCCATCCTCCTTGGCGCGCCGGACCTCATCCTCTCGATCGGTGCCGCCGTGGCCGAGGAACTCTACGGCGTGCGCGTGCCCGTCGTCGTTCTCCCGGGCGAGCGGCTCGGCGAGCTGCGGGATGGGCAGGAGGTTTCGATCGACCCCGACGGCCGGGTCAGAACGGCTTGAAGAACATGAGCCACAGGATGACGAGGAAGGCGCCAAGCCCGATCGCGGCGGTCGGGATCGGGTTCCACGCGTCGAGCAGGCGGTGCAGCTCCGCCTCGTCGAGAGCCGGAGGCTCGGCGGGTGGGCGCCGCGAGAACGGTGATGTGACGGCGATGCCGGCAGCGGCACGGACGGCGTTGAAGCGCATCGCCACCATCGGCGTCATCACGCCGCTCACGACGATGAGCAGGACGAGCGAGAGCCAGATCCACAGCCGTCCGAAGTGGTCGCCCATGATCCCCGCCGCGATGCCGGCCGCAAGGCCGATGATGAAGGCGATCGACGGCCACAGGGTGACCGACCATGCCGAGAGGTCGAGCAGCGCGCGAACGCGTGCCGGATCCCGCTCCCGCGTCACTCGGAAGGCGACGGCCATCGAGGCCCCATGGGCGATGAAGAAGAGCAGCAGCGCGGCTGCATGGATGAACACGATCCAGGGATAGAGCTCCATCGGTTCGTGCGTCCTCCCTCCGTGGTGTTGCGCGCATTATCACCGAGCCGTCGACGGTGTCGCCTCCCGGTGGCGCAAGGGGGCGAGCACGCGCATTACACTGACCGGCATGGACCTCTGGGCGTCGCTGGAAACCGAAGATCCCGAGGTCGCGCAGGTCGTTCGCGACGAGGAGGAGCGTACCCGCTCGCACCTCGAGCTCATCGCGTCAGAGAACTACCCGTCGCTCGCCGTGCTCCAGGCGATGGGCACGGTCCTGACCGGCAAGTACGCGGAGGGCTATCCCGGACGGCGCTACTACGGCGGCTGCGAGGTCGTCGACGTCGCCGAGAACCTCGCCCGCGACCGTGCGAAGGAGCTCTTCGGCGCCGAGCACGCGAACGTCCAGCCGCACGCCGGGGCGCAGGCGAACATGGCGGTCTTCCATGCGCTGCTCGAGCGCGGCGACACCGTGCTCGGCCTTTCCCTGGACCAGGGCGGGCATCTGACCCACGGCTCGCCGGTCAACTTCTCCGGGCAGTACTACGACTTCGTGCCGTACCACGTCGACCGCGAGACGCACCTGATCGACGTGGACGAGGTTCGGGCGCTCGCGCGCGAGCGCAGGCCGAGGATGATCGTGACCGGGGCGACCGCCTACCCGCGCTTCTGGGACTTCGAGGCGTTTCGCTCGATCGCGGACGAGGTCGGCGCCCTGCTGATGACCGACATGGCCCACTTCGCCGGGCTCGTGGCGGCGGGCGTGCATCCGTCGCCGATCCCGCACTCCGACGTCGTCACGACGACGACCCACAAGACCCTGCGCGGCCCGCGCGGGGGGATGATCCTGTGCCGCGAGGAGTACGCGAAGGCGATCGACAAGAGCGTCTTCCCGGGTCTCCAGGGTGGGCCGCTCATGCACGTCATCGCCGCGAAGGCCGTCTCGTTCAAGCAGGCGATGAGCGACGAGTTCCGTCGTGACCAGGAGCGGACGGTCGCGAACGCCCGCGTCCTCGCGGCCTCCCTCGCCGATGCCGGCGCCAGCATCATCTCGGGCGGCACCGACAACCACCTCATGCTCGTCGACGTTCGACCCCTCGGCGTGAACGGCAAGGAGGCCGATGCGGCCCTGGGCGAGGTCCGCATCACGGTGAACAAGAACACGATCCCGTACGACCCCGAGAAGCCGATGATCGGCTCCGGCATCCGCGTCGGGACTCCCGCCGTCACGTCGCGCGGCATGGGCGAGGAGGAGATGCGCGAGATCGCCCGGCTCATCGTGGACGGCATCGCGGCCCGTGGTGACGCCGCCGCGCAGGAGGAGATTCGTCGCGGCGTCGCCGCGATCGCCGACCGCTTCCCGGTCCCGGGGCTGCCGGCCACCCGTTCGACGGCCGACGTTCCCGCCTGACCCAGGCGGGGGCCGCAACCGGGCGGCAACCCTCGAATGGGCACGATCAGGGAGCCTCGGCTATACTCGCGGCGTCCGACCGCTGTGAGTCGAACTCGAACATGACACAACACCGGCAGAGCTTCGGGCCCGGCAGAGTGCTGGCCCAGGTGACGCTCATCGTGGCCCTGCCGCTGGTGGGAGGAGTGATCGCCGGTCTCGTCGTCGACGGGAGTCTGGGGACCTCGCCCCTCTTCGTGTTGAGTGGCCTCGCGATCGGCACGCTCGTCACCGCTTTCTGGCTTCGTTGGTTCATCACGACCAACATGGCCCGACTGCGTGGCGAGGATGTCGCGGGCGGTCCCGGAGCGGAGCAACATGAGCAATCGACAACCGAACGGACGTGAGGGCAGACCCGGTCCGGTCGCACGCCCCCCGCAATGGGGAATGGTGCTCGACCTGGGAATGCGACTCGGTCTTTCGGTCGTCATCGGTGTCGTAGCAGGCGTCCTGCTCGACAACTGGGCAAACACCTCGCCGCTGTTCACCCTGATCGGGGTGGCGGTGGGCATCGGCGCCGCGATGTACTCCATCTGGGACGTGGCCCGACGCCAGATGAACTCGCGCTAGCACACGAAGAGGATCCTGCGTGCCAGAGGAAACGGGTGGACACAGCGAGAGCCTGATCCACGTCGCGATCAAGGCGGAGACGCTGTTCCACATCGGGCCCATCGCCGTCACGAACAGCATGGTCGGATCACTGATCGTGTTCGTGCTGCTGGCGTCGCTGGCGTGGTGGGCCTCGCGCAACCACGCGGTCGTGCCCAGCCGGCTGCAGTCGCTGCTGGAGTTCCCGGTGGAGTTCCTGGGCGGCATCGTGCGCGGGCAGCACGAGACCCGCTGGCGTTCCATCCTGCCGCCGGTCCTGGCGATCTTCATCATCGTGCTCTTCTCGAACTACGTCGGCCTGCTGCCGGGCGTCGGGACGATAGGCGTCCACACCGTCGAAAACGGTCACGACGTGGTCGTGCCGATCATCCGGCCCGCATCGGCCGACCTGAACTTCACGCTGGCACTGGCGCTCATCGCCTTCGTCCTGTTCGTGGGCTGGGGCATCCGCGCGAACGGCGTGAAGGGCTACCTGAAGGAGACCTTCGTCGCCAACCCGCCGTACATGACGCCGCTCATGACCCCGATTCATATCGTCAGCGAGCTCAGCCGCATCATCAGCCTGTCGATGCGACTCTTCGGCAACGTGTTCGCCGGCGAGATCCTGCTGGCGGTCATGCTGGCCCTCACGTTCGCCATCGTTCCCGTGGCCTTCCTCGGCCTTGAGATGATCTTCGGCGCGGTGCAGGCGCTCGTCTTCGCGCTGCTGACGCTGACTTACATCACCCTGGCCACCGCCGGACACGGTGGTGGCCACGACGAGGGCGCCGAGTCCCACGGCCACGACGCGGACGACGTGGCGCTGCGGGCCGGCGCGCATTGACTGCCCCATTGATTCGGAGCACCGCAACCATGGGAACGCTCTCCCCACACGAAGAGCACCAGGAGGAACCTCACACGTGGATCTGACACCCCTTGCCGCTGGACTGGCCATCGGCCTTGGCGCGCTCGGACCGGGCATCGGCCTGGGTCTCGGCGTGAGCAAGGCGATGGAGGCGCTCGGCCGCAATCCCGAGGCGGCCGGCGCGCTGTTCGTGCCGTACGTGCTCGGCCTGGCCCTGACCGAGGCCGTCGCCATCTACGCGCTCGTCATCGGCCTGCTCATCCTGTTCACCTAGGACGCTGGTAGGTGGAAGCCCTCATCGAGGCGTTCGACGTCAACTGGGTCAGCCTCGGATTCCAGGTCCTCAACTTCCTGCTGCTTCTCTACATCCTCAATCGCTTCCTGTTCAAGCCGCTGTTGGCGCGCATGGACGAGCGCGGTTCGAAGATCGAGAAGGGGCTGGAGGACGCCGAGGCCGCGGCTCGTGACCGCGAGCTCGCCCGTGCCGAGCGCGAGGCGGCCGTCGCCGAGGCGCGCAAGGAAGCCGCGGAGATGCTCGCTCGAGCGAACAAGATCGCCGAGGATGCGCGGAACGAGATCCTGAACGACGCGCGCACCGAGGCCGAGCGGGTCACGACTCGCGCTCGCGAGGAGATCGTCGCCGAGAAGGACCGGGCGATGGCGGAGCTGCGCTCGCAGGTCGCCGACCTCGCGCTCGCTGCGGCCGGCAAGCTCGTTCGCTCCGAGATGGACGGCCCCACCCAGCGTCGCCTCGTCGAGGAGTTCCTGTCCGACGTACCCGCCGGCTCTGGCACCAGGCAGGAGCGGAACTGAGCGATGGCACGACGCGAGACTGCCGCGCGACGCTACGCCGAGGCCGCCTTCGGGCTCGGCCGTGACGACGGCACACTCGACGCATGGGAGCGTGATCTTGCCCGTCTCGAGGACGCGCTGTCCAACGATGGCCTCCGCGCGCTCGTCGAGCACCCCGCGGTCGCGTTCGCCGACAAGGAGCGCGTTCTGCGGCGAGTCGTGGGCGACGTCACTGCCGAGCCGCTCAGCCTCGTGCTGCTGATGATCCGCCGCGGGCGTCCCGGGGCGATCGGCCGCATGCTCGAGCACTTCCGGGAGCTCGTCCGTCGCGAGCGCGGCATCGCGCTGGCGGAGATCCGCACGGCGCTCCCGCTCGAGGAGGCACAGCGCGCAGCGGTCAGGGACCGGCTGGCGCAGCTCACCGGGGACGAGATCGAGATCAACGAGTTGGTCGACGAGGCGCTGATCGGTGGCATCACCGTGCGCATCGGCGACCGGCTCTACGACGCCAGCGTGCGGAGCCGCCTCGCGCGGCTGCGGGCGCGGCTGACCGCCGTCTAGGCAAGAGAAAGAGGAACCGATGGCGATCAGATCCGACGAGATCACGTCGATCATTCGCAACGAGATCAAGGGATTCGACGAGGGTGCCGACGTCAGTGGCGTCGGGACGATCGTCGAGGTGGGCGACGGCATCGCCCAGGTCTACGGCCTCTCCGGCGCGCTCGCGCAGGAGCTGCTCGACTTCGGCAACGGGATCATGGGCATGGCCTTCAACCTCGAGGAGGAGACGGTCGGCGCCCTGATCCTGGGCGACTACACGTCGCTCTCCGAGGGTGACCAGGTGAAGACGACCGGGCGGATCGTCGAGGTGCCGGTCGGTGATGCGCTCATCGGCCGCGTCGTGAACCCGCTCGGCGAGCCGCTTGACGGGAAGGGCCCGATCGAGACGACGAAGACGCGACCGATCGAACGCATCGCTCCGGGCGTCATCGTGCGCCAGCCCGTCGACACGCCGGTGCAGACCGGCATCAAGGCGATCGACTCGATGATCCCGATCGGCCGCGGCCAGCGAGAGCTCATCATCGGCGATCGCCAGACCGGCAAGACGGCGATCGCGATCGACACGATCATCAACCAGAAGGGCCAGGACCTGATCTGCATTTACGTCGCGATCGGCCAGAAGCAGTCGACGGTCGCGCAGGTCGTCGCGCAGCTCGAGGAGTCCGGCGCGATGGAGCACACGATCGTCGTCTTCGCCGGCGCGTCCGACCCGGCCCCGCTCCAGTACCTTGCCCCGTACGCCGGCGTCGCGATGGGCGAGGAGTTCATGGATGCCGGGCGCGACGCCCTGTGCGTCTACGATGACCTGTCGAAGCACTCGTGGGCGTATCGGCAGGTGTCGCTCCTCATGCGCCGCCCGCCCGGTCGCGAGGCGTTCCCCGGCGACATCTTCTACTCGCACTCGCGCCTGCTCGAGCGCGCCGCGCGCCTGAACGAGGAGAACGGCGGCGGGTCGCTCACCGCGCTGCCGATCATCGAGACGCAGGCCGGCGACGTGTCCGCCTACATCCCGACGAACGTGATCAGCATCACCGACGGCCAGATCTTCCTTCAATCGGACCTCTTCAACCAGGGCCAGCGGCCGGCGGTGAACGCCGGCATCAGCGTGTCGCGGGTCGGCGGCGCCGCCCAGATCAAGGCGATGCGCCAGGTCGCCGGCAAGCTGCGCATCGACCTCGCCCAGTACCGCGAGCTCGCCGCCTTCGCGCAGTTCAGCTCGGACCTCGACAAGGCGACGCGCGACCAGCTGACCCGCGGCGAGAAGACGACCGAGATCCTCAAGCAGCCGCAGTACGAGCCGCTGCCGGTCGAGAAGCAGGTCGTCATCATCTGGGCGGCGACGATCGGCCTTCTCGACGACGTCGAGACCCCGAAGATCGCCGAATTCGAGTCCGGCCTGTACCGGCACCTCGAGTCCGGGTACGAGGATCTCCTCCCGACGATCGCGAACGACAAGGTCCTTTCCGACGAGACGGTCGCCACGCTCGAGAAGGCGGTCGCCGAGTTCAAGCGCCAGGGCGGGTACGGCACGACCGATGACGACGCCGCCGCGCCCGCGCCGGAGGCCGATGGCGACCAGGCGGACGCCGGAGCGGCCACCGAAGCCGAGGCAGAAGCCCCAGCCGCCGCTGGGTCCACGGAGCCCGCTGCCGAGACCGTCCCGGCCGAGAAGGCTGACACGGTCAAGAAGCCGAAGCCGAAGTCGACGAAGAAGGCCGGGAGCGCGAAGAAGGCCGGGAGCGCGAAGAAGGCCGGCAAGGGCAAGAAGGCCGCGGCCGCCGCGGAGCGGACCGAGGAGCGCTCCAGCTAGATGCCGAGCCTGAAGGACATCCGCGGGCGGATCGGATCGGTCCGCAACATCGCCCAGATCACGCGGGCGATGGAGATGGTGGCCGCGTCGCGCATGAAGCGCGCGCAGGACTCCATCCTGGCCGCGCGTCCGTACTCGGATGAGCTCGAGGACGCCCTGCGCCGCGTGGCCGGAGCAGCCGGCCTGTCGGAGGAGATCGACCCGCTCCTCGCGCGGCGCCCGGTCCGTCGTGCCGCGATCATCGTGATCACGACCGATCGCGGCCTCGCCGGATCGCTGAACGCCAACGCCACCCGCGCCGTCCTGCGCTGGGTGGCGGAGCGCGCGTCGGCCGGTGACGCCGGGCAGGCGGTCGAGATCGAGGCGATCACCGTCGGCCGGAAGGGCCGGGATGCCCTGCGGCGCGCCGGCGTCCCAATCGCCGCGCACTTCACCCAGCTCGGCGACAAGCCCTCCTTCGCCGACGTGACGCCGATCGCCCGCCTCGTGACCGAGGACTTCCTCGAGGGCAGGTACGACGAGATCGACATCGCCTACAGCGCGTTCGTGTCGACCCTGTCGCAGAAGCCGGAGATCGACACGATCCTCCCGGTCGTGCGGCCGGAGCTGGCCGAGGAGGCCGAGCGCACGAACGACGAGTACCTGTTCGAGCCGTCGCCGGAGGCCGTGCTCAGCCGGCTGCTGCCGCACTACGTGGCGATCGGCATCTATCGGGCCGTGCTCGAGAACAACGCATCCGAGCAGTCGGCGCGCATGATCGCGATGCGCAACTCGACCGACAACGCGAACGAGCTCATCGACGACCTGACGCTGGTCTACAACA
>DATKDB010000099.1:0-13125 GCA_035512895.1 Binatia bacterium | reverse complement strand
GTAGCCGCGGTACTCGAGGCGGCGAAGCCCCTCGATCAGGATCGGCGCTGCATCACGCGGCCCGACGTACCCGACGATGCCGCACATGTGCCCTCCTCGCCGATGCCGGCGCTAGTTGAGTCGTGCCTCTGCGAGCGTGGCCAGCTCACGGGCGATTCGATCGATCTCGTCGGCGTCCTCGCCCTCGACCATGATCCTGATCCTGGGCTCGGTGCCGGACGGGCGCACGAGCACGCGCCCGCGGTCCCCCATCTGCTCCGTGGCTCGGTCGATGGCGGCCATGAACTTGGCATCCGCGCGCCAGTCGTCCCGGCGCCTGACGGCTGAGTTTATCATCACCTGGGGCAGCCTCGGGATCCGCGCGGCGACCTCGGAAAGGGGCGCGCCGGCGGCACGCAGCGCCCGTGCCAGCTCGATGCCGGTGAGCATGCCGTCACCGGTCGTCGATCGGTCGCGGAAGATGATGTGCCCCGACTGCTCGCCACCAAGGATCGCGTCCTCGCGCTCCATCGCCTCGAAGACGTGCCGATCCCCGACCGGTGTCCGAACCATCCTGCCTCCAGCCTCGTTCACGGCCCGCTCCAGGCCGCCATTGCTCATGACGGTCGTCACGAGCAGGTTGTTGCGCAGCGTGCCGGCGGCCAGGCGCTCCAGGGCGCAGATGCCCATGATCGTATCGCCGTCCACGAGCTCGCCACGCTCGTCGACCGCGATGAGCCGGTCCGCGTCGCCGTCGAGGGCGAGCCCCAGCTCGAGGCCGGCAGCGGCGACCGTCTCTGCCAGGCGCTCGGGGTGGGTCGATCCGCAGCCCTCGTTGATGTTCGTGCCGTTCGGCGCGTCGAACAGGACGGTGACGTCGGCACCGAGCGAGCGGAAGAGCTCCGGGCCGATGACGCTGGCCGACCCGTTCGCGCAGTCGATGCCGATGCGCATGCCGGCGAGCGCGTCCCCCGCCACGTCACGCAGGTAGCGGCGGTACGCGTCGATCGCGTCGGGGTCGACGCGTAGGCGGCCGAGGTCGCCGCTCGGCCGAGTCGCCACGCCGTCCGGGTCGTCGATGAGCCGATCGAGCTCGGCCTCCGTGGCGTCGTCGACCTTGCGTCCGCTTGCGACGACCTTCAGGCCGTTATCGGGGGCCGGGTTGTGCGATGCAGAGACCATGATGCCGGCCGTATGACGCGCATCGGCACTGGCATGGACGAGGCACGGCGTCGTGACGACGCCGAGATCAACGACGTCGGTGCCGGTCGAGGTCAGGCCGGCCGCGAGGGCCGATCCGAGCATCTCGCCGGATCGCCGGGTATCACGACCGAGGACGACGCTTCGGCCGGGCCCACCGACATGGTGGCCGACCGCCCGTCCGAGGCCGAGCGCCAGCTCGACGGTGATCTCCGAGCCCACCTCGCCGCGGATGCCGTCGGTCCCGAATCGTCCCCCCATCTAGCCGGCGGCGGGCGTCGGCGTCGGCGCCGGGGCCTGGATCGTGACCGGCACGGTCGTCGGGTTCATGCCGACGAGCTCGACATCCGGGGGCAGCGCCGGGAGGCTCGGCGCCAGGTTGTAGCTCCCGGGCGCCAGTCCCGAGGCGTCCAGGATCGGGGTGAGGTCCGCCGCGGTGAGCGCGGCGAGCGCCCCGCCCGGCCCGCTCAACGTCAGGGTCAGCTGCTGGAGCCGGGGTAGGCAGGCGTTCTCGCCGGCCCCCTGACACAGGACCCCGACGACGAAGGTTCGGCCCGAGACCGACGGCACGATCGTCGCGGTGACGGTCACGACCGGCTCGTCGCCGCCGACGAGGCTCGCCCCGTCCGGGAGCTGGAGCTCGGCCTCGAAAACCTGGTCCTCCGACGCGCCGTCGATGCTCAGCGGCTCGGTCAGGATAACCTCGATCCGGGAGAGATCCTCCGGCAGGCCGGAGAGGGTCACGAACGCCGGATCGACGCTGAGCGCCGCGAGGGCAAAGCCAGCGGCAGGCGCTCCGGGCTCCATGTCGGGCCGAACGGGGACGGTGATCTCCGTCTCGACGGCGCGAACGTCAACCTGGACCGAGACGATCTCCGGCTCGACGTCGACCGTCCCCCTGCCGACCGGCTGCCCCTCGATGTCGACGAGGGTCAGGTTGACCGGCTCGTTGAAGTTGATGCCGGATGCGTCGATCGTGATGAGGGCCAGGGCCCGGTCGATCTGGTTCAGGACCGATACCGGCCCACGTACCTGGACCTCGTCCACGCTGGCCTCGGGCGGGTCGATCTCGAGGCCGCGGGGAATCGTCCCGGGATCGACCTCGACCGGCACGCTGCGGACGCCGACGCGATCGAGCTCGACGCGCACCGTACGGGGCTCGAACGACAGGATCTCGATCCCCTCGCCGGCGGTGACCTCGACGGGCAGCTGCTGCGACTGCGGGGCGCGCTCCATGTCGTATTCGGACAGATCGACGCTGGCGGTGAAGGCGTCCGCGTTGACGGTGGCGCTCTCGTCGGTCAGCACGCGATAGTCGACCTCGACGAGGTTGAGGTCGCCGGTCAGGACGTAGACGTCGCGCGAGGCGTTCTCCTGCTCGACGCGGAGGCGGATGGATGCGTCGGAGAACGAGCCCGAGAAGACGAGGCCAGTGTAGAGGACCGTGGCGAGCAGCACCGCCGATAGCTTGAGGTGCCAGTGCCGGAGCAGGAATTTCATCAGCGTCGCACCGGCCCGGGGTCGGTCGGGGCGGTCAGGACGCGAGCCTCGGGATCGATCGGCTCCGGGTCGGGCTCGGCGCGCCCAACCTGCCAGCGGCCGTCGAGCGACCGGCGCAGGAACGGCACGGCCCGCCGCGGGGCCTGGGGCCGGATGAGGTGGAAGATGCGGCGCCGGAGCTGGTCTTCGGTCAGGTTGCGCTCGATCCGGCCGCGGACGACGAGGCTGATCGAGCCCGTCTCCTCGCTCACGACGACGATGACCGCGTCGGTCTGCTCGCTGATGCCGATGGCCGCCCGGTGCCGGGTGCCGTAGCGCTCCGAGTCGAGCGCCGTCTGGCTCATCGGCAGCAGGACGCCGGCGGACGTGATCCGCTCGCCGGAGATGATGACCGCGCCGTCGTGGAGCGCCGTGCCGCGATAGAAGATCGTGACGAGCAGCTCGGCACGCAGGTCGGCGTGGAGCGGAACGCCCGACTCGGTGGCGAGATCCTGCAGGCCGGTCTCCCGCTCGAGGGCGATCAGGGCACCGTGACGCGAGCCGGCGAGGATGCGCGCGGCGCGGCTGATCTCGCGGGCCACGCGCTCCGCCCCCGCCACCTCGGCGCTGACGAAGAACCGGTTCACGCTGCCGATGCGGCCGATCTGCTCGAGCGCCCGGCGAAGCTCGGGCTGGAAGACGACGACGACCGCGAAGAGTCCGGCGAGTGCCGCCGTCTCCATGAGGCTCCTCAGCAGGTCGAGGCCGAGGAGGACCGCCGCGAGGTAGACGATGTAGAGGACCGACAGGCCGATGACGATCCGCACCGCGCGCGTGCCGCGGATGAGGATGAAGAGCCAGTAGATGACGAACGACACCAGCCCGATGTCGATGATCGACGTCCAGCTGCCGCGGAGATACGTATCAAAGAAGTCGCGGATCGCCTCGAACACGTTGGCGTTGTGCCTGCATTACGGCTGCGGCCATGGAGGCCAGATGATACCAAAGAGCCCCGGCGATTCCGGCCGGGGCTCCCTGATCGGTGTTTGGGGAGGGGCTAGCGCTTCGTGTACTGCGGCGCCTTGCGCGCTCGCTTGAGCCCGTACTTCTTGCGCTCCTTGGCCCGCGGGTCGCGCGTCAGCAGCCCGGCGCCGCGCAGCGCCGCGCGCGCGTTCGGATGCGCGCTGACGAGGGCGCGGGCGATGCCGTGGCGGATCGCGCCGACCTGGCCCGAGACGCCGCCGCCGGTGACAAGGACGCTCGCCGAGTAGCGGCCCTCCGTCTCGGTGACGCGGAAGGGAAGGAGCAGCGCCCCCTCCGGTGATGCCCCGCCGAAGTACTCGCCCGAGGGCTTGCCGTTGACGACGATGCTGCCGTCACCGGGCAGCAGGCGCACGCGCGCGACGGCGGTCTTGCGCCTCCCGGTCCCGTAGACGTAGTTCGTGCTCACGTTGCTTCCTTCCTCGTTACAGCTCGACCGAGGTCGGCTGCTGCGCCTGGTGCGGATGGTCCGCGCCCTTGTAGACCTTCAGCTTCTTAAACATCGCGCGGCCCAGCCGGTTCTGGGGCAGCATGCCCTTCACGGCGCGCTCGATCACGAGCTCCGGCTTACGCTCGAGCAGCGTGCCGAGCGTCTCCTCGCGTAGCCCGCCCGGATAGTTCGAGTGGCGGAAGTAGCTCTTCTGCCGCAACTTGTCCCCGGTGACCTTGATCTTCGCGGCGTTGAGCACGACGACGTGATCGCCGGTGTCGAGGTGCGGCGAGTAGATCGGCTTGTGCTTGCCCTCGAGCAGCGTGGCGATCCGCGTCGCCAGCCGGCCCAGGGTCTGATCGGTGGCGTCCACCACCCACCAGCTGTGGTCGATCTCGCTCGCCTTGACGGCGTAGGTCTTCACGTTCGCTGCTCTCCGGACTTGCCCTGACTCTTGCGCACGCTCTCGCTGAGCGCCGCCCTGGTTGATCTCGTTTTTCGGTTCGTGGCTGATTCGTAGATGACCCGCTCGAGCGTGAGCCCGCGCGCCGGTGCCGCCTGCCCGTGCAGCGCACGCGCGCTGCCGGCGAGGATCCGGTCGACGCGGTCGAGGTCGAGCCGACCTCGGCCGACCTCGAGCAGGAGCGCCACCATGCTGCGCACCATGCGCCGCAGGAACGCGTTCGCCGTCACCCGAATCTCGACGAGATCCCCGCGCCGCGTGACGCGCACTTCGGCGAGGTGGCGCACCGTGCGACCGTGGACGTGGCTGCCCAGCGAGGCGAAGTCGCGCTCCCCGAGCATGCGGGCCGCGGCGGCGCGCATGAGCTCCACGTCCAGCTGCTCGTCGATCTCGAGCGTCCGGTGCCGATCCAGCGGTCGAGAGGCCCCGTTCATGAGAATCCGGTAGCGGTAGACGCGCCAGCGCGCCTCCCGACGTGGATCGAAGCCCTCTCTAGCCGGTCGGAGCGACCGCACGGCCAGGTCCGGCGGCAGCGCGGCGTTCAGCCGTCGCCGCAGCTCGGGCAGCCCACCACTGCGCGGGAGCTCCCGCGGGTGGCAGAACGCCACGACCTGGCCGGTGGCATGCACCCCGGCATCGGTTCTTCCGGCGAGACGGACTCGCGTCCGCTCGCCGATCAGCCTGTTAAGGGCCTCCTCCAGCTCCCCCTGCACGGTCCTGGCGTTGGCCTGGACCTGCGAGCCGGCGAAGGCCGTCCCGTCGTACTCGATCACCGCTCTGGCGCATCTGCGCGCTTCGGCGGCCATCGGGTGCAACTCGGTTTGGTAATGACAGCCCGTCCGCGTCAGACGAGCTCGATCTGGACCATCGAGGCCGCGTCACCGAGACGCTGCCCCAGCTTAACGATGCGCGTGAACCCCGAGTCGCGCTCAGCGTACTTCTCCGCGATCTCGCCCATGAGCTTCTCGACGATGAGCGGCTCGTGCGGCATCCGGCTGACGAGCTGGCGACGCGCGTGCAGGTCGCCTCGCTTCGCGAGCGTGATCATGCCGTCGACCATGCCGCGGACCTCCTTGGCCTTGGCCTCAGTCGTCTTGACCTTCTCGTAGCGGATGACCGACACGGCCAGGTTGCCGAGCATCGACACGCGATGCGCGTGCTCACGGCTGAGCTTGCGTCCGGCGAGGCGATGCGGCATGGCTCTAGGACTCCCGGTCGAGCTCGGCCGCGGCCGCCTCGTCCAGCTCGGCCGAAGCCGGAAGGTCCGACTCATCCGTGCTCATCGAGGTCGACTCGGGTGAGATGAAGCCACGCAGCGCGAGCCGCTCCTTGAGCTCGTCGAGGCTCTTCTGGCCGAAGTTCCGCATCCGCAGGAACTCCTCGTCGCTCAGCGAGAGCACCTGGCCGATCTTCGTGATGCTGTTGCGCTTCAGGCTATTGTAGGCCCGCATCGGGAGGTCGAGCTCCTCGATCGGCGCATCGAGCAGGTTCGCGCTCGGGGCGACGGGCGACTCGTCGGACGACGGGGTGGCGGGCCGCCCGATCTCGGCGAACCGGCCGAACTCGCGCACGAGGATGTCGGCCGCCTGGCTGAGCGCCGCCTTCGCGGTCGTCGTGCTATCGGTCTCGATCTCGAGCATGAGCTTGTCGTAGTTCGTCATCTGCCCGACGCGGGTCTTCTCGACCTGGTAGTTCACGCGGCGCACCGGGGAGAAGATCGCGTCGACCGGGACGACGCCGATCGGCATGTCCTCGGTGTGCTCCGCCGGCTGGTAGCCCATGCCGGCCTCGACGGTGAGGTCCATCTCGATCGAGCCCGAGTCGGAGTCGAGCGTGAGGAGGACGAGCTCCGGGTTGACGATCTCGACGTCGGCCGACTCGGCGATGTCGGCGGCGGTGACCGGCCCGGCGCCGCGCTTGACGAGCTTGAGCGTCAGGGCGTGACGGGCGAACGAGCGAAGGCGAAGCTTCTTGACGTTCAGGACGATCTGCGTGACGTCCTCCTTGACGTTCTCGATCGTGCTGAACTCGTGGAAGACGCCAGTGATCTGGATGCTCGTGACGGCAGCCCCCTCGAGGGAGCTGAGCAGGACGCGACGGAGGGCGTTGCCCAGCGTCACGCCATACCCCTCCTGGAGCGGGGTCACCTCGAATCGGCTCACGTTGCCCTCCGAGTACACCTCGTCGATGTGCGGGGACGGAGCCGGCTGGGGCTGCTGCTGGGGGGTCTCTAGTTCGATCATGGAAAGCAATTGACTCCTAGCGCGAGTAGTACTCGACGACGAGCTGCTCGTTGAACTCGAGCGGCATCTGCTCGCGCGCCGGTTCGGAGAGCACGGTGCCCGACAGCTTCGTCGGGTCCACGCTCACCCATTCGGGAATCTGGGCGGCCTTCATCGTCTCGGGGGCGACCTTGAAGTACTCGCGGCTTCGTCGGCTGTCGCGCACCTCGATCCGATCCCCGGCCTTCGTGGCGTAGCTGGCCACGTTCGTCGGGCGGCCGTTCACCGCGAAGTGACCATGCGTCACGAGCTGGCGCGCCTGCGCGCGGCTGGACGCGAAGCCCATGCGGTAAACGACGTTGTCGAGCCGCATCTCGAGCAGGCGCAGCAGGTTCTCGCCCGTCACGCCCTTGCGCTGGTCCGCCTTCTCGAAGTAGTTGCGGAACTGGCGCTCGAGGACGGAGTAGCTCTTGCGGACCTTCTGCTTCTCGCGCAGCTGGAGCCCGTACTCGCTCACCTTGCGACGACGCATCGTGTTCATGCCCGGCGGCGTGCTGCGCCGCTCGAAGGAGCACTTGCGGCTGTAGCAGCGGCTGCCCTTGAGGAAGAGCTTCAGCCCCTCCCGCCGGCAGATGCGGCAGACCGCGTCGGTATATCGTGCCATCGGTGATCCTCCCCTAGACCCGGCGTCGCTTCGGCGGGCGGCAGCCGTTGTGCGGGATCGGCGTCACGTCGGTGATCGCGGTCACCTCGAGACCCGCGGTCTGGAGCGATCGAATCGCCTGCTCGCGGCCGCCGCCGGGGCCCTTCACGAAGACCTCGACCTGCCGCATGCCGTGCTCCATGGCGCGCTTGGCGGCCAGATCGGCCGTCTGCGCGGCAGCGTAGGGCGTGCTCTTGCGAGAGCCCTTGAAGCCGACGAGGCCGGCACTGCCCCAGCTGATGACGTTGCCCGTCGTGTCGGTGATCGTCACGATCGTGTTGTTGAACGTCGACTGGACGTGCGCGTGCCCCGTTGGCACGTTCTTTCGTTCGCGCTTCTTGCCGCGCTGGGTGCGCTTACGCTCTACCATGAAACTCCCGTTTACTTCTTGCGGCGGACGCCGACCGTCTTCTTCGATCCACGGCGCTGCCGCGCATTCGTCTTCGTACGCTGCCCGCGAGAGGGCAGATTGCGCCGATGCCGGAGGCCGCGGTACGAGCCGATCTCCATCAGGCGCTTCACATTCAGGCTGACTTCACGGCGGAGGTCACCCTCCACCTTGAACTGGCGGTCGACCACCTCTCGCAGGCGGTTGACCTCCTCCTCGGTCAGGTCGCGCACGCGCGTGTCCGGGGACACGTTGGCGGCGGCGATGATCTTGGTGGCCGAGCTGGGGCCGATGCCGTGGATGTAGGTGAGGCTGATGATCACCCGCTTCTCGCGGGGGATGTCGACGCCGGAGATACGAGCCACGATCCTCCTACCCCTGCCGTTGCTTGTGCTTGGGAACGACGCAGATGACCATCACCACGCCCGAGCGCTTGATCACCTTGCAGCGCTCGCAACGGGGCTTCACGGACGCGGAAACTTTCATCTCATCCTGTACGTGATGCGACCCCGGGTGAGGTCGTAGGGACTGAGCTCGACGCGGACGGTGTCACCGGGCAGGATGCGGATGAAGTTCTGGCGCAGCTTCCCGGAAATGTGGGCGAGCACTTCGTGCCCGTTCTCCAGTCGCACCTTGAACATCGCGTTGGGCAGGGGCAGAATCACTTCGCCCTCGACCTCAATGGCATCCTTCTTCGCCAACCGACACGCACCCTCGTTTCAAGCTCTCATTGACAATTCAGTGGGGATAACACACGAAAAGGCCGCCGCACAGGGCGACCCACGGAACGGAGAGTATACAGCAACGGCCCTCGACCGCACAAGGCGACTCACTGGCGCTCGGTGAGGACCTGCGGCCCGTCGGCCGAGACCGCGATCGTGTTCTCGAAATGCGCCGAGAGGCCCCCGTCCGAGGTCCGCACGGTCCAGCCGTCGTCGCCGACGAGGACCTCGTCGCCGCCGAGGTTGAACATCGGCTCAATCGCGAAGCACATACCCGCCTCGATCCGCATGCCGGTGCCCGGACGCCCGTAGTTCGGGACCTGCGGCTCCTCGTGCATGGCGCGGCCGATCCCGTGGCCGACGAACGGCCGGACGATCCCGTAGCCATGCTCTTGCGCCACCGACTCGATCGCGTGCCCGACGTCGCCGAGCCGGTTGCCGGGCATCGCGGCCGCGATCCCCGCCTCCATCCCCCGCCGCGTCGCCTCGACGAGGTCGCTGACCCGTCGGGGCACGTCTCCCACGACCCAGGTTCGGGCGCAGTCGGCATGCCAGCCGTCGACGATACAGCCGATGTCGATGCTCACGAGGTCGCCGTCGGCGAGCCGCCGGCGCGGTGACGGGATGCCGTGGACGACCTCGTCGTTGACGCTCGCGCAGATGACGCCGGGGACGGGCGGGTTGCTGCCGTAACCCTTGAATGACGAGATCGCGCCGGCGTCGCGGATCATCCGCGCGGCGATCTCGTCGAGGTCGCCGGTCGTGACGCCGGCGCGGATCTCGGACCTGAGGACGTCGAGGATGTCGGCGAGGATGGTGCCGGCGGCGCCCATGCGCTCGATCTCGGCGGGCCGCTTGATCGTGGCCGTTCCCGCGCTGCGCATGCCCATCAGGCGCTCGCCGCGCGGTCGCCGACGCGCGAGAGGATCTCGGCGGTGACCTCCGCGATCGGCTGCAGGCCGTCCAGCCGGTCGACGATCCCGGCCCGCTCGTAATGGTCGATCACCTCGAGCATCGGCGGGACCTGCCGCTCCAGGCGGGCCCGGACGACCTCCGGGCGGTCGTCCTCGCGCTGGGTGAGCGCCGTCCCGTCGCGGTCGCAGCGACCGGGGACGTTCGGCGGGTCGGTCGCCTCGTGGTACGGCGTACCGCACTGCGGGCATGTCCAGCGGCCGGCGACCCGGCGGACGAGATCCTCGGTCGGGACGTCGATGAAGATGACGCTGCGGATTCGCTCGCCCTGCCTCGCGAGCGTCTCGTCGAGCGCGCGGGCCTGGCCCACGGTGCGCGGGAAGCCATCGAGAATCGCGCCGTGCTCGGCGCGTGGCTGCCCGAGCTCCTCCATGAACATGCCGATCGTGATCTCGTCGGGCACGAGCTCGCCGCGCTCCATGTACCCGCGGGCGACCTCGCCCAGCTCGGTGTGCGCGGCCTTGGCCGCCCGGAACAGGTTGCCGGAGGCGAGGTGCGGGAGACCGAGCTCGCGCGACAGGAGCCCGGCCTGGGTTCCCTTGCCGGCACCCACGGCACCGACGAGCAGCAGGATCAGGCGCTCGCCGGGGCCGGTCGGCCCATCGGTCACCTGATGAATCCCTCGTAGTGGCGCATCATCATCTGCGCCTCGAGCTGCTTCATCGTCTCGACGACGACGCTGACCATGATGAGGATGCTCGTGCCGCCCAGCTGCAGGTTCTCCGTGCCGGGGATGAAGGCCGAGACGATGTACGGCAGGACCGCGATGAAGCCGAGGAACGTCGCGCCGCCGAGCGTGATGCGGTTCGTGACCCGCCCGAGGAACTCCTCCGTCGGCTTGCCGGGGCGAATGCCGGGGATGAACCCGCCGTTCTTGCGCAGGTAGTCGGCGGTCTGGTCGGGCCGGAACTGGAACGCGGTGTAGAAGTACGTGAAGAACACGACGAGCAGGAAGTAGAGCGTCCCGTACAGCGGGATGTTGTTCGTGCCGTTCAGGTTCTCGGCGATGAAGAGCGCGCCGGTGCGCACCCAGTCGATGCTGCTCGTCGTGAAGTACGTCGCGATCTGCGCCGGGAAGAGCAGGATGCTGACGGCGAAGATGATCGGGATGACGCCGGCCATCGTCACCTTGAGCGGCAGATACTGCGTCTGGCCCTGGTACATGCGGCGTCCGCGGACGCGGCTGGCGTACTGGACCGGGATCCGGCGCTGGCCCTCGTTGATGAAGACGACCGCCGCCACGACGATGATCGCGACGATGATGAACGGGATCATCCGGGCGAGGGCGTCCGGTCCCGACAGGATCGGGCCGATCTGCTGCGGCACGCTGCCGACGATGCCGGCGAAGATGATGAAGCTGATCCCGTTGCCGAGCCCCTTCTCGCTGATGAGCTCGCCGAGCCACATGAGCAGGATCGTGCCGGCCGTGAAGCTCAGCAGCAGGCTGAGCGTCTCGATGCTGAACAGGTCGTTGGCCGGGATGACGCCGTTCGCCGACAGGAGCACGCTGATGCCGTAGCCCTGCGCGAAGGCAAGCGGAACGGTCAGCATGCGCGTGTACTGGTTGAGCTTGTTGCGGCCGTACTCGCCCTCGCGGCTGAGCTCCTCGAGCGCCGGAATCACGCCGCGCATGAGCTGCATGATGATGCTGGCGTTGATGTACGGGTTCACGCCGAGGCCGATGATCGACGCGGCCGCCAGGCCGCCTCCCGAGAAGATGTTCAGGATCCCGAGGAGCGGGTTGTCGGTGAACAGGTCCGTCAGGGCGGCCGTGTTCACGTTCGGGATCGGAACGTTCGTCAGCGCCCGGAAAATGAGCAGGATCCCGAGCGTGAAGAGCAGCTTGCGCCGGATGTCAGGCGCGCGGAAGGCGGCGACGACCGTCTCGATCAAGCCTCGGGCTCGCTTTCGGTCTCGGTCTGGGTCTCGCGCTCGGCGGCGGTCTCCTCGGGGGTCTCGTCGGCCGGCTCGGAGGAGGCGTCGTCCGCGGAGGCCTGGTCGGCGGCGGCCGACGCGGCACGAGCCGCGGCCTTCGCCACCTTCCCACGCCTCGCCTGCCGGGTGCGCGCCTTCTCGGCGGCGGCCTCGGCCGCGGCGGCCTCGGCCTCCTCGTCGATCGGCGCGTTGTCGGGCCAGCTCAGGCGCTGCGTCGTGCTGCCGGCGGCGGCGAGCTTGTCAAGCGCGGAGCGGCTGAACGCGTGCGCGTGGATCGTGATCCCCTTCGGCGCCTCCCCGACGCCGAGGATCTTGACGGGCAGCTTCGTATCGCTGATCAGGCCATCGTGCTCGAGGACGTCGGGCGTGACGAGCGTGCCCTTCTCGACGTCGCTCAGGCGGGCGAGGTTCAGTGGCGCATAGGCCACGCGGCCGCGATTGCGGAAGCCGTGCAGCTTCGGGGTTCGGATGTGGAACGGCGTCTGGCCGCCCTCGAACCAGGCGGGCAGGTTGCCGCCGGCGCGCGACTTCTGGCCCTTCGTGCCGCGCCCCGCCGTCTTGCCGCGGCCGGAGCCCTGGCCTCGGCCGACGCGGCGGGAGGGCTTGCGCGACCCGGGCGACGGGTGCAGGTCGTGGAGCTTCACTTCGGTTCCTCGTTCTGGGCCGATGCGCCCTTCGCCGCCGGCTCCTCGACCTCGAGGAGGAACGCGACGCGGCGCAGCATGCCGCGGATCATCGGGGTGTCGGCCAGCTCGACCGTCTCGTGCAACCGGTGCAGCCCGAGGGCGCGGATCGTCCCGCGCGCCCCCGCGTTGTGACCGATCGTCGAGCGGACCCAGGTCGCCTTGATCTTCCTAGCGGCCACGGCCACCTCCGAACCCGGTATTCATCGGCTCGCGCCGCTCCGGAATCTCGTGCGGCGTGCGGGCCAGCTCCGCGCCGCGCTTGCCGAGCAGCTGCTCGGCGGTGCGACCGCGCAGTGCAGCGATGTCATCGGCGGAGCGGAGCGCCGCGAGGCACTCCATCGTCGCGCGGACGACGTTGATCGGGTTCGTCGAGCCCTGGGCCTTGCTCAGGAGGTCGCGGATGCCGACCGCCTCGACGACCGAGCGCACCGAGCCGCCGGCGATGACGCCGGTTCCGGCGCTGGCGGGCTTGAGCATGACCTTCGCGGCGCCGAAGTGCCGGTGCACCTCGTGCGGGATCGTGGAGCCGACGAGCGGCACCTTGATCAGGTGCTTCTTCGCATCCTCGACGCCCTTGCGGATCGCCTCCGGCACCTCCCCGGCCTTGCCGATCCCGGCGCCAACCGTGCCGTTGCCGTCGCCGACGACGACGACCGCGCTGAAGCTGAAGCGACGTCCGCCCTGGACGACCTTCGAGACGCGGTTGATCTGGACGACCTTCTCTTCCAGGTTGAGCTTGGACGCGTCGATGCGTGCCATGCTTGTGACTCCTTCGCTCTACAGGTTGAGGCCGCCCTCGCGGGCGCCCTCGGCGAGCGAGCGGACCCGCCCGTGGTACTGGTAGCCGCCCCGGTCGAGGACCACCGAGCTCACGCCCGCGGCCTTCGCCCGTTCGGCGAGCGCCA
>DATKDB010000098.1:0-7764 GCA_035512895.1 Binatia bacterium | reverse complement strand
CGCCGGTCTCGGCCTGCACGACGACGGCCAGCTCGTCGCCCATGTCGAGCGCGCGCTTCATCGCCTTGTGCACGTAGTACGGGCATTGCAGCGAGCCGTGGACCGTCACGCCACCGTCGTCGCGCGGGACGGCGATCATCGTCTGGTTCTCGATGTAGAGCTGCTCCTGGTGTCCGACGCGGTACGTCCCTTCGATGACGATCGCGGCGGACGCCATGGCGGCGGCCGCGTCGCCGCTCTCGATGGTGTACTGCGCGAACTCTCGCTCCGACTCGAGCGGGTCGAAGACGGCTGGAAGCCGCTCGGTGCGCAGCCGTGCGTGGCGCCGGGCCGCGGCCAGGGTGGCACGGTCGCGAGCGGCGATGAGCGCGCAGGGCTCCGCCTGGTGGCGAATCTCACCGCCGACCGGTACGAGCACCGGCTGGTCGTCGTCGATGAGGCTGACGACATTTTCGCCCGGGATGTCCTCCGCGGTGACGACGACGACGCTCGTCCAATCGAATGCATCGTCGAGCTCGAGGCCGATAAAGCGCGCGTGCGGCTTCGTGGATCGAATTGTGGCGCCGTACCAGGCGCCGGGGAAGACGAGGTCGTCGGCGTACTTCGCCTCGCCCGTCAGCTTCGCGGGGCCTTCACGCCGCAGGGGCGCAGCCGGTCGGGCACGCCCCGGCGCCGGTGCGTCGGTCGGGATGATGAGCGGCTGCGCGTCGACGGCCGCGCCGGCAGGGGGCAGCGTGCGGACGGTGAGCCTCGGGCGCTCCATGGCACGCATCGTAACCCGATCGCGATCGGCGATCCTCCGGTCACGTCCGCCCGTCCGCCCGAATCGGTGACGTCGATTGACGGCCAGCCGTAGATTTGATCGCCATGAGCTTCATGGACAGGGCGCGGGAGCGAGCGGAGCAGGCGCGACAGGCGGCGACTTCCGCGCAGGGCGGCGACCCCGAGGAGGCCGGCTAGCCGCGGCGCAGGACGCGACCGGGTCGCGCTCCGGTGTGCTCCCCGGCCGCCACGACGACCTCTCCGCCGACGATGACCCACTCGATCCCGGTCGGGTAGGAGCACGGCTCCTCGTACGTGCACGTCGCCCGCACCGTGGCGGGGTCGAACACGACGAGGTCGGCCGCGTACCCGTCCCGGATGACGCCCCGGTCGCCGAGGCCGAGGCGCGCGGCCGCGGCGGCGGTCATCGAGCGCACCGCCTCCTCGAGCGAGAGGAGCGCCTCCTCCCGCACGAACTGGCCGAGGACGCGCGGGAACGAGCCATACGTCCGCGGCGACGGCTTCGCCCCGACGAAGGTCGAGTCGGTGCCGATCATGCCGATCGGGTGGCGGATGAAGTCGCGCAGCGTCTCCGACCACGGGCCAGGGGTCACCTGGTTGACGCGCAGGTCCTCGACGAGCAGGACGTCGCAGAGGACGTCGACCGCGTCTTCCCCGCGCTCGGCGACGAGGTCGCCGAGCGTGCGTCCCTCCCAGGGCAGGAGGTCGGGCGTCGTGAATGCGCCGAGCCGCACGTCGTCCCAGGCACGGCGCCCGGCGAAGAGCACGCCGCGCTCCGCCAGCTCGGCCCGAATTCGGTCGCGGATCTTCGGGTCCGCCAGGCGCTCCTTCGTCGCGGCCAGGCCGCCGGCCTGCACCCACGGCGGGATCATGATCAGCAGCCGGGTGCTGGCCCACTCGTACGGGTACGTGTCGAACGTGACGTCGATGCCCTCGGCGCGGGCGTCGTCGACGAGGGCGAGCATCGGCCCCGGCCCGTCGGGGAAGGTTTGCCGGTGGTAGAAGTGGGTGATGTGCGACGGCCCCTCCCCGCGGCGGCCGATCTCGATCGCCTCGCGAAACGGGTCGAGGTAGCGGTCGCCGAGCGCGTAGCGCACGTGCGTGTGGTAGAAGCCGCCGTGGCGCGCCGTCTCGGCCGTGAGCTGTGCCAGCTCGTCCGTATCGGCATAGGCGCCGGGCGGGTAGTCCAGGCCCGACGAGAGGCCGACCGCGCCCTGCTCCATCGCCTCGCGCAGCATGGCGCGCATGTTCGCGATCCCACTCGCGCCGGCCTCGACCTCCTCCCAGCCGATGGCACCGATGCGGAGCGCGCTGTTGCCGACGAGGAACGCCAGGTTGAGCGAGGGCCGAAGCGTATCGAGCCGGTCGAGGTAGCTCTCGACGCTCGACCAGTCGTAGGCGATGTCGGGACGCCCGTCCAGCCCGGCGTTCATCCGGACGAGCGCCTCGAGGTCATCGGGATCCTCGATCGGGGCGTACGAGAGCCCGTCGACACCGATCACCTCGGTCGTCACTCCCTGGCGGACCTTGGGCTGGTGGAGCGGATCGGCGAAGATCATCAACCCGGAGTGGCTGTGCAGGTCGATGAAGCCCGGCGCCACGACCTGGCCGGTCGCGTCGATGCGCCGCCCCGCGGCGAGCGCACCCGTCTCGCCGAGGACGACCTCGAGGCGACCATCGCGAACGCCGACCGCCCCGGCGAACCCGCGCTCGCCGCTGCCGTCGACGATCGTGCCATTCTCGATGAGCAGGTCGTAGGGCTCCGGCATCACGGGCATCGTAAGCCGCCGGGGAGCGCGCGTCCGGCCGGCTCGACGACCGACGAGTCAGAATGGACCGATGCAGGTCGCTGCCGTCATCCTCGCCGCCGGCTCGTCGACGCGCTTCGGCTCACCGAAGCAGCTCGCCCGCGTCGGGGACCGGACGATGCTCGAGACGGTCGCCGCAGCCGCCGCGGCCGGCGGCCTCGGGCCGGTGATCGCAGTCGTGCCGCCGGGCATGGCGGTCCCGCCCGACACCGTCCCGGAGGTCAATGGCGCGCCGGAGCGGGGGCTGAGCCACTCGCTGCGGCTCGGGCTCGCCGCCGTCCCTTCCGAGCTCGGCGCCGCGATCATCCTGTTGGGCGATCAGCCGACCGTGACGGCCGCAACGATTCGTGCCGTCGTCGCGGCTGGCGCGGCGAACGCGACGCGGTCGATCGTCGCCGTGCGCGCGGAGGGCCGCCTCGGACCACCCGTCCTCCTGCGTCGCGACGCGTTCTCGCTGGCCGAGCGGGCGACCGGCGACGAGGGACTGCGATCGATCCTCGCCCGTCATCCCGAAGGCGTCGCGGCCGTCGAGGTGGCGCAGCACGCGCCAGACGTCGATACGCCCGGCGACCTCGCTAGAATCGCTCACATGTTCGATTCGGCCCAGGGCGCCACAGACCGATGACGATCGAGCGCATCACGAGCGCCGAGATCGCTCCCGAGGAGCTCGCGCTCGAGTCGACCGTCCGCCCCCGACGCCTTGACGAGTTCGCCGGCCAGGACCGTGTCAAGGAGAATCTCGCCATCCTCATCGATGCGGCCCAGCATCGGTCGGAGCCGGTCGACCACATCCTCCTCTACGGCCCGCCCGGCCTCGGCAAGACGACGCTCGCGAACATCGTGGCGGCCGAGATGGGTGCCCAGATCCGCACGACCTCCGGTCCGGCCATCGAGCGTGCCGGCGACCTTGCCGCCGTCCTCACCTCACTCGGTCAGGGCGACGTCCTATTCATCGACGAGATCCATCGGCTCAGCCACGTCGTCGAGGAGATCCTCTATCCGGCGATGGAGGACTTTGCCCTCGACGTCGTCCTCGGCAAGGGCCCGGGTGCCAGGACCGTCCGGCTGCAGATCGAGCATGTGACGGTGATCGGCGCCACGACCCGCGTCGGCTCGATAACGGGCCCGTTGCGGGATCGGTTCGGGGTGACGTACCGCCTCGACTACTACAGCGAGTCCGAGCTCGAGCGGATCCTGCGCCGCTCGGCCGAGATCCTCGGCGTCTCGCTCACCGATGACGCCGCGGCGCTCGTCGCGCGCCGCTCGCGTGGTACGCCGCGCATTGCGAACCGGCTGCTCAAGCGGGTGCGTGACTACGCCCAGGTTCGCGGTGGGGGAGACGAGGGCGTGACCGAGCCGCTGGCCGCCGACGCGCTGTCGCTGCTCGAGATCGACGACCGCGGGCTCGACGCCATGGATCGCCAGCTCCTGCGCGCCATGGCCGATCACCACGCCGGGGGACCGGTCGGGCTCGCGACGATGGCGGCCACGGTCAGCGAACCGATCGAGACGATCGAGGACGTCGTCGAGCCGTACCTCATGCAGATCGGCCTCCTGGCTCGAACGTCGCGCGGCCGCCAGCTGACGGCCGGCGGCTGGGAGCATCTCGGCCTCAACCCGCCGGCGGGGACGTCGGCGCAGCCCGGGCTCTTCGACGCGTGACCCCCGAGCTCGGACGGATCCTCGTCATCATCGGCATCCTGCTCGTCGTCGTCGGTGGGCTGGCGTTGCTCGGTGTGCGGCTGCCGTTCGGGCGGCTGCCGGGCGACATCGCGATCGAGGGCGAGCGCGGGGGCTTCTACTTCCCGATCGTCACGATGATCGTCATCAGCGTCGTCCTGACGGTCCTCTTCAACCTCTTCCTGCGGCGGTAGGCGCCCGCCCCAGGCGAGCACGCGATTTCCGCCTTCGCCGTCGGTCGCCGCGGAGTACGCTGCGCGGCGGCACCGGTGCCCGCATGGTGTCGGGATCACACGCGTGCCCAATTGAGCGGAGGGTGATCCGAGTGGAGGCACAGGCTACGGACGTACCGAGGCGGGAGACGGCCGCCCCACCGGCGCGAGGCGGCCTCGACGGCTTCTTCAAGCTGACTGAGCGGGGGACAACGACCGGGACCGAGGTGAGGGCCGGCATCACGACCTTCATGGTGATGGCCTACATCATCTTCCTGAACCCGGCAATCCTGTCGGCCATGTTCGCGGAGGGCTCGGCCGAGCAGGCCGCCTTTGTCCCGGCCGCGGCCGCCGCCACGGCCCTGCTCGCGGGCGTCCTCACGATCGCGATGGGCCTCGTCTCGAACTACCCGATCGCGATCGCGGCCGGCCTCGGCATCAACGCGATCGTGGCCTTCGGCCTCGTCCTGGGCGCCGGCCTGACCCCGGCCGGCGCGATGGGCGTCATCGTGCTCGAGGGCCTCGTCGTCCTCGTCCTCGTGCTCGTCGGGCTGCGCGAGGCGATCATGAACGCGGTGCCGCTCGCCCTGAAGCGCGCGATCGGCGTTGGCATCGGCCTGTTCATCCTGTTCATCGGGTTCTTCGACGGGGGGCTCATCAGCGCCGGTGCCGGAACGCCGGTGCAGTTCGTCTTCCCGAACTCGCCCGAGGCGTGGCTCACGCTGCTCGGCCTGGGCCTCACGATCGTCCTGTTCGTGCTGCGCGTCCCGGCGGCGCTCCTGCTCAGCATCGTGATCATGTCGGTCATCGCCTTCGTCGTCGGGTTGACGAGCGTCCCGGCGGAGATGAGCTTCGTTCCCGACTTCTCGACGCTCGGCCAGTTCGACGTGACGAACGTTTGGACCCTGGGCGCCCTGGCCGCCGTGCTCACGATCTTCACGATCATGCTCACCGACTTCTTCGACACGATGGGCACGGCGACGGCGATCACCGAGCAGGCCGGCCTCACGACGCCGGACGGCAGGGTCCCCGGCATCGGGCGCATCCTGCTCGTCGACTCCATCGGCGCGGCCGCGGGCGGCGCCGCCGGCATCAGCTCGAACACGAGCTACATCGAGAGCGCCGCCGGCGTGGCGGAGGGAGGCCGGACCGGCCTGACGTCGGTCGTGACCGGCGTGCTCTTCCTCGTCGCGGTGCTCGTGACGCCGCTCGCGTCCATGGTGCCCTTCGCGGCGACCGCGCCGGTCCTCATTGTCGTCGGCTACCTGATGGCGACGCTCATCAAGGACATCGACTTCGTCGACGTGGAGGAAGGCTTCCCGGCCCTGCTCGGGATCATCCTCATGCCGATCACGTTCAGCATCACCGTCGGCATCGGTGCCGCGTTCGTGACGTGGGTGCTCATCAAGGCGGTGCGCGGCAAGTTCGCCCAGATCCACCCGTTGATGTGGGTCGTAGCGATCGCGTTCGTCGTCTACTTCGCCCAGGCCTGGCTTAACACGCTCCTCTAGCGCGCCAGACCGATGCGCCCGGCCGGACCGACCGGCCGGGCGGTACGCTTTCCAGATGAGTGGGACGCGCCTGCGGGTCGACGACTTCGACTACGACCTCCCGGGCGAGGCGATCGCCCAGACCCCGGCGGAGCCGCGTGACGCCTCGCGGCTCCTTGTCATGGACCGCGCGAGCCGCGAGCTCGCGCACGGGACGTTCCACGAGATCGGGGCGTGGCTGCGCCCGGGCGACCTGCTCGTCGTCAACGACTCGCGCGTCATGCCGGCCCGTCTGCGCGGAGCCCGGTCGACGGGCGGCACCGCCGAGATCCTCGTCCTGCGGCCGCTCCCCGGCGAGGCGGAGCGCTGGGAAGCGCTCGTGCGGCCCTCGCGCCGCGTCGAGCCGGGCGACACGCTGACGCTGCGCGGCGGCCACCGCGTCGAGGTGGGGGAGCGCCTGGGCGACGGGACCCGCGTCGTCCGCTTCGACGGCGACCCCCATGCAATCATGGCCGCGGCCGGCGAGATGCCACTGCCGCCCTACATCCACGACCGCTCCACGCCCGCCGAGCGTTACCAGACCGTGTACGCGCGACCTCCGGGGTCGGCGGCGGCACCCACCGCCGGGCTCCACTTCACGCCGGAGCTGCTGGCCGAGCTCGAGGCGACGGGGGTGCGGCGCGCGGCGGTGACTCTCCACGTGGGGCTCGACACGTTTCGGCCCCTCGAGGGCGAGTTCGTCGACGAGCACCGGATCCACCGCGAGTGGTACGAGGTGCCGGCCGAGACGCGGGCGGCCCTGGCCGCGACGCGTCGAGCGGGCGGGCGCGCCGTCGCGGTCGGCACGACGGCGGTGCGCGTCCTCGAGACGGCCGCCCGCACCGAGGCGGCGTCGGGCTGGACCGACCTGTACGTCACGCCGCCGCATCGGTTCGCCGCGGTCGACGCGCTCCTCACGAACTTCCACCTGCCGCGCAGCTCGCTACTGCTCCTCGTCACGGCGTTCGTGCAGGCGAGGATGGCGGACGCGGGGCCGCTCGAGGCCCGCGATGCGCTCCTCGACGCGTACCGCGTCGCCCTCGAGTCGGGATACCGCTTCTTCAGCTTCGGGGACGCGATGCTGATCGTCTGAGGGACGCCGGTCAGCCGCCCTGGTCGTCGGAGCGGGTCGGGACGGCGGCGCGGTCGTCGTCGGAGAGCTCGAGCACCTCCTCGTCGTCGCCGATCGCCATGGCGGTCGGTCTCGCGGGGCGTGACGTCGCCGCCTGCGCCTCGAACTCCGGCTCGCCCTGGGCCTCCGGCTCGGCATCGTCGGCTCCCTCGTCCCGCCCCGCCTCCCCGGTCGAATCGGCCGAATCGGCCGGCATCGTGTCCGGGCCGTCGTCGTCGTCCTCCGGCGACTCGGCGGTCGGCGGGATCGGGCGCGGGCCGCCGGGGATGACGCCCGGGACGTCGCTCGACACGCGGCCGGCCGGCACGCCGAACGGCTCCGCCATGACCGCGCAGACGCGCGCCAGGTCGCAGAGAGCCTGGCCGAGGTCGGGCGACTCCGTGGCGGCCTCGAAGTGCGGATGATGGAGGCGGAACGACCAGCGGGTGCGATGCTCGCGAGCCCACAGGCGGAACGTGTCCGCCCGCAGCTCAACGCCTCGCAGGACCTGCCACGGGTACATGAGCATCGCGAGCCGATAGCGCGCGGACGAGCCGAACGGAGCGTATCGGTGGTCGAGCAGACCGACCTCGGTCGCGACCATGACGCGCCGCTCGTCGCCCTCCGTCCCGGCCTCGAGG
>DATKDB010000097.1:0-4683 GCA_035512895.1 Binatia bacterium | reverse complement strand
TCTTCGCCGCCGGCGTCGCCTTCCGCCGCTACGAGGTGCTTCACGAGGTCAACGAGCAGCTGCACGACGTGACCCTCGTCGTCGAGAAGCTCGGCGAGCTGTCGGTCCTCCTGCTCTTCGGCAGCGTCCTGCCCGTCGGCGGGGTCATGGAGCTCGGCTGGCCGGTGCTCGCCACGGCGCTCGCCCTCATCTTCATCGTCCGCCCGGTGGCCGTGCTCATCTCCCTCGTCCCGAGCCGGCTCTCTTGGCGCCAGCGGCTCTTCGTCGCCTGGTTCGGCATGCGCGGCATCGGCTCCATCTACTACCTGGGGTTCGCCTTCACCGTCCTCACCCCGTTCGACGCGCGCCCGCTCTTCAGCGTCGTGGCCGTCACGATCATCGTCTCGGTCGTGCTCCACGGCCTGACGAGCGGCGTCCTGACGCGGCGCCTGCTCGCCGCGGAGCGGGCGAGCGGCTAGGGCAACGCAGCGGAGCGCCGATGACCCTCTGCTAGACTCCGACGACGGAGGCGGACCCGATGAACTACGAACTCTTCATGGCCGAGGCGATCGCGGAGGCCCGGCGCGGGGCGGCGGAGGGCGAGGAGCCCATCGGCTCGGTGGCCGTCATCGACGACGCCATGATCGCGCGCGATCACGATCGCTCGACGAACCAGGGCGACCCGACGTCCCACGCCGTCCTCCTCACGATCCAGGCCGCGGCGCGTAAGCTCGGGCGCCGCCGCCTGGGCGAGGCGACGATCTTCACGACCCACGAGCCCTGCGCGATGTGCGTCGGGGCGCTCGTCGAGGCGCGGGTCCTCGCGCTCGTCTTCGCCGTTCCGGACCCCGAGCGCGGCGCCGCGGGTAGCGTCCTGCAGCTCGCCCGCGACCCGGGATTGCCGCACCAGCTGTCGGTCGTCTCCGGCGTGCGCGAGAGCGAGGCGCGCCAGCTCGCGACCGAGTCCGCATCGGTCTGACGGCACCTTTGGCCTTCGCTCGGGAGTGCGCTAGACTCCCTTGCGGCGTGGAGAGGTGTCCGAGTGGTTGAAGGTGCCGCTCTCGAAAAGCGGTGTGCGGGTAACCGTACCGTGGGTTCGAATCCCACCCTCTCCGCCACGTCACCGACGCCGATCCGTGGAGAGGTCGCCTAGAGGCCTATGGCGCGGCATTGGAAATGCCGTTCGGGGCAACCCGTCGAGGGTTCGAATCCCTCCCTCTCCGCCACCTCCGATTGACCGATGCCTCCCGGCGACCTACCATCGCGGCCGGTCGTGCTAGGCGGGGAACTAGCGGTGCCCTGTATCCGCAATCCGCTACAGCGGAGCTGAACTCCCGGTCGAGGGCCGTCCCGCTCGCCCACCACCACCGTGCCCGACGATGAGGGTCGGGTCCCGCGCAGCGTTGGTTCGTGAACCCCGTCAGGTCCGGAAGGAAGCAGCGGTAAGCGATCGCCAGCGGGTGCCGCGGGACAACCTGGCCGGAGCCGGGTGCGTGGGTGAGTGCGAGCCGGGGCGGATCGACACCGGGTGCACGACCGATTCATTTCCACCGGCGAACCGGGACCGATGCGGCCCCGGCAATCGGTGTACGGTAGCCCCCTGATGCCCGCAGCCCAGTCCACGCCCGACGCCGTGCCCGACGAGCCGGCCGCACCCCAGCGCGCCCTCTACCGGCGATTTCGCGCGCAGCGCTTCGCCGAGGTCGTCGGGCAGGATCCGATCGTCACGACCCTGCGTCGCGCGGTCAGCGGCGATCGCCTCGCGCACGCGTACCTCTTCGTCGGCCCGCGCGGCACGGGCAAGACCTCCACGGCGCGGATCCTCGCGAAGGCGATCAACTGCCTGGCCCTCGGGGAGGACGGCGAGCCGTGCGACGCCTGCACCGCGTGCGTCTCGATCCGCGAGGGCCGCGCCCTCGACGTCATCGAGATCGACGCCGCCAGCCATGGCCTCGTGGAGGATGCGCGCGACCTCGTCATGCGCGCGCTGACCGCCCCATCCGAGCTGCGACGGCGCGTGTACATCATCGACGAGGTCCACATGCTGAGCACGCACGCCTTCAACGCGCTGCTCAAGCTCATCGAGGAGCCGCCCGACCACGTCGTCTTCATCCTCGCCACGACCGATACGCACAAGGTACCGGCCACGATCATCAGCCGCACGCAGCGCCACGACTTCCGCCGGATGTCCGAGGCGACGATCGTCGGCAAGCTGACCCGGATCTGCAGCGCCGAGGCGGTCGAGGCCGACGAGGATGCCCTCGCGCTCGTCGCGCGCCTCGCCGACGGTGGCATGCGCGACGCCGAGTCGCTGCTCGACCAGGTGCTCGCCTACACGTCGGGCCGCCTGACGCTCGACGAGGTGCGCGAGGCGGTCGGCCTGGCCGACGACGCGGCGATCGTCGCGCTCGTCGACGCCTACGAGCATGGCGATGCGCCGGCCGCACTCGATCGCGTGGCCGCGCTCGCCGACGCCGGGCGCGACATCGCCCAAGTCGCGTCGCAGGCCGAGGGCGAGGCCCGGCGCCGCCTTCTCGCATCGGCCTCGGACCCGGCCGCCGCGCGGCGGCTCGCGGTCGTCCTGCGCGGCGTGGCGGAGGCGGCCGGCGCGGGAGCCCGCGACGGGCGCGCCCGGCTTCTCCTCGAGCTGCTCGCCGTCGAGCCGGCCACGATCGAGTCGACTTCGGTCGCCGTGCCCGTTCGGCCGGCCGCCGCCGCTCGACCCGATCCGGCGCCGGCCCCGGTCTCGGCCCAGCGCCCGGCGCCCGAACGCCCGTCGTCGACAGCGGTCCCGATGGCCGAGGCGTCACCCGGGCGCGGAAACGGCGCCACGGCAGCCGACGCCAGGCGCGACGAACCCGCGGAGGCACCCGCGCCCGCCGAGGCGCCACGCCCCGTCTCGACGCCCGCGGGGGCCGTGGCCGGCGACGTCGCCGAGCTGCGAGCGCGCTGGGCCGAGGTCGTCGAGCGGGCCACGCCGGTCATCAAGCCGCTCCTGCGCGAGTGCCGGCCCATCGGCCGCGACGGCGCCCGCCTGACGCTCGCCTTCCCCGAGGGCCGCGACTTCATGCGCTCCCGGATCTCGCAGCGCTCCGGCGCGATCGAGATGCTGCTGAGCGAGATGTTCGGCGGCCCCTTCGCGATCGAGTGCGTTGCGACGAACCTCGAGCTCGAGCCCCTGACCGTCGAGCAGGCGGCCGGGGATCCTGACGAGGACCCCGAGGCACGCGCCCTGCTCGAGGGCGTGCTGAAGATCACCGGCGGTGAGCTCGTCGACGTGCGCGAGGTGCGCTGAGGATGCTCGCCCCCCAACCTGCACGAACGAGGAGACCGGCGTGAACATCGGTCAGATCACGAAGATGGCGCAGCAGATGCAGACCCAGATGACCCAGGCCCAGGAGGAGCTGCGCCGGACGACCCTGGAGGCGAGCGCCGGCGGAGGCGCCGTCCGGATCGTCATCAGCGGCGCGCAGGAGGTCAGCAGCGTCGTCATCGACCCCGGGGCGGTGGATCCCGAGGAGGTCGAGATGCTCCAGGACCTCGTCATGACCGCAATCAACGAGGCGATCGGCCGCAGCAAGGAGCTCGAGCGCGAGCGGATGGCGAAGATCGCCGGCGGGATGGGCCTTCCCGGGGTGCCGGGACTGCCGGGCCTGGGCTGAGCGCGCGATGGCCGGGCTGATCGCCCCGGTCGCCCGCCTGATCGAGGAGTTCAGCAAGCTCCCCGGCGTGGGGACCAAGACCGCACAGCGGCTCACGTACCATGTGCTGCGCGCCTCGACCGATGACGCGCGCGGCCTGGCGGCCGCCCTCATCTCGATCAAGGAGGACGTCGCGTACTGCAGCGTCTGCTGCAACATCACCGAGGTCGGTGTCGACCCGTGCGACATCTGCGCCGATCCGCGGCGCGAGGCGTCGCGCATCTGCGTCGTCGAGGAGCCGCTCGACGTCCTCGCCATCGACCGCACCGGCGAGTTCCGCGGCCGCTATCACGTTCTCCACGGGGCGATCAGCCCGATCGACGGCATCGGTCCGGAGCGACTGCGCACGCGCGAGCTCATCGGGCGCGTGACCGACGGCGGCGTCGAGGAGGTCATCCTCGCCACGAACCCGAACCTCGAGGGCGAGGCGACCGCGATGTACCTCGCCGACCTGCTCGCGCCGCACGTCTCGAACGTGACGCGCCTCGCGCGCGGGCTGCCGGTCGGCGGCGACCTCGAGTATGCCGATGATGTGACGCTCATCCGCTCGCTCCAGGGCCGCCGCGTCATCGAGCGCTGACGGCCTTCGATCGCTTGACGGGCGGACCGCCCTGATCTATAATCCACCTTCGCGTCGGCATCCAGCCGGCCGATGAGTCGCATACGGCGTCCCACGGGGCGTGCAGCGTGACCCATCGCGAGTTCGCCTCAACGGGAGTGCTCGAATCGAACGAAGCCGAGCGATCGGCAACGTGGCTTACCAGCTGAAGAGTGACAGGAATCCACACGAGTCAGCGGGACAACGTCGAACTCTTAACCGGTGGAGCAGCCTTCGGGCACAACCACTGGTTTCGTTTTGTATGGAGAGTTTGATCCTGGCTCAGGACAAACGCTGGCGGGGTGCGTGAGACATGCAAGTCGAACGAGGTGCCATCGGGCTTGCTCGATGGTTACCGAGTGGCGGACGGCTGAGTAACGCGTAGGTGACCTGCCCGGAAGTGGG
>DATKDB010000096.1:0-25755 GCA_035512895.1 Binatia bacterium | reverse complement strand
AAGTCGCGCATCCACCGCGGGCGGCTTCGCCTGCGCGAGCTCCTCGCCGAGCACCGGGAACTCTTCATCCGATGAGCGCGTCTGGAGCTCTGGCATGCTGAACTCGAACCACCCGGACGACGAGCGCCTCTCGGCGCTGGCGTCGGGCGACCCCGATGCGACCGCCGACGCCTCGCTGGCCGGTCACGTCTCCACCTGTGACCGCTGCGCCGATCTCGTCAACGAGCTCGGTGCGCTGCGCGCGGTCCTCGCCGACCTCCCGGACCTCCAGCCGTCCCGCCCCCTGCGCCTCCTGCCGGCCGCCGCCGACGCACCGGCCCGCGCCGACCGCCTCGGAGGGTGGGTCCGCCGCTTCTTCGCTCCGGCGCTCGGCGCCGGAGCGGCGCTTGCCATGGTCGGCCTCGTCGGCACCTCGGCACCCGGCCTCGTCGGGATGGCCCAGTCCGGCGCCGGGCAGGGCGACTCGGCGCCGAGCATCCTCGTTTCCAGCGCGGGCGCCGACCCGGCGGCGAGTGCGGTCGGTGCGCCGGCCGTCGGTGGCGATGCCTCATCCGAGCGTGCCGCGGAGGATGGCGAGTCCTCCCTCGAAGCCGACGAGTCGCCCGAGGCGGACGCCCTCGGGGCCGATGATCGTGAGCCGAGCGCGTACGGCGGATCCGACGAGAGCCTCGACGACCTGGCGCAGGTGCCGGCGGAGCGCTCTCCATGGCCGATGGTCCTCTTCACCGGCCTCGCGCTCATGGCCGCCGCGGTGCTGCTGCGCTGGATCGTGGTCCCGCGCGCCGGCTAGAGCGTGAGACGGCCCGCGGCGATGGCCGCGAGGAGCAGGACGATCATCACCGCCGCCGCCAGGACGGCTGCCCAGCCCGAGTCCCGGAACGTCGGCGGCGATCCCGCCGGACGTGGCGGTCGCCGGGTCCGTGGGATGGGCACCTCCCCGGGCTGACGCACGGTCCGTGGCGCTGCGCGCGTATCCGCGGCGGTCGCCCGCCACGACGCCCACGTTCGCGTCGAGGATGGCGTCACCGGCCGGATGGGCGCGCGCGAGGCGCCCCAGTGTCCGCCGGCACGGGTGCCCGCCGAGGGAAAGGCGCGGTCGTAGTCGGCTCGCCGGACCGGGTTCGATAGCACGGCCCAGGCCTCGTTGATGTGTCGCATCCGCTCGGCCGCGTCGCGTGCGCCCTCGTGCAGGTCCGGATGGTGGCGCTTCGCGAGACGTCGGTGCGCGCGCGCCACCTGGAGCGGCGTCGCGTCGCGCGCGACACCGAGGACGGCGTATGGATCGAGGGCGCGACGAATTGCCATCGGGCCAGATTCTACGGCGCACCGCGGCGCGGCGGAGACGCGCTGCGCCGGCGACGGCGCTCGTCTGGTTGGGGGCGTGACCTACAGTGTCCGCGTGATCGCCTGCCAGCGCTGCGGCCAGACGAACGGCGAGGACGCGAAGTTCTGCTCCGAATGCGGGACGCCGCTCGGCGGGGCGCGGGTCACTCGCCAGGAGCGGAAGGTTGTCACCGTGCTCTTCGCCGACCTGGTCGGCTTCACCTCGCGCGCCGAGCGGTTGGATCCGGAGGACGTACACGCGCTGCTGGCGCCGTACCACGCTCGTGTCAAGGCCGAGCTCGAGCGCTTCGGCGGGACGGTCGAAAAGTTCATCGGAGATGCCGTGATGGCGCTCTTCGGCGGCAGCATTGCGCACGAGGACGATCCCGAGCGGGCCGTTCGTGCCGCCCTGGCGATCACTGAGTGGGCCGAGGGCGAGAAGGACCTCCAGGTCCGCATCGGCGTCACCACCGGTGAGGCGCTTGTGTCACTCGAAGCTCGCCCGGAGGTCGGGGAGGGGATGGCGTCGGGCGACGTCGTCAATACGGCCGCGCGGCTCCAGGTCGCTGCGCCAGTGGGCGGGATCCTCGTGGACGAAACGACCTACCGGGCGACGAACCGGGTCATCGGCTACGTCGAGGCCGATGCGGTGGAGGCCAAGGGCAAGGCGGAACCGATCCCTGCCTGGCGAGCGGTCGAGGCGCTCTCTCGGCTGGGCGTCGATGTCAGGCAGCACGGTGGCGCGCCGCTCGTTGGCCGGCGGCGCGAGCTCGACGTGCTCACGAGCGCTCTCGAACGGGTCAAGCAGCGCGGCGAGCCGGAGCTCGTGACCCTCGTGGGCGTCCCGGGCATGGGGAAGTCGCGCCTCGTCTTTGAGCTCCTCCAGGAGGTCGACCGCGAGCCTGATCTCGTCACCTGGCGCCAGGGCCGATCGCTTCCCTACGGCGACGGCGTCACGTTCTGGGCGCTCGGCGAGATGGTGAAGGCACAGGCCGGAATCCTGGAGACCGATGGGGCGACCGAGGCAACGCAGAAACTCGAGCACACGACGCGCGGGCTTGTCGCGGACCGGAGGGAGGCGGAACGCGTCGTGCGCCACCTGCGCCCACTCGTCGGGCTCGCGACGAACGTCGAGCTGGGGCGCGACCAGAACGAGGTCTTCAGCGCCTGGCGGCTGTTCCTCGAGTCATTGGCTGCCGAGCGGCCGCTGGTGCTCGTCTTCGAAGACCTGCACTGGGCCGATGACAGCCTGCTCGACTTCGTCGACCATCTCGTCGACTGGGCCAGTGGTGCGCCGATGCTCGTGGTCGGGACGGCCCGCCCGGAGCTGCTCACGCGGCGTCTGGGCTGGGGCGGCGGAAAGGCGAATTCGACGACGCTGAGCCTGGATGCGCTCTCGGATGCCGAGACCGGGATGCTCGTTCGATCGCTGCTTGGCAGGGCCGTCGCGCCGACCGACGTGCAGGCCGAGGTTCTCGCGCGGGCCGGTGGCAACCCGCTCTACGCCGAGGAGTTCGCCCGGATGGTCGCTGAGCGGGTGGGGCGGGCCGCCACCGGCGAGGACCTGCTGCCCGAGTCGGTCCAGGGCATCATCGCGGCGCGCCTCGACGGCCTGCCGCGCGCGGAGAAGGCCCTCCTCCAGGACGCGGCGGTTGTCGGCAAGGTTTTCTGGCGCGGGACGGTGGCCCAGATCGCCAGCGATGGCCCCGAGCTCGACGAGCGGCTGCACAATCTGGCCCGGAAGGAGTTCATCCGTCGCGAGCCGCGCTCGTCGGTGTCCGGGGAGATCGAGTACGCCTTCCGCCACGTGCTCGTCCGCGACGTCGCGTACGGGCAGATTCCCCGGGCGGGGCGTGCTGAGAAGCATCGACACGCCGCGGCGTGGATCGAGTCGCTCGGCGACGAGCGCGCCGACGACCGGGCGGAGATGCTCGTCCATCACTACGTCAGTGCGCTTGAGTTCGCGGCGGCCAGCGGCCAGCCCACCGACGATCTGCGCGCGCGGGCGCATGCCGCCCTGCGCGACGCCGGCGACCATGCCCTGGCCCTCAACGCGCCGCTCGCGGCGGCCGGCTTCTATGCGCGTGCGCTCGAGCATCTCGGCGGGGACGAGGCGACGCGGCCGGATCTTTTCTTCAGGCGAGCCCGCGCCCTCTACACCGCCTTCGCCGAGGAGGCGATCGCCGCGGCCGAGGAGGCGCGTGACGCGCTCCTCGCGACCGGTGACACGCGGCGGGCGGCGCAATGCCAGCAGATGATCTCGCGGCTGTGGTGGTATCGCGGCCGCACCGATCACGCCCATGCGCACATGCATCGCGCGGAGGAGCTGATCGGCGACGACCGGACCTCCGAGCCGGCGGTCCGGGTCCTCGGCAACGCGGCCCGGCTACGCCAGCTCGCGGGCGAGCATGAAGCCGCGCTGCGCCTCGCGCGAGACGTCATGCCGGCCGCCGACGTGCTGGGGCTCGACGTGATGCGATCGAACTTGGTGAGCACCGTCGGGATGGCTCGCATCGACCTGGGGGACCCGGGCGGGCTGCTCGACATGGAACGCGCCCGCGAAATCGCGTTGGGGGCGGGCGAGCTCGGCGAGGCATACAACACGAGTCAGAACCTCGCGGCACGGCTCTACGAAGCCGGGGAGACGCGACACGCCTGGGCCATTGCCAAGGAGGCGATGGAGATCGCGATCAAGACGGGTTCGACGACGAACATCGGATTTCAGGAGGCCGTTCTCAGCCTGGAGCGGTACGAGACCGGCGACTGGGACGCGGCAGTGGCCGAGTGGGACCGGATCCTCGGCGACTCTGAGCTGGCTGTCACGATGCGGCCTGCCCTCCTGTGCAAGCGGGCGCTCGTCAGGCTGGCGCGCGACGATGGCAGCGGCGCCCTTGCCGATGTCGCCCGCGCCCTGGAAGCGAGTCGATTCCGCGTGGAGAGCCGAGGCGAGGTGCTCGCCGCGGGGACCCGCATCCACGCCGAACTCGGGGAGCTCGACGAGGCGCGGCGCCTCGCCGCCGATTTCCTGGCCGACCCCGATCCACGCCTGGCTGTCTTTGAGCCGTTCGCGTTCGTTGCCGGCCGACTCGGACACGCCGAGGCGGTCCGCAGGAAACTGGGGCATCGGCGCGCGAGCGGCCCCTATGCGGCAGCCATCCTCGCCGTCGTCGATGGCGAGTTCGCCGACGCGGCGGAGCGCTACGCTGCGCTCGGCGTGCGACCGGAGGAGGCGCGGGCGCGCCAGCTGGCCGGCGGCGAGCTGATCGCTGCCGGCCGTTGGAAGGAGGGCGAGGCGCAGCTCCGACAGGCCCTCGACTTCTATCGGTCCGTCGACGCCAGGCGGTACGCCGCCGAAGTCGAGGAGCTGCTCGGCGCGACGCCCGGCCCGGGTGCCTGAAGGCGGGCGCTTCGAGCCGCCCGGAGGGCGGCATCGGTCTAGACTTCAAGGCACCGATGGCCGACCGCAGACCGCTTCTCATGCTCATCGACGGGCCGAGCCTCGTCTACCGCGGCTATTTCGCGCTGCCGCCTCTCACGATGTCGGACGGGACGCTCGTGAACGCGGTCTTCGGCTTCCTCCAGATCGTCCTGCGAGGGATGCAGGACGTGAAGCCGGAGTACGCGATCGTCAGCTTCGACGTCGGCAAGCCGCAGTTCCGGTTCGAGGCCTACCCGGAGTACAAGGCCGGACGCCCGAGCATGCCCGATGACCTGCGCACGCAGTTCCCGATCGTGCGCGAGATCGTCGCCATGCTCGGCATGCCGACGCGCGAGCTCGAGGGCTACGAGGCCGACGACGTCATCGGCACCCTGAGCAAGAAGGCGACGGCGGCCGGCGTGGACACGATGATCGTGTCCGGCGACCTCGACGGCCTCCAGCTCGTCGACGACCACGTCCGCCTCCTAACGACGCGGATGGGCGTCGCCTCGACGGTCATCTACGACGAGGCGAAGGTGATGGAGCGCTACGGCCTGCGGCCGGACCAGATGCTCGACTACAAGGCGCTCAAGGGCGACACCTCCGACAACATCCCAGGCGTGCCGGGGGTCGGGGAGAAGACCGCCATCAGCCTGCTCCAGCAGTTCGGGACGCTCGACGGCATCTACGAGCACTTCGACGAGGTCAAGGGCAAGATGCGTGAGCGCCTGGCCGAGCACCGCTCGTCGGCCTTCATGTCGCGGGAGGTCGGCCGCATCGTGTGCGACCTGCCGGTCGAGCTCGAGCTCGACGAGGCGCGCACGGGCCGGTACGACCGCCGCGCGGTCGCGCAGCGGCTTCGCGAGCTCGAGTTCCGCTCGCTCATCGATCGGCTCCCGGCGTCGAGCATCGCGCCGACCGGCCACGACTCGCCGGAGCAGCAGACGCGCGGGGGGCTGCAGCTCAGCCTCGACCTGCTCGGCGGCGCCGCGTCGACCGCGGTCGACGGCGCCGCTCCCGCGCCGCGCGGGCAGCCGGATCCGCTCGCCGACCCGGCAGGGGCGATCGAGCACGTCGATCCACGCATCGTGCGGACGGATGCCGACCGCGCGGACCTCGACGCCTGGCTCGATGCGCACGAGGGCGCGGTCGGCCTCGGCTGGTCGGCAGGCCCGGGTCGTCCGCTCGAACGGACGCTCTTCGGGATCGCCACGGCCGGCGCGGACGGCACGAGCTGGTACCTGCCGTGGAGCGACGATCGTCCGCTGCCCGGCTGGTTCGGGCGCGACGACCGCGAGCTCATCGGCCATGACCTCAAGCAGCTCATGGTCATGCTGGGCGGCCGCGGCGCCACGCTCGGCGGGCCATGCTTCGACACGCTCGTCGCAGGCTACATGGTCAACCCGGCGCTCCGCTCGCAGACGCTCGACGACGTCGTCTCGACCCGCTTCGGCGGCGAGCTGCCACCGAAACCACTCAGCCCGGAGACGGGCGCGGAGGAAGCGGCCGGCGCGCGCCGGGCGGCCGGCGAGGCGATGACCGCGCTCCTCGTTCGCCCCGCGCTCGAGCGAGAGCTCGCCGACGGCGGCCTGGCGAACCTCTTCGGCGAGGTGGAGATGCCGCTCGTCCCGGTGCTGACGCGCATGGAGCTCGCGGGCGTCCGCCTCGATCTCGAGGCACTGGCCGCGATGCGCGACGAGTTCGCCGCCACGCTCGCCGGGCTCGAGGCGCGAATCTACGAGCTCGTCGGGCACGAGTTCAACATCGGCTCCCCGAAGCAGCTCGAACAGATCCTCTTCACCGAGCTGCAGCTGCCCGCCACGAAGCGGACGCGGACCGGGTTCTCGACCGACGCCTCGGTGCTCGACGAGCTCCGCGACCGGCACGAGGTGGTCGGCCTCATCCTCGAGCACCGGCAGGTCGCCAAGCTGAAGTCGACGTACGTCGACGCCCTGCCGACCCTCGTCGACGGCGACGAGCGTCTTCACACGACGTACCAGCAGGCGGTGGCGGCCACCGGGCGCCTGTCGAGCACCGATCCGAACCTGCAGAACATCCCGATCCGCACGGCGATGGGACGCCGGATCCGGCGCGCGTTCGTCGCCTCGCCGGGCCTCCTCCTCTTCGGGGCGGACTACTCGCAGCAGGAGCTGCGCATCCTCGCCCACGTCTCGGGCGACCCGGGCCTGAAGGCCGACTTCGAGGCGCACTCGGACATCCACCTCGCCGCGGCCGCCCGCGTCCTCGGGCTGGCTCCCGAGGCAGTCGGGCCGAAGGAGCGCAGCGTGGCGAAGATGATCAACTACGGGATCGCCTACGGCCTGAGCGACTTCGGGCTGGCGGAGCGGCTGAAGATCCCGCGGGAGGACGCGCAGCGGTTCATCGCCGACTACTTCGCCGCGTACGAGGGAATCCGCCGCTACACGGTCGAGATGAAGATCCTCGCGCGCGACCAGGGGTTCGTCACGACGCTGCTCGGACGTCGCCGGTACCTGCCCGAGCTCTCGGCGCGGAACGGCGCTCTGCGCGCGGCCGGGGAGCGGATGGCGATCAACATGCCGATCCAGGGCACTGCGGCCGACGGCATGAAGATCGCGATGGTCCGCGTCGACGCCGCGCTCCGATCGCGCGGGATGCGGTCGCGCATGCTGCTCCAGGTCCACGACGAGCTCGTGTTCGACACCGATGAGGCCGAGCTGCCCGAGCTGGCCGCGCTCGTGGACGAGCTCATGGAGGGCGCCCTGCCGCTCGACGTGCCGCTCGAGGTCGACCTCAAGGTCGGCGAGAACTGGGAGCGGATGGACCGATACGAGCGCGACGACTCGGGCACGTGGCGGCGGGTGCCGAGGTCGGCGGGCGACGTGGCCCGCGAGGTGGCCGAGGAAGAGGTCGCGGCCGAGCTCTCGGCCTGATCCCGCGCATGCCGGAGCTGCCCGAGGTCGAGACGGTCGCGCGCGATCTGCAGCGCTGGGTCGCGGGCGCCACGATCCGCGAGGCGATCGTCTCGTGGGACCGCACGATCCGCCATCCGCAGCCGCCGGAACGCTTCATGGCCGAGATCGCGGGCGCGACGATCCGGCGCGTGACACGCCGGGCGAAGACCGTCCTCCTGCACCTCGATGATGGGCGGGTCATGACCGTGGCCCTGCGGATGACCGGCGCGCTCATCGTTGCGCCGCCCGGCACCGAGCCGGACGCGTACGCACGCGTCGTCTTTCGGCTTGCCGACGGGCGCGAGCTCCGGTACCGGGACGTCCGAAAGTTCGGGCGGATCGGGCTCTGGGCGGCGGGCGGCCTCCGCAGCGTCGGCGCCGGGCGGGGCTCGCGGTCGAGGCGCGTGGCCGAGGGCTCGTCGCGCTATCGGATCGGCGAGGTCTTCAGCGGCCACGGTCCCGAGCCGCTCCAGCGCGGGTTCAGCGCCGCGCGCCTGGCCGAGCGGCTCGGCAGGCGGTCGGCGAGGCTGAAGACCCTGCTGCTCGACCAGAGCTTCATCGCGGGGGTCGGCAACATCTACGCCGACGAGGCGCTCTGGCGGGCGCGGCTCCATCCGCTGCGGGCGGCGGACACGCTCGACGCGGGCGAGATCCGACGCCTCCATCGTGCCGTGCGCCAGGTCCTGCGCGAGGGGATCGCGAACCGCGGATCGAGCTTCAGCGACTATGTCGGGGCCGATGGCGAGCCCGGCCGGAACGCCGAGCGCCTCGCCGTCTACCGGCGCACCGAGCAGCCGTGCCACCGTTGCGGGCGGCGGATCGAGCGGATCGTCGTCGGCCAGCGCAGCACCCACTTCTGCCCGCGCTGCCAGCCGGAGCCGGTAGCATCTGACCGGCCATGAAGGTGATCGGTCTGACCGGCAATATCGGCTGCGGGAAGAGCACCGTGGCCGGGATGCTGCGCGAGGGAGGCGTGGCCACGGTCGACGCGGACGTGGTGGCGCGCGAGATCCGGCACAACGACGCCGACGCCCGTGCCGCGATCCTGCGACGCTTCGGCACGTACGAGGCCGCGGAGCTGGCGAAGGTCGTCTTCAGCGACGCCGACGCGCTGCGCGACCTCGAGCGGATCCTCCATCCGCGAGTGCGGGGGGCGATCCGCGCGCGGCTGGCCGAGCTTGCGCAGGGCGGTGTCGACATCGCCGCGGTCGAGGTCATCAAGCTCCTCGAGTCGCCGCTGGCGGACGCCTGCGACGAGATCTGGGTCGTGCGCTGCGACGAGGCCGACGCGCTCGCCCGCCTGGCCGCCTCACGCGGCATGGACGAGGCGACCGCGCGCCGCCGGCTGGGCCACCAGTCGTCGCAGGACGAGAAGGTGGCGGCCGCCGACGTCGTGATCGACGGCTCGGCGCCGATGGAGGAGACGCGCCGCCAGGTGGAGGAGGCCCTGGCGGCGCTGCGCGCGACCTAGTTCGGGTTCTCGTACTCCGGCGGCTCCGGGATCGGGAACTCGAACTCGTCGATGAGGCGATCGATCGTCGAGCCGTCGGTCTGGGCATCGCGTTCGTCCTGCTCGGGGCGCAGGACGAGGGTGAAGACGCCGCCGGCGGCGGTGAGCTCGGCGATCTTCTCCGCGGTCGCGAGGTCCGCTCGCAGGATGTAGATGCTCTCGTTGCGGGCGAGGATCATCATCGACTGCATCGTCACCTTCGTCGACGGCCCGGCCACGAACTCGGGTGGCTCCGCGGGATCGGCCTGGGGCTGGTCCGTTGTGGGATTGATCGTCATCGTGACGATGAGGTCGACGCGCTGGCCCGGTGCCAGCGTCCCGGCCACCGCGTTTCCATCGGCCACCGTGACGCTCACGGCGCGGAGGTCGGGCCCCTCGGCATCGAAGACCTCGCCCGGCTGGAGGATCGAGAAGGTCTGGCCTTCGGTCGTGGATGCAAGCACGTTCGCGTTGATCAGCTGGCCCTGGCTGACCGTGATGCTCGGGAGCCGCCCGATGACCTCGTCGACCGACTCGAAGGCATCCTCGTTCGTCGGGTCGGCGGCGACCTCGCGGGTCGTCACGTCATCCTCCGCGATCGGCTGGCGCGCCGGGATCTCGTTCACGGCGACGACGACCGTTCGCATCTCGACGTCGACGTCGCCGGTGATGTTCGCCGCCTGGAGCGCGAGGAAGACGGTTGCGGCGACGAGCAGGGCGACGAAGAGTCCGACGCCGATGTACATCTTCGATCGCTTGCTGTTCTTGTTCGTGTATTCGAGTTCCACGGCGGCGTGCGCTCCTTGGCGTTTGGGTCAGTTCCAGGGGATGAGGCGGGGCCGCTGCGCCGCTCGCAGCTCGTGGGCATTTGGGTCCGCGTTGACGCCTGTGATCGCGCGGCCGGAGAAGCTGTTCGGGTTCACGTCGGTGAGTTCGAAGACCGCGAAGCCGAGGATGTCGACGTACTCGTTCGGTCCGCTCGTCGCCGCGACGCTGAACTGGACGTGCCTGAGCCGTACGACCGGCTGGCCGTCCGCGTTGACGCCGTGGGCGCGGATGACGAAGAGATAGCAGCCGGAGCCCAGGCTTCCCGCGTTGATCGTCAGGCTCGAGTTGGCGGCGTTGGATGTCGTCGGAGCGACGCTCGAGCTCGCGAACGTGATCGTGCCCGTACCCAGCGAGACCGGGCCGTGGGCGCAGTTCGTGAGCGAGGTCGGGTCCCACGAGAGGGCGACGTCCGTCGCGGTACCAGGCCCGTCGTTCCATGCGAGCGACCCGACGCGGATCGGCAGGGTCACGCTGCCGCCGAGCGTCTCGATCGTGCCGTCCACGACCGACCCGTCGAGGGTGAACTCGCTGTCGACCGTGCCGATGCGGACGGAGACGGGCTGGCGGCGCGTCTGGTGGTACGGTGCCCCCGCTTCGCCCTCGAGCCACACGGAGTAGATCCCCTCCGGAACGTCGTTCGTCGAGAAGTCGAGCATCGTGACGTCGGATCCGTTGGTGGCCGGCACGAAGCCGTTCGGCGAGAATGTCGGCTCGTTCATCTGGCCGACGGCGGGAGGCGTGACCGATGGGCTCGGGAGGATGTCGTACTCGGGGTGACCCGTGGAGAGCGCCTCGGCGTCGCCCACCAGGCGGAAGGTGACGGTGCTCGTGAACGCGGAGTTGCGCGACACCTCGAAGGGCGTCGGCGCGTCGACGGGGGCCGTCGTCGTCGCCGGCAGCTCGAGCTCGACCGGCGGCTGGATGGCGAAGTCCGGGATCGCCATGACCGTCCCGTTATAGATGGCGAACATGACGCGATCGCCCTCGGCGTACTTGTCCGCGAACCGATCGGTCGACTGCGCCGCGCTCACCCCGTTCAGGATCCCGACCTGCGTCGCGCCGGTCGGCGGGCTCTGCACGGCCGCGAAGCCCGGACCCGGGTAGCCGTCGGGGTCGTCGATGTAGTCGGCGTGGTGGTTCTTCAGGATATTCGAGCTCATCGTGCTCGTGGCGCCGTTGTAGTACTTGCGTGACGTGGCGTGCGTGAAGTCGCGCACGTCGAGGGCGATGAACCCGCGGAACGAGTTGTTCGTCGCCTGGCTGCTCGGCCCGTACATCTGGAACTCGGGTCCGGGCGCGAGCTCGCTTGCCGGCGTGCGGCCGCCGTAGCCGCGCGGATTCGTTGGATCGACGCCCCCGCTGCCGCTCGTCGCCTCGGTCGCGACATGGTCGACGAAGCCGTTCCCGGGGCCCGGCGGGTTCTGGTAGCGCCGGATCGTGAACGGGAGGGCCGGCTCCGCCTCCAACCTGCAGCGCGCGCGGCCGAGGGCCCCGAACGACTGGCGGCCGAGGACGCGCCCGACGGTCGTGTCCACCTCGGAGTTGATGGCGACGTAGACGCTCTCGTTCGCGACCATCGCCCCGTTCGTCATCTGGACCGGGTTCCCGTGGTATCCGCTTATGAACGTCTCCGCGCCGGCCGCCGCGATCGTTGCGCCGGACCCGGACGGGGATCTGGCGAGGTTGAGCGCCGCGACGTCGCGCCCCTTCTGGAGGGCGACCGCGTTCGACGCGCCGTCGATCATCGCGTTGCAGGCCGCGAGCGCTGCGGCGTCGGCGGCGTTCTGGAGGAACCGCTCCTCCGCGGCGCGCCTGCCGAGGTCGATCGTGAAGGCCGATGCGCCGAGGAGGATGACCATCGCCAGGGCGACGATGACGACGACCTGGCCGCGCTCGCTGCCCTGTCCGCTCGCCATCAGTTGAGCACCATCGTGACGACGGAGCCGAGCGGGACCATGTTGTTCGCGTCGGCGTTCAGGAACGCGCCGACGAGCGGAACGAAGAGCGGCTGCCGGTACGTGAGCGTGACCCGCAGCTGGCAGCCGGTCCGCGAGGTGCCCGTGCAGGTGCCCGAGTCCGGGTAGGCGATCGCGAGGTCGCCACCCCCGGTGACCGTCGAGCAGGTCCCGCTGAACGTCCCCGGCACGCCCGGGTCGATCGACTGGGTCGCTGCCGCGAGGACCACCTGGCAGCGAGCGAGGTCGTTGCTCGCCTGGCTGACGCTGGCGTCGTATTCGTGGATCGTGCCCTCCCGCGCGGCCTCTCGAGCCGCGTTGCTGACCCCGATGTACGCCGAGAAGAGGAAGCCGAACTGGATGATCCCCGCCATGATGAGGACGAGGGGGAGGAGGACGGCCGCGAACTCGACCATCGCCTGTCCGCGCTCGCGACCGGGCGGGCAGGCGGGACCGGCCGGCGCGGCCGGCCCTGGTGCAGTCGTCGTGGAGATGGGCATGCTCAAGGCGATGAGGGCAGCTCGATTCACAAGAGGGACTAGGGGCGCTTCCGATCGTATGGGGGCTCCCGTGGTACCGATATAGGTCCTTGGGGGCGGTTCGCATGGGACCGATGGTGATCCCGCTAGAATCGGTGCCCCATGCCCGACCTGAAGGTCAACTCACCGTTCGAGCCGACCGGCGATCAGCCATCCGCGATCGCCGCGCTCGTCGACGGCATCGAGTCGGGGCTGAAGCACCAGGTGCTGCTCGGCGCGACCGGCACGGGCAAGACGTTCACCGCCGCCAAGCTGATCGAGGCGGTCCAGCGACCGACCCTGGTCATGGCGCACAACAAGACGCTCGCCGCGCAGCTGTACCAGGAGTTCAGGGAGTTCTTCCCCGACAACGCGGTCGAGTACTTCGTGAGCTACTACGACTACTTCCAGCCGGAGGCCTACCTGCCCCGGACCGATACGTACATCGAGAAGGACTCGTCGCGCAACGACGAGATCGACCGCCTGCGCCACAACGCCACCCGGGCGCTCTTTGAGCGGCGGGACGTCGTCATCGTCGCGTCGGTATCGGCGATCTACGGCCTCGGCGCGCCGGTCGACTACGGCGCGACGGTCATCTCGCTCAAGCGCGGCGGCCACTATCGGCGCGACGGGATCCTGCGCCACCTCGTAGACCTCCAGTACCAGCGCAACGACGCGGCGCTCGGGCGCGCGAAGTTCCGGGTCCGCGGCGACGTGCTCGAGGTCCAGCCGCCGCACGGCGAGTACGTCGTGCGGATCGACTTCTTCGGCGACGAGGTCGAGCGGATCGTCGAGATCGACGACCTCACCGGCGAGGTGCTCGCCGAGCGGGTCGAGGTCAACCTCTATCCCGCCTCGCACTACGTGACCCCGCGCGACAAGCTGCTGGCGGCGGCCGAGAAGATCGAGTCCGAGATGGAGGAGCGCGTTCGCTGGCTGGCCGACCAGGGGCGCGACCTGGAAGCCGCTCGGCTCCGCCAGCGGACCGTCTTCGATCTCGAGATGATGCGCGAGGTGGGCTACTGCTCGGGGATCGAGAACTACTCGCGGCATCTCGCGGGACGCGAGGCGGGGTCGCGGCCCTGGACGCTCATCGACTACTTCCCGACCGATTTCCTGCTCATCGTGGACGAGAGCCACATCACGATCCCGCAGGTCCACGGCATGTACAAGAACGATCGAACGCGGAAGGAGATCCTCGTCGACTTCGGCTTCCGGCTGCCATCCGCGCTCGACAACCGGCCGCTCACCTTCGAGGAGTTCGAGGACCACATGAGCCAGGTCGTCTACATGTCCGCCACGCCCGGCCCGTACGAGCGCGAGCGTGCAGACCGCGTGGCGGAGCAGTTCATCCGCCCGACCGGCGTCGTGGACCCGACGATCTCGGTCCGTCCGACCGCCGGCCAGATCGACGACCTTCTCGCCGAGATCCGGGCCACGGTCGAGCGCGGCGAGCGGGCGCTCGTCACGACGTTGACGAAGAAGATGGCGGAGGACCTCGCCGACTACCTCGCCGAGCTCGGCATCAAGGTCCAGTGGCTTCACTCCGAGGTCGACACGCTCGAGCGGATCGAGATCCTGCGCGACCTGCGCCTCGGCGTCTACGACGTGCTCGTCGGGATCAACCTGCTGCGGGAGGGGCTCGACCTGCCGGAGGTGACGCTCGTCGCGATCCTCGACGCCGACAAGGAGGGCTTCCTGCGCTCGGGCGGCTCGCTCGTCCAGGTGATCGGTCGCGCGGCCCGCAACATCGGTGGGCGGGTGATCATGTACGCCGACCGGGTCACCGACTCGATGCGGACGGCGATCGACGAGACCGATCGGCGGCGTGAGAAGCAGACCGCCTACAACCTCGAGCACGGCATCACCCCCGAGACGATCATCAAGGAGATCCGGGACATCCACGAGGGCCTGCGCCGGGTCGCCGAGGCGCGTGCCGAGCTCCAGGTCGAGGGCAAGGAGCCCGCCGAGATCGCGGCGATGATGGGCCGCCTGGAGGCGCAGATGAAGGAGGCGGCGCGCAATCTGGAGTTCGAGCGGGCCGCAGCCCTGCGCGACGAGGTGCTCCAGCTGCGCCGCCTGCGCGAGGAGTTGGCCGCCGCTCCCGGCAGCATCCCGGCCGAGGTGTACGCCGCGGCCGCGGCCGACGGTTCCGGCAACGGGCGGCGCGGCTCGGAGTCGTCGCGCGTGTTCAGCGTCCAGACCACGCCGAACGTCGTCGCGGCCGGGTCTCGCCGCCGGCCGCCGCGTCGGAGGCGACCGTAGATGGCCGGCACGATGCCACACGCGATCTTCATCGAGACCGACGTCGACGGCCACGGTCTCGTCGGCGCGTACGCGGCCGAGCTGCCAGGCTGTGCGGTCTTCGCCGCGACCGACGACGAAGCGGCGGGCGCGATGCCGATGCGGGTGAGCCGCTTCACCGCCTGGCTGACGGACCATGGCGAGCGCTCGCCGCGCTTCGTCGGCGATAACTGGTACGAGGTCGAGCGTGCGGCCGCCGTGGACGGTCGGCGTGCCGCCTTCACCCTCGACGAGCTCCCACCCTCGGATGAGGAGTTCACGACCTGGCTGCGCTGGCTCGAGCTCGCGCGCGAGGAGCTGGCCACGGCGATCGACGACGGCGACGCCTCGCGGGCGGCCGAGCTGCTCGACGGGATCGAGCGCCAGGACGTCTCATTCGTGCGTGACCTCGGTGGCGCCGCGCCCGAGCTCTCCGACGATCCCGTCGACCGCCTGTACGCGGCCCGCGACGGCCTGACCGATGCGCTCGAGGCCGCCGGCCCGTATCACGAGGGCATCCGTCGGATGCTGCGCCTGGCCATCGCCGATGACCTGCGGGCCGCCGAGGCGCTGCGCGCGCCAGCGTGATCGATCTCTCGACCGCGTCGCCGAAGCGGCTCCGGCACGCCGGCGAGTGGCCGACGCCGGCACCGCGCCGCGCGGCGCCCGGGAGTGAGCTGCGCGCCCTCCAGGACGGGATGCCGCGCTGCGCAGACGGCGCGCCACCCGTCCTCAGCGGCAACGGCACCGAGCCCGCGATCCTCATCGGCCAGGCACCGGGCTGGCGTGAGATCGAGACCGGCCTGCCCTTCGCCTGGGACGCCGGGAAGCGCCTCTGCGGATGGCTCGCCGCGGCGGGCATCGACGTCGCCGCGTTCCGCGAGCGGTGGTACGTGACGAGCATCGTCAAGTGCTACCCGGGACGGGCGCCTGGCTCGTCGGTCGACCGTCCGCCGTCGCCGGCCGAGATCGCGCGCTGGACGCCGTTCCTGCGCGAGGAGCTTCGCCTCGTGCGACCCGACCTCGTCCTGCTCGTCGGTGGCTTCGCGCATCGGTTCGCCTACGGGCCACGGGCCCGTCTCGACGACGTCGTCGGCCGTGAGCTCGAGTGGGCCGAGGCGCCCGGCGCATCGATTCTGTGCCTGCCTCACCCGTCGGGCGCGTCGACTTGGCTCAACGACCCGGCGCATGTTGAGCTGTGGCGCAGCGGGATCGGGCTCCTGCGCGACCGCTGGGCGGAGGTGGGCCGGTGACGCGCGAGGGGCGCATCGGCCTCGCGCTCGTGGCGGGCCTCGGGGCATTCGTCGCCTTCATGATCGTCGTCGGCTCGATGGGTGGGGCCCGTCCGGACGTCGACCCGCTGACCGTGGACGAGGCGCTCGCCGGTGGCGGTCCGGCGCAGCGATGGGGAGCCGGGGAGCTGCACGTCACCGGCTGGTACGCCGAGCTCGACGCGGACTGCACCGGCGACGCGGGCGGTGCGGATGCCTCGGTCGCGTGGCTTCAGCGCGACTGCCCGCTCCGCGTCCTCATGCCGGACCAGCCCGCGCCGGGGGTGACCCAGGAGGAGCTGCTGCGCGACGGCATCCGGCTCGCGGCACCGCTCGGCAACGTCTTTCCGTCCCGTGCGAGCCCGACGGGACCGAACCTGCGTGGGCAGCAGCTCGTGTTCGTTGGCCACTTCGACGACGACGTCGCGTCGTCGTGCGTCCCGGAGCGCGTCGAGCGCTGCCGCGACACGTTCGTCGTCACCGACTACGACGAGCTCGTCCGGTGACCGGGGCCGGCTAGCTCCCGGTCACCATGTCGAGGAGGCCGGCCTGCCGAGCTCGCTTGATGAACCAGGCGAAGGAGAGGAGGGCGAGGGGGATCGCGATCGCCGTCGTGATGAGCAGCAGGAGCATGACGACCCCGTCGGAGAGCGCGCCGATGGCGCCGGTCGACCCGTGGCCGAGCAGCCCGCGCCGAGAGGCCTCGAGCCACCAGGTCGTCGGGAAGGCGTAGGCGATCGGGTGGAGGAACCCGGGTAGGATGTCGACCGGGAAGATCGCCCCGGAGACGAGATAGAGGGCGCCGGCGATCGCCTCCGGGTAGGACCACGCCTCCTGTCGCAGCTGGAGGCACCAGCCGGCCATGAAGAGCCCGAGCGCGATGACCGACAGGACGCCGATGATCGTCGCCGGCACGAGGTACGCGACGTTCGGCCGCAGCTCGACGCCGAGGAAGACGACGCCGACGGCCATGGTGAGCGCGACCGCCACGAGCGAGATGAGCACGCGCGCGAGCGACCGTCCGAGCAGGAACGGGAAGAGGGATGATGGCGTGACGACGACGTACTTCATCATCCGGTAGCGCTCGCGATCCTCGAGGATCGACTGCACGAGCCCGCCCATGACGCCGTATACGACGTTCCACAGCGCGCTGCCGACGATCATGAACTGGAGGAACTCGCCGCCCAGGCCCCCGGTGATCACCTGGAACATGAGGACGAGGATCATCGCCGCGGCGAGCGGCTTCGCCATCGTGTAGATCGCGAACAGGAACGGGTCCGACCAGTTCGCCTCGATCGCCCAGCCGAGGCCGATGGCGGTGCGGAAGCTCCGCCAGGCGTCGGGCAGGGTCACGCCGCGGACGGGCTCGACCCGGTTGGTCACTGCCATCGCAGCGTCAGGCGTCCCTCGCGCCGGGCGAGCATCTCGAGGTAGCCGAGCGCGAAGCGCGCGGCGACGAGGAAGACGACGCCCATGGCCGCCAGGATCGCGATCTCAGCGTTCACCGGGAGGACGCCCTCGCTGGCCGGGCCGGGGAACGCGAGCTGGCGCATCGCGTCGAGGCCGACCGCGAGCGGGAGCGTCGCCGCCATCACGCCACTGATCGGGCCGAGCGCCCGCAGGGGCACGGTGACGCCGCCGAGGAAGTAGATCGGCTCCTGGAGGAGCTGGGCCAGGTGGAAGGCCTCGCGCCCCCAGAGGAGGAAGAGCGACGCGAAGAGCATGCCCATCCCGTACAGCGGGATCATCGTGAGCAGGAAGACGGCCGCCAGCAGGAACGGCTGGCTGATGTCGTACGTCACGCCGTAGATGAGCGAGCCGATGCCGATGACGGCCAGCGCCCGCGAGCTCGTCAGGACGAGGCCGCCGATCGCCATGCCGGCCAGGACGCTCATCAGATGCATCGGCGCGGTGAAGTACAGCTCGAGGTTGCCCTGGTCCTTCTCCCAGTAAAACTGCGCGGCCATCATCCACACGACGTTCAGCCAGAAGGCCGTCATCGCGCCGCCGAGGACGACGAAGCCGATGTACGCCTCCGGCGCGTCGAGCGCGCGGTAGACGAAGACGAAGGCGCTCACGGCGAGGAAGGGGAGGAGGATCTCGAAGAAGACCCACGAGGGCTCGCGCGTCAGGCCGATGACCCGCGGATAGGCGCGCCCGGCGACGGCCCGCAGGTTGGCGCGGATGACCCGACCGGTCGACCATTCGGCCGCCTCGCGCGGGTTCGTGGCGGCAGTCGCCCCGTAGCGGGTCACGATGCAGCCGCCTCGCCATCGTCCTCGCCGAAGCCACGCCCGACGAGCTCGACGAAGACGTCCTCGAGGCTCGGCTCCGACTTCGCCAGCCCGATGAGCTGCGAGCCTCGCGCGGCGACGGCGGTGACGACGCTCGTGAGCGCCGAGTCGTCGGCGAGCGCGAGCTTCAGCGCCACGCGGTCGGACGCGGCGCCATCGGTGGCCTCCTCGTCCGCGCGCACCGCCGAGAGGACGCCCGGCAGGGCGGCGATCACCGCGAGGCCGCCGTTCTCCGGCAGCTGGTCGAGCTCGATTCGGAAGATCGACTCGGCCTGGACCCGCCGACGCAGCTCCGCGGGCGTGCCGAGCGCGAGGATCTTGCCGCGGTCGACGATCGCGATCCGGTCGCACAGCTGCTCCGCCTCGACCATGTAGTGCGTCGTGAGCAGCAGCGTGCGCGCCGGCGCGGCAGCCTTCCAGGCGAGCGTGTGCTCGCGCAGGTCGCGTGCGGCGGCGACGTCCAGCCCGAGCGTCGGCTCGTCGAGGAACAGGACCCACGGGTCGTTGAGCAGGCCGCGCGCGAAGTTCAGCTTCTGGCGCTGGCCGGTCGAGAGCGTCCGCACCTTCTGCTCGCGCTGCTCGGTGAGGCCGGTGATCTCGATCAGCTCGTCGACCTTGCGCCGCCCGTCACGGTTCGTCAGGCCATAGAACTGGCTGAACATCCACAGCTGCTCGCGGGTCGTGAGGAGCCCGTAGCCCGACTGCTCGCCGCCGGAGACCATGTTGATGACGCGGCGGATCTTCGCCGTTTCCGTCACGACGTCGAACCCCGCGACGTGCGCCGTGCCGCTCGTCGGGAGGAGGAGCGTCGTGAGGATCTTGATGAGGGTCGTCTTGCCCGCGCCGTTCGGGCCGAGCAGGCCGAAGTACTCGCCCGGCCTGACGTCGAGGTCGACGCCGCCGAGCGCGGTCACCGGTTCGGGCTTCGCCTTGTAGACGCGGGTCACACCGCGGGCATGGATCGCAAGTTCGTCAGGCATCGAGAGGCAGCACCGGAGGGGGCTTGGCGGGCGGGAGCGGGATGGTAGCACCGCGCGGGTGCCGCGGGAAGACCGCGTCCGGGGTTGCGGGGCAGGTCGCGGCTCAGCCGATCTCGACCTCTCCGTCGCACTCGCCGGGGCCGTGCTCGCAGTCGGCCGACAGGAGGCCCGCACCCGACATCTCGAGCAGCGCCTCGCGGACGCTGTCGTCATCCTGGATCGAGGAGACGGTCTCGAGGGCCGCCTCGACCCGGGCGGCGAGCATCGCGCTGTGCGAGTCGCTGGCACCGAACGCGCGCCACTCGCCGTCGCCATCCCAGATGACGATGCCGTAGCCCCTGAACGCGACCGAGAACATCGACTCCCTTGCCCACAAAGTACTGGTGGGGTACTGGTCCCCAGCATCGCGCTCCGCCCGGCGGCTGCCAACTGCACAGGTCGGCACTCAAGGGCACTCAACCGACCAAAGTCGGGAACCTGCAGGAGCAAACCGAACAGGCGTTCGCATCGGTCCATTTCCTGCTACGATGTGCGTCCGATGCCCTCCGACAAGATCGTGGTTCGCGGTGCCCGCGAGCACAACCTCAAGAACCTCGACGTGGAGATGCCACGCGACCGGTTGATCGTCATCACCGGCCTGTCGGGCAGCGGCAAGTCGAGCCTCGCCTTCGACACGATCTACGCCGAGGGCCAGCGCCGGTACGTCGAGTCGTTGAGCGCGTACGCGCGCCAGTTCCTGGGGCAGATGGAGAAGCCGGACGTCGACCAGATCGACGGCCTGTCGCCGGCCATCAGCATTGACCAGAAGGGCGCGTCACGGAACCCGCGCAGCACCGTCGGCACGGTCACCGAGATCTACGACTACCTGCGGCTGCTCTTCGCGCGGATCGGCCGCATGCACTGCCCGGTCTGCGGCCGCGAGATCGAGCGCCAGACGGTCGAGCAGATGGTCGACCAGGTCTACCAGCTGCCGGAGGGCACGCGCGTCATGCTCATGGCGCCACTCGTCCGGGACCGCAAGGGCGAGCACGAGAAGCTGCTGGCGGGCGCGAAGCAGGCCGGCTTCGTCAGGGTGCGGGTCGACGGCGAGCTCCTCGACCTCGATGAGGAGATCAAGCTCGACAAGAAGTACAAGCACTCGATCGAGGTCGTCGTCGACCGCCTCGTCGTGCGCGCGACCGACGATGATGGCAACCCCCGGCCGGACGCGACGCGCATGGCCGACTCGATCGAGACCGCGCTCCGGCTCTCCGACGGCCTGCTCCTGCTCAACCTGCCCGACGCGCCCCAGAAGGAGGCCGATCGGCTCCATAGCGAGAAGTACGCCTGCCCGGAGCACGGCGGATCGTTCGAGGAGCTCGCGCCCCGCAACTTCAGCTTCAACTCGCCGCACGGCGCCTGCCCGGACTGCACCGGGCTCGGCTCGCGCCTGGAGATCGACCCGGATCTCGTCCTCCCGAACGACGAGCTGTCGGTCGACGAGGGCGCCATCCTGCCCTGGCGTCGGATGGCGGCGACCGAGAGCTGGTTCAGCAAGATCCTCGACGCGGTCGCCGAGCACCACGACTTCCGGACCGATGTTCCCGTGCGCGACCTCGACGACGAGGCGCGGCGGATCCTCCTGTATGGCAACCGGGGCCAGCGCGTGGCGGTTCGCTACCAGGCGCGGAACGGGCGGACGCACACGTTCAAGACGACGTTCGAGGGCGTCATCCCGAACCTGACCCGGCGGCACCGCGAGACGGGGTCGGACACGATGCGGGCCGAGTTCGAGCGGTACATGACGAACAAGCCGTGCCCGACCTGCAACGGCTTCCGCCTCAAGCCGGAGTCGCTGGCGGTCACGGTCGCCGGCAAGAACGTGATCGAGACGACGCGCCGCTCGGTGACCGATGCCCTCGCCTGGTACGGCGCGCTGCCGAAGCGCCTCACCGAGCGCGAGAACACGATCGCGCGGCAGGTGCTCAAGGAGATCCGCGCGCGGCTCGGGTTCCTCGTCGACGTCGGTCTCGACTACCTCACCCTCGACCGGGCGTCCGGCACGCTGAGCGGCGGCGAGGCGCAGCGCATCCGGCTCGCGACGCAGATCGGCTCGAGCCTCATGGGCGTCCTCTACATCCTCGACGAGCCCTCGATCGGCCTGCACCAGCGCGACAACGACCGGCTCATCGCCACGCTCGTCCGGCTGCGGGACCTTGGCAACACCCTGCTCGTCGTGGAGCACGACGAGGAGACGATCCGATCGGCCGACTGGGTGATCGACATCGGCCCGGCGGCAGGGGAGCACGGCGGGCGGCTCATCCACTCGGGCCCGCTGCCGGAGCTGCTCGAGAACCACCGCTCGATCACCGCCGCCTACCTGCGCGGGGAGAAGACGGTGCCGATCCCGGCGCGCCGGCGGAACGGCAAGGGCGAGGCGATCGTCGTCCGCGGCGCGCGCGAGAACAACCTGAAGGGGATCGACGTCGCCTTCCCGCTCGGGCGCTTCGTCGCCGTCACCGGCGTCAGTGGGTCGGGCAAGTCGAGCCTCGTGACGCAGATCCTGCACCCGGCCCTCGCCCAGCGCATCTGGGGCAGCCGCGAGCCGGCCGGGAAGCACGACCGGATCGAGGGGATCGATCTCATCGACAAGGTGATCGAAATCAACCAGTCGCCGATCGGCCGGACGCCGCGCTCGAACCCGGCGACGTACACCGGGCTGTGGGGCCCGCTTCGCGAGCTGCTCGCCGCGGTGCCGGAGTCGCGGCTGCGGGGGTACAAGCCGGGCCGCTTCAGCTTCAACGTCAAGGGCGGCCGCTGCGAGGCCTGCCAGGGCGCCGGCATCGTCCAGATCGAGATGCACTTCCTGCCCGACGTTTACGTCCCGTGTGAGGTGTGCAAGGGCAAGCGCTACAACCGCGAGACGCTCGAGATCCACTACAAGGGCAAAAACGTGGCGGAGATCCTCGAGATGACCGTCGAGGAGGCGCTGAAGTTCTTCGACGCCGTCTCGTCGATCCGCAACAAGCTGCAGACGCTCTCCGACGTCGGGATGGGCTATGTCCATCTCGGCCAGCCCGCGACGACACTCTCCGGGGGCGAGGCGCAGCGCGTCAAGCTCGCCACCGAGCTCTCGAAGCGCGCGACCGGCAGGACGTTCTACATCCTGGACGAGCCGACGACCGGCCTCCACTTCGACGACGTCGCGCGCCTGCTCCAGGTGCTGTCGCGGCTCGTCGAGAGCGGGAACACGGTCATCGTCATCGAGCACAACCTCGACGTCATCAAGACCGCCGACTGGGTGATCGATCTCGGGCCGGAGGGCGGCGACAAGGGCGGCGAGCTCGTCGCGGCCGGCACGCCCGAGGAGGTCGCCGCCGTTCCCGCCTCGTACACCGGCCGGTATCTCGGACCGGTGCTCGGGATCGGAGTCGCCGATGCCGGGTCGCCGCCGTCCCCGCGCCGCCGCGGTCGGCGCGAGTCGGTCGCCGCCGCGCCCTGAGGGCCGACGGACGACTGTCAGCAGGCCCTCAGCGTGCGGCGAAGCCCATCTCCGCGAGGAAGGGAGACGGCCTGGCGGGGTCGAAGGCGAGGATGAGCTGACGCGTCGCGCGCGTCAGGGCCACGTACGCGAGCCGGCGCTCCTCCTCCATCGCGCGGTCCGGGTCGTCGCCGTCGACGAGCGAGCGGCGATTCGGGATCCGGTCGGCCTCGAAGCCGACGAGGACGACAGTCTCCCACTCGCGTCCCTTCGAGCCATGCACCGTTGCCAGCTCGACGGGCGCGTCGGGATCGCGGAGGGCCGCGATGCGCGCGCGCGCGGCGTCGTACGCCGCGACGAAGGCATCGACGGTCACGAACCCGGTGGTCCAGCCGAGCAGGGCGTCGAGCGCGGCGTGCTCGTCATCGGTGAGCAGGTCCCCGCGCGGGCTGCCGCGATCCCAGCCACGGGCGACGCGCACCCGGCGGAGGACGTGAAAGGGGTGATCCCGATCGTCGCTCGCGCGGGCGGCATCGACGAGGCCGACGACCGGCGCCGCCTCGACGAGCGGGGGGACCGCCGTCGTGTGCCGAACGTGGGCGCGGACGAGGGCGAGCAGGATCGGCGTCAGCTCGTTTCGGGTTCGAGACAGGAAGCAGAGGCGGCGCCCGGATCGATCCTCCGTCGCCGCCAGCCGGGTCATCGCGTCCGGCCAGCCGGGGTCGGCCGTGCTCCAGGCTGCGATCGACGCCGCCGACTTCGGCGCCGCGATCGGCGCCCGGATCGGCTTGGCGAAGCGCTCGCGATTCGTCGCGACGAGCCGCGCGGAGGCTTCGACCACCGCCGTCGGGCACCGGTAGTTCATGGCGAGCATGACGCGGCGCGCGGTCGGGTAGTCGTCGGCGAAACGGAGGATCCGGCGGACGTCGGCCAATCGCCACGCATAGATCGTCTGATCATCATCACCAACGACGAACAGGTTGTCCTCCGGAGCCGCGAGGAGCCGGACGAGCCGCAGCTGGGCGGCGTCGACGTCCTGGAACTCATCGACGCACAGGTGGCTGAAGCGGGCCTGCCAGCGGCGGCGAAGCCGCGGATCGGCCTCGAGCGCCGCCATCGCACCCACCACCAGGTCGTCGAAGTCGATCTGGCCGCGGATCGCCATCAGCGCGGCGAAGGCGTCCACCGTGGCCGCCGCCTCGGGCGGCGGCGTCCGGCCCTCGATCTTCCAGGCCGAGACGATGGTGTCGAGCGCAGCCGGATCGGGAGGCTCCGGTCGGGGATCGTCGCCGTCAGCGGCGACGCGCTGCTCGGCCAGCGCCCGCCGACGCGCGGCGCGCAGCAGCGGCAAACGGTCGGGGAGCAGCCGGACCGGGCGCCCGGCATCCAGCAACACCTGCCGCGCCAGAGCGTGCAGCGTCCGGACCTCGATCGCTGCGGCGCCGGGCACGTGCGGGGCGAGCCGGCTGGCGATGCGGGCCGCCAGCTCGGCGGCGGCGTCGCCGTTGAAGGTGACGACCCCGATCCGCTCGGCGGCCACCCCACGGTCGAGGAGCACGCCGAGACGCGCGATGAGGGTGGTCGTCTTGCCGCTGCCGGCTGGGGCGATGACCTGGGCCGGCCCATCGGGCAGCATCGCGGCCGCCCGCTGCTCGGGGTCGAGCGACGCGAGCAGGCCCGCAGTTGCCGATGCGGCGGCCGATGGCGCGATCGTCATCGGTCGATGATCGCGAACGCCGCTTACTGGGCGATCAGCGATCGCTTACTCGCTCCGCGCCGGGCCAGGCTCCGCAGATGCCCTTGCTATGCCGGTCTTGGCGCTCGTCCTAGGGCTCTCTCTGCTTCCGAGACCATCCGCTGGACGATCTCGGCGGCCGGCAGTACCTCATGGATGCCGCCGACGGTCTGGCCCGCCGTGGGCATGACCTCGTGGACATTCCCTGCCTGGATCGCTCTCTTCAAGACCCCGAGGAGGCGCTGGGCGTCGCGGCGCGCGAGCTCAGGTTGAGCCTGCAATTCGTCAATGAACGGCGTGGTGAGGCTGCGCAGGACCGTGCCATAGCCCTTGGTGCCAGGTGAGGGCAGAAGATCGTTGAGCGCATCGAACTTGACCGCGTCCTGCGATGCCGCCGCGAGGATCGCCTGTTTGTAGCCATCCGAGATCGTTGCTTTGCGTGAAGCAAGGAACCTGGTTCCGACGTTGACGCCGACGGCACCTAGCACCAGAGCCGCAGCCAGGCCACGGCCGTCGAAAATACTTCCTGCCGCAACCATTGGACCATGACCGTGGTCTCGCGGATCACTCGGAGGTCTCGTGCGCTGCATCGAACTCCACACCGAAGCCCCGCCGGACGAGGAGCCGCCGGCATGGGCCCGGTCGGCAGGATCTGCCGATGGCGCCCCGGCGCCTCTAGGGGCACACCTCTCGACCGCCGGCGAACGATGTCGGATGATGGGCGCTACGCAGACGAGAAGCGACGATGGCTGACGCTCTTCCGACAGGAACGGTGACTTTCCTCTTCACTGACATAGAGCGTTCGACACGCCTTGCCGAGCGACTCGGCCAGCGCTACCAGGCTCTGCTCGAGGATCATCGCGGCGTGATCCGTGCTGCCTTCCGAAGTGAGGGCGGACGCGAGGTCAACACAGAAGGGGACTCCTTCTTCGTCTCGTTCTCCAGCGCCGCGTGCGCAGTCCGGGCTGCCCTCGCGGCTCAGCGCGCGCTGCAGCGACATGACTGGCCCGATGGTGCCGAACTGCGCGTCCGAATGGGAGTCCATACGGGCGAGGCGACCATGGTCGGTCACGACTACGTCGGCCTGGAGGTTCACCGCGCCGCGCGCATCGCCGCCGCCGCGCACGGTGACCAGATCGTGCTATCGGACGCCACATGGAGGATCGTCCGTGATGCAGTCGGCGACGACGTCGAGTTCCGCGATCTGGGTGAGCACCGTCTCAAGGACCTGTCGCGTCCGGAGCGGATCTTCCAGCTTGTCGCGCCCG
>DATKDB010000095.1:0-13558 GCA_035512895.1 Binatia bacterium | reverse complement strand
TCTGGCAGCGCTGGGGCTCGTTGACGAGGCCCTTGCTGGCGTAGAACTCCTGCTCGCCGGCGGAAAAGACGAAGTCCATGCCGCAGTCGCGACAGCGGATGGTCTTGTCGGCGTACACCCTTCCCAGTGCCTCCTGCTCTCACCGTCCGGCCCGGATTTGGACGTTGGCGGTCTGCGGGAGGCCGGGATCTGCGTTCAAATCGGGTCGCGGATCGAGGAGCTCGGGTCAGACGCTGGTGGACCGGTCGTTACTAGCGCCCGAGTGTACACCCGAGGACAAGCCCAATCGGCGGACGAGGGCTTGCCCGCTTCCGAGGGTGCGTTCGCGGTCAGTAGGCGGCGATCTCCTCGCGCGCGGCGACGGAATAGAAGCGGGTGTTCGCCTTGCGGAACTGGAGCGGCACCTCGCCGATCGGTCCGTTGCGATGCTTCGCGATCTTCGCCTTCACGAGCTCCACATCCGCGTCCGGGTTCTGGTCGCCGTCGCGGTAGAGGAAGATGACGACGTCGGAGTCCTGCTCGATGCTGCCCGACTCGCGCAGGTCCGACAGCCGGGGCTCGGCGGTCCCACGCTGCTCGACGCCGCGGGAGAGCTGGGAGAGGGCCACGACCGGGACCTTCAGCTCGCGCGCGAGCTGCTTGAGCCCCCGGCTGATCTCGGAGACCTCCTGGACGCGGTTCGCGTCCTTGTTCGGGGTCGACGCCTGCATGAGCTGGAGGTAGTCGACGATGACGAGGTCGAGCCCGTGCTGCTCGGCCTCCAGCCGGCGCGTCTTCGTCCGCAGCTCCATGACCGACAGGGCCGGCGAGTCGTCGATCCACATCGGTGCCGTGGCCATCTCGTTCATGACGATGGCGATCTTGCTCCAGTCGGTCTCGTCGACGAAGCCGGTCTGCAGCGGGCGCGGGTTGATGCCGGTCTCGGCCGAGAGCAGGCGCAGGGCGAGCTGCTCCTTGCTCATCTCGAGGCTGAAGACGGCGACCTTCTTGCCCTCGCGCACCGCGGCGTGCTGTGCGATGTTCAGTGCCATCGACGTCTTGCCGACCGAGGGGCGCGCGGCGAGGATGATCAGGTCGGATGGCTGCAGTCCGCCGAGCAGCGCGTCGAGCTGGCCGAGTCCGGTGGGCACGCCGAGGATCTGGCCCTTGTGCTCGTGGAGGTACTCGAGCCGGTCGTATGCCTGGCCGAGCAGGATCGAGAGCGACTCGAAGCCGCCGTCGGTCCGGCGCTGGCTGATCTCGAACAGGATCGACTCCGCCCGATCGATCGCCACCTCGGCGTCGTTCGCCTCCTCGTAGCCAACCGCCGCGATCTTGCCGGCGGCGCCGATGAGGTTGCGCAGGACCGCCTTCCGCTCGACGATGCGCCCGTAGTGCTCGGCATGCACGGCGGTCGGCACCGCGTTCATGAGCGAGGTCAGGTAGGCCGGGCCACCGATCGCGTCGAGCCTGTCGCGGCGCCGCAGCTCGTCGCCGAGCGTGACGAGGTCGATCGGCTCGCGCTGCCCGTGCAGGGCGAGCATCGCCTCGTAGACGTCGGCGTGCTGGGCCCGGTAGAAGTCGGCCGGCTTGAGGAAGTCGCCGACCCGCAGGATGGCATCGGCGTCGATGAGGATCGAGCCGAGCACGCTCTGCTCGGCCTCGACCGCCTGGGGGGCCAGCTTGTCGATGCTCATGACACGTCGGAGCCTAGAGAAGCCGATGCCGGCCGTGGGCGCGAAAAGCGGCCGGAGTCGGGGATAACTCGGCCCGCATGTGGAAAAGCGAAACGCTTGTGGATAAGACCGGTCCTACCGCTGCGGGCGTACCGGCCGATTACCGCTCGGCGACGTGACAGCTAGGGTGTCGCGCCCATCGGCGGCTGGATCGCGTCAGGCCTCGGCAGCCACGACCCGCACGTCCAGGACGGCCTCGACGCCGGGCATGAGCCGCACGTCGATGCGGTACTCGCCGAGGGCCTTGATCGGCTCGCGCAGGTGGAGCGCATGGCGGTCCAATTCGATGCCGTGCTCCCGCACGAGGTCCGCAATCTGGTGGCCGGTGACGGCGCCGAAGAGGCGGCCGCGCTCGCCGGCCTTGACCGGGACCTCGAGCTTCAGCGCGCGCAGCTGCTCGGCCGCCGCCTCGGCCTGGGCGCGGACCGAGCGATCACGCTCCTCGCGCTGGTCCTTGTGCCGTTCCCAGTTCGCGACGGCGCCCTTGTCGGCGACGACGGCGGCCGCGGTCGGCAGCAGGAAGTTGCGGGCGTAGCCGTCCTTCACCTCCTTGAGGTCGCCCTCGCGACCGAGGCCCTTCACGTCACGCTTGAGGATGACCTTCATACGAGCTCCTTCCGTGTGGTCGGCTGCGACCGCTGGCGCCGCCAGGACGCCAGGGCGCGCTTGAGTTCCTCGGGATCGCGCAGGCGACCGTATCGGTCCAGCAGGTCCGGCAGGTTGTCGCGGATGTCGTCGAAGCGGTGGCCCATGAGGCCGCGCAGGCGCTGAAGGTCCCGGTCCAGGTCGGCGTTCCCGCTGCGGGCGCGCGCGGCGTGCTCCGCCCGGACCTCGGCCGGCGCGTTCTGAATGAACAGGTCGAGCACGAGCAGGAGCACCGTCAGGTCGTCGGCCTGGCCCAGGATCGGGATGACGTCCGGGATGAGGTCGACCGGGAGGACGACGTACGCGAGCGCGGCGGCGAGCAGTCCCTTGAGGCCGAGCGGGGTGCGGGGATCGCGCATGATGCCCCACACCATGCGAGCGTAGGTCGGTAGCTTGACGACGATGCGTGCCATGCGCATGTAGCGCGTCGACGCGGACAGGTTCACTCGGCGCTCCGGCCTGCGTGGTGGGGCCGGAATGATACCAGCGCGGCGCTTCCGCAGCCTGCGGGCACCGGGGGCGGCTCCGCCATCGGCTTGACAATAGAACATCCGTTCTGCTAACCTCCACGCACGCATCAGACCGGAGGGAACCCCACGTGACCAGGCACGACATCGAGCGTCGTCAGCGAATCCTCGACTGCATCGCCCGCACGGTCGAGGAGCGTGGGTACCCGCCCTCGGTCCGCGAGATCGCGAACGACGTCGGCCTCGCCTCCACGAGCGCGGTCCATCACCACCTCATCGCGCTCGAGCGAGACGGCCTGCTGGAGCGTGGCACCCACTCCTCGCGCGCGCTGCGCCTCATCTCGCAGCCCGGAGCGGCGCCACGGGTCGCCACCCCCGCGAAGGTCACCCCGTTCCGGATGCCGGTCGAGCGCGACACGCTCACCCTCCCCGTCATGGGCGAGATCGCCGCCGGCCAGCCGATCGAGGCCTACGAGGACGCCGCCGAGACGCTCGCCGTCCCCGCTTCGATGGATGCGCGACCCGACTCATACGTCCTGCGCGTGCGAGGCAAGAGCATGATCGACGCGCTCATCGACGACGGCGACTTCGTCATCGTCCAGCCACAGGCCACCGCCCGCGACGGCGACATCGTCGTCGCCCTGCTCGAGGACAACGGCGTCACCCTGAAGCGGTACTTCCGCGAGAAGGACCGCATCCGCCTCCAGCCGGCCAATGCCGAGATGGAGCCGATCTACGCCACCGAGGTCCAGATCCAGGGCAAGGTCGTCGGCGTCATTCGCCGGCTCAGCTAGCCCACCGGCCCGATGGCGCCGCCCGCGGCGCTGACGGCGCGCGCGCTCAACCGGACGACGCTCGCCCGCCAGGGTCTGCGCGAGCCGATCCGCCCCCCGAGAATCCGCATCGAGCGGCGAGACCGATGAGCGCGGCACCACGGACGATCATCCATGCCGATCTCGACGCCTTCTATGCCAGCGTCGAGGTCCTCGACGATCCGTCGCTGCGCGGCAAACCGGTCATCGTGGGCGGCCGGCCGGACGAGCGAGGAGTCGTCAGCGCCGCCTCGTACGAGGCCCGGCGGTTCGGCGTGCACTCCGCCATGCCGCTGCGCACCGCCGGTCGCCGCTGTCCGCAGGGCGTCTTTCTGCCCGGCCGGCCGGAGCGCTACCGCGAGCTGTCCGAGCGCGTGATGGCAATCTTCGCCGACTACACCCCGCTCGTGGAACCGATCAGCCTCGACGAGGCCTTCCTCGACGTGTCGGCCAGCGCCGCCGCCTTCGGCGATGGCGAAACGATCGCGCGGCGCATCAAGGAGCGCGTGCTCGACGAGGTCGGCCTCGTCGTTTCGATCGGGGTGGCGACGAACAAGCTGTGCGCGAAGGTGGCGTCGGACCTGCGCAAGCCCGATGCGCTCGTCGTCGTCCCACCCGGGGAGGAGGCCGCGTTCCTCGCCCCGCTCCCGATCCGACGGTTGTGGGGCGTCGGTCCCCAGGCACAGGCGGCGCTCGGGGACTACGGCGTGACGAGCATCGGTCAGTTGGCGGCCATCCCGATGGCGACGCTGCGCCGGCGGTTCGGCCGGCACGGCGACGACCTGGCGGCGCGGGCGAGGAGCGAGGACGCCTCCCCGGTCGAGCCGATCCATGCGCCGAAGAGCGTCGGGCACGAGCACACGTTCGACACCGATACCGCCGACGTCGCCCGGCTCGAGGCGACGCTCCTCGACGTCGCCGACTCGGTCGCCAGCCGCCTGCGCAGGCACAAGCTCGTCGCCGGCTCGGTGCAGCTCAAGCTGCGCTACGAGGGATTCGACACGCTGACGCGCCAGGGGCCACTGCCAGACCAGTCGCACGAGACGGAGCCGCTCTACGCGGCGGGGGTCGCGCTGCTGCGGCGCACCCTCATCGCCGGTCGCGCCGTCCGGCTCATCGGGCTGACCGCCATCAACCTTGCCGAGGCCCAGCAGCTGACGCTCTTCGACGCCCCGGGCCGGCGTGACCGCCTGACCCGCTCGATCGACGTCGTCCGCAGCCGGTTCGGCGACGGGGCGATCACGCGTGCTCGGCTCCTGGCCGACCGTCCGACGCGGCGTTTCGACTTCGGTGAGCGGCCGGAGGCACCATCCGACGGCCATGACGGCTCCGGGCCTTGACGGATCGAACAGGTGTTCGATATGATGCCTGCCTGACCAGAACACCTGTTCGAGTGCCCGAGCAGGCCCAGACCGAACCCAGGGAGCGTGAGACACGATGGCACTCGTACAGATTCCACCGGTGGAGGCGCATGTGCGCTGGGACCGCTCGGCCGACCGACCCTCCGAAGTGCGCTGGGGCGGGCATCACCTCCGCGTCGTCGAGCTCGATGCCGTCCGCGACGAGCGCGCGGCGTATCCGGCCGGCCGCGGCCCGCGCCTGACATTCGTGCTGCGCACGGACAACGGCGGCCGCGCCTCGATTGCCTTCGACGGGCGGCGCTGGTTCCTGGAGGCCGTCGAGCAGGCCGCCTGAGCCACCCGCTCACCCGCCTACAATCGGCCGGCCACCCGCCGGACCGATCGAGGACTCCGGCCGCGTCGCCAGCCGCAGGATGCCGCCGCCGATGAACGACCAACTGACCGAACTGCCGATCCGAGAGCTGCTCGACCGACTCGCGACGAGCGACCCGGTCCCCGGTGGGGGGAGCGCCGCCGCGCTGGCCGGCGCGATGGGCGCGGCGCTCATCCAGATGGTCGTGGCCCTCAGCACGGGACGCCCGGCCGCCGCCGAACACGAGAACGCGCTCGCCGCCATCCGTGACGAGGCCGTGTCGGCCCAGTCCGACCTGCTGCGGCTGAGCGAGGTCGACGCTGCCGCCTACAACGCTGTCGTACAGGCCCGCCGCCTCCCGCGCGACTCCGAGCGTGAGCGGCAGTCCCGCGACATCCAGGTCGCCCATGCGACCCGCGAGGCGACGATGACCCCGCTCGAGACGGCGACGCGCGCCGGGCGCGTCCTCGCCCTGGCGGAGCGCCTCGCCCCGCTCGCCAACCCGCACGCGATCAGCGACGTCGGCGTCGCCGCCCTGCTCGCCGCGTCGTCCATCCGCGGCGCCGGCCTCAACGTGCGCATCAACCTCCCCTTCCTGCCGGACGACGATCCGCTGCGGCCGGAGGCCGACTCGCAGCTCACCGACTTGCTGTCACCGCTCGACGCTCGGGAGCGAGCCGTCCGCGTGGCCGTCGAGGCGCGGCTGGGATGACGGCGCGGCTGCTCGATGGACGGAGCCTCGCCTCGCACCTGCGTCGCGAGCTCGGCCACCGCGTCGAGCAGCTCATCGGTCCCGACGAGGATGCGGCGCCGCCGTGCCTCGCCATCCTGCGCGACAGGACAAGCGAAGCCGCGGGGCTGTACGCCGCCAGTTTGGAGCGCGCGGCGCGCAGCACCGGCGTCGCGACCGAGCCGATCGTCGCCGGCACGGAACCCCTCGACGCGTCGATCGAGCGCCTGAACCACGACCCGCGCGTCGCGGGCATCGTGATCGCGCAGCCGTTCGCTGATGCGGCGGAGGGTCGCCACCTCGTCGAGCTCATCGATCCGGCGAAGGATGTCGACGGTGCCACGCCGACGAACGCCGGACGGCTGGCTCGCGGGGAGCCCGCCTTCGTCCCGGCCACCGCCATGGCGGTGATCGCGATCCTCGAGGCCCATGACGTGTCCGTCGCCGGCCTGCGCGCCGTCATCGTCGGGCGCTCGGCGGTCGTCGGACGGCCGGTCGCCTCGCTGCTGCTGGCGCGTGATGCGACCGTCGTCATCTGTCATCGCGCGACGCGCAACCTGGCGCGCGAGACGCGCCGTGCCGAGCTGCTCGTCGCGGCCGCCGGCGCGCCGGAGCTGATCGGCCCCGAGATGGTCAACCGCTCGGCGATCGTCATCGACTGCGGCATCAACGCGACCCCCGCCGGGATCGTGGGCGACGTCGCGTTCGAGACGGTTTCGCAGGTCGTGCGCGCCATCACGCCCGTGCCGGGTGGGATCGGCCCGGTGACGCCGATGATGGTGCTGCGCCAGACGATCGAGGCCGCCGAGCGAGCCGCACGGACCGGCTGACCGAGGTGGTGCCGATGGGCCGGCGCCGCGATGACCTGTCACCCAGCGGACAGCCTTCCTGTCGGGTCGGCTCTTGTATCCCCGCTCCCGCGGGAGGATGCTGCACGCCACAGCCCGATCGCCGTGCGTAGTTTGCGTGTCGGACCGGACAGGTAGTGGAGGATCACGCGATGACCGACGAGCAGTACGTCATCGAGCTGGAGCCCGATGACACCGAGGGCCAGCTCTACCGGGCAGCCGTGGCGCCCGAAGACCAGGACTGGCTCCGTGACAAGCTCGGGCGCGAGCCCGGGTCGAGGATCGTCCTCAGGGCGTCCGACGACGACGACACCGAGGGCCACCTGCTGCGCAGCGCGGTGACGGTCCGCGTCGCGTCCGACGACGACGACACCGAGGGCCATGCCATCTCCGTTCACTTCCCGACGAAGGAGGAGGCCGACGCGTTCCGCAAGCGCCTGCTCCTCGCCGGCGCGCTCGCCGGGACGATCGCGTTGGGAGCGGCCGGCGGCGCCGGGCTGGCGAACCTGTCGAGCGACAGCGCCGGCGCGGGGGCCGGCACGGGCGCGGCGGCCGGGATGGACTGGAGCCAGGCGGAGCGACCCGGCACGGCAGCGGCCGGCGCGGGTCCGGCAGCGGGGATGGACTGGAGCCAGGCCGAGCGACCCGGCACGGCAGCGGCCGGCGGCGGCTCCGCCGACAGCGACGACGCGGAGCCGAGCCTCGGAGGCCCGACGCCGCGCTAGGTCACCCGAGCACGCGTTCGTCGCGCCGGGCACCGAAACCGCTTCGGTGACCCGGCGTGAACGCGTTTAACCGGTCTCGGCGATCATCTCGTCGAGCGGGACCGAGCCGTCGATGAAGCCGAGTCGCTCCATCGTCGCGTAGCCCGACTCCCACAGCCGGCGGTCGATCGCGCCGTCCGCGAAGCCGTCCCCGGCCCAGAGCTCGACGGTCGCGCCGAGCACAGCCCGCGCGACATCGGGATCCTCGGCGATCGTCGGGACGGCCGACTCGGCGGCCGCGAAGCCGAGCTCGGGGTCCTCGATCACCGCCGCCTGCGCGGCCGCGGTCGCCTCGACGAAGACGCGCACGAGCTCGGGGTCGGAGGCGAGCAGCTCGTCCCCGACGATCACCCCCGGGCCTGGCAGCGGAGCCACCTCGTCCACGGTCAGCAGCTCGACCTCGGTCCCGCGCGCCTCCAGGCGCAACGGCTCGTTGTTGCGGAAGCCGGTGATGAGGGCCACGTCGCCATTCGAGAGCCCGTCGACCTGGTTGAACTGTGGATACTCGCGGATCGTGACGTCCTCCTCGTCCAGGCCGCCGGCCTCGAGCAGCGCGAGGAGCGCGTGCCACGAGGAGCCGAAGCGGCCCGGCGTGCCGATCGAGGCGCCGGCCAGGCCTGCCGCCTCGGCGGGCACGTCCCCCGACGCCCCGATGATCGCCACCGGAAAGCCCTGGTACAGCGTCGAGACGTAGCGGATCGGGATGCCGGCGGTGCGCGCGATCATGACGTCGGTCGCATCGGCCACGCCGAACTCGGCCTGCCCATCGGCGACGAGGCGCTGGACGTCGGGCGCCTGCTGGTGCTGGATCTCGACCTCGAGCCCCGCATCGGCGTAGAACCCTTCCTGCTGCGCGACGTAGAACGGCGCGAACTGCACGTCGGGCCGGTAGCCGAGGAGCAGCGTCACCTCGCGCAGCTCCGGCGCGGCGCTCGGGGTCGCGGGTATGGCCTGGCAGGCCGGAACGAGGAGCGCGAGGGCAATGATGAGGAGGCGCTGCAGGGGCATCGGTGGTCCTTTCAATGGCTGATGAGCCGCCGCTCGACGACGACGACCAGGCCGTAGAAGGCGAGGCCGATGGCGGCGAGCGTGGCGAGGGCGACGAACATGAGCGACGTGTTGAAGAGGCCCTGGTTGGCGATGTTGATGAGGACTCCCAGGCCGACGCTGGCCCCGGTCCACTCGGCGACGACCGCCCCGATGACCGCCAGGGTGACCCCGACCCGCAGGCCGCCGAAGATCACCGGCAGCGCCGAGGGAATCTCGAGCAGCCGGGTCCGCTGGGCCGGACGCGCGCCGAGGCTGCGGAGCATTTCGTCGAGAAGCGGGTCGGCCGACCGGATCCCGACCATCGTGGCGATGGCGATCGGGAAGAAGACGATGAGCGCGCAGATCACGACCCGCGCCAGCAGTCCCCCGCCAAACCAGATGTGGAGCAGCGGGGCGAGGGCGAGGATCGGGACCGCCTGGGCCGCGACGATGTACGGCGACAGGACGCGCTCGACGAGCACGCTCTTGCCGAGCGCGATCCCCGTCAGCACCGCCGCGGTGGCACCGGCCGCGAAGCCGAGGATGACCTCGAGCAGCGTGCTGGCGGTGTGGGTCCACAGCAGCCCCGAGCGAACGACGGCGGCACCCTCGGCCGCGACCTGCTCCGGTGCGGGCAGGATGAACTCGGGGTAGCCCCCGACCACCGTCACGACCTTCCAGAGCGCAAGGAAGGCCACCAGGCTCAGGAGCGCGGCGCCGATGCGCCTCACGCCGCCCCCTCCTGCTCGGCCCATGGCCGCAGCTCGAGCGCATGGGCCGCTGCCAGCGCCTCGCGGATCTCGGCGGCCAGCTCGGCGGCGCGCGGGTCACCCATCAGCTCCGAGGAGCGCGGACGCGGAAGGTCGACCTCCACGAGCCGCGCCACGCGTCCGGGTCGCGGCGTCATGACGACGACGCGATCGGCCAGGGCCACCGCCTCGCTGACGCTGTGCGTGACGAAGATGACGGTGCGCCGGCGCTCGAGCCAGAGGCGCTGCAGTTCAGCATCGAATGTCTCGCGGGTCAGCGCGTCGAGCGCGCTGAACGGCTCGTCGAGCAGCAGCACCGGCGGGTCGCCGATGAGCGCGCGCGCCAGGCCGGCCCGCTGCGCCATGCCACCCGACAGCTCGCGAGGGCGCAGGTCCGCCACGCCGGCGAGGCCGACCCGCTCGAGCGCCTCGCGGCCTCGCTGCCGGCGCTCGCCAAGCGGCGTGCCGTCGAGCTCGAGCGGCAGGGCGACGTTGTCGATGACCGAGCGCCACGGGACGAGGCGCGGTTGCTGGAAGGCAAGCCCGACCCGTCCGTCACCGGCCCGCGGCGCAACCCCGCCGACGAGGACGTTGCCGGCGCTGGGCGCCAGGAGGCCCGCGACGAGGCGCAGGAGCGTGCTCTTGCCGCAGCCGTTCGGTCCGATGATCACCGTGAACGAGCCGGCGGAGGCCTCGAGGCTGCAGCCGGCCAGGGCCTGCAGCTCGCCGGCAGGCGACGCGAAGCGCACTCCGATGCCGTCGATGGCGACATCGAGGCCGCTGGCCTCCCGGCTGGTCGTGTCCGAGCTCACTCTCGCTCCCGTGTCGGCATCGCATCGCACGGGGCGTTGCCGGCGCAACCGATGGCGCATCGGTCCACGGGGGCACGAGGCGCTCGGCGGAGCGCGCGGTCGTCTTCTCCCTTCCGGACTGTGACCGTCGGCCCTGTCTGCCCCGGCGTTGCGCCAGGGGTCAGGTCGGCCGCATCGATGTCTGGTTCGATGCGGTTCGCGGGCTGGCTCGACGCGCGAGCCGACCGCCGGTGGGGACTTTCACCCCGCCCCGAAGACGATGGATGATTCGATTGCCCCCGATCGTGTCACGCGTCGCGCGGTGGGTCAACCGCTCAGCCGCCCGCGACGTCGCGCCCTCGGCGCTTGCCCCACCACCAGCGTGCGACGAAGATGACCGCCAGGCCGATGACGACGGCGTAGATGATGTACTCGTACGGCTTCATCGCGGCCGAGATCGCCTCGTAGTTGTCGCCCACCACGAAGCCGGCGTAGATGAGGGCCGCGTTCCACGGCACCGAGCCGAGCGTCGTGAAGAGCAGGAAGCGGCCGATCGGCATGCGGCTGAGGCCGGCCGGATAGCTGACGAACGTGCGCACGAGCGGCACCATCCGACCGAAGAAGACGGCCCAGCTGCCCCAGCGCTCGAACCAGCGGTCCGCCATGTCGAGGTCCGACGCGCCGATGCCGACGTAGCGGCCATACCGATCGAGCAGCGGACGGCCGCCCCACGCGCCGATGAAGTAGCCGAACAGGGCGCCGACGACGCTCCCGACCGTGGCCAGCGCGACGGCCAGCGGGATGTTCCACGGCAGGCTCGTGAGCGGCTCGAGGACCGTTGGATCCGCGGCCGACTGGCTCACCTTCCAGCCGGCCATCGGCAGGATCACCTCGGATGGGATCGGCGCCACGATCGTCTCGAGCGCGACGGCCGCCGCCACGCCCAGGTAGCCGACAGCGTCGTACAACTCGAGGATGAAGGGAATGACCTCGCGGTCGATGAAGTCGAGCAGCGGTCGAGCCTCTACCCGGCGTCGATGCGCCGCGGCACGGCGACCCGCCGCGGCTGGCCCTGGCCGGGACGCGCCAGCTCGCGCGCGCGTGCGCGCTCATCCACGCGCAGCACGTGGATGGCGACGATGATCGAGACGAGCGACCCGCCGGCGATCCAGCCGCCGAGGACGTCCATCGGGTAGTGGGCCCCGAGGTAGATGCGCGTCGCGCTGATGGCGCCTATGAGCAGGATCGCGACGGTGTACGCGATCTGGCCCTGCCGGACGTCGTGCGCCAGGCGCGCGACACAGAAGGCGGCGAGGCCGTACAGGACGGTCGCCCGCAGGGCGTGGCCCGCCGGGAAGTCGGCGATGTCGTCGAGGCCGATGTTGTTCACGTTGAACATCGCGCTCACGAGCGCATACAGGTCGATCGCGGTCGACGAGGTGAAGTACTTGAGCGCCCACTCCATGGGGAAGGCGAGCGTCCCGAAGGCGAGGAGGAGGGCGAGGTCGCGACGGCCGCGCACGAGGGCCAGCAGCCCGAGCGACGCGAAGCCGAGCGCCACGAACCAGCCGCTGCCGAGGGCGCTGATGCCGATGATGAGCGTGTCGAGCGGCGGGACGTTCGCCTCGACCCAGAGATGGACGACCTCGACGACGTTCGTCATCAGCCACTCCTCGGGCGCCGTGTACTCCGTCGTGCGCTTGAGCATGACGAGCCAGAAGAGCGCGGGCAGCGCGATGATCGAGAGGAGGAAGGCCGCCGCCGGGCTGGGGACCGCTCCGCCCAGGTCCTCCGCCGCGTCGTCATGGACGACGAGGCGGCTCATGAGGTCCGGCAGCCGTCGCACGGTGCGTAGTATACGGACCCATGCCGCCCCTTCCGCTCTCCGGCCGGGACCTCTCGCTCGACAACGTCATCGAGGTCGCCCGCGGCCGGCGGGCTGTCGCGCTCGCGGCGGACGCCGCCGAGCGGATGCGGGCCTCGCGCGCCGTCATCGAGCGGCTCGTCGCGGAGGGCGCCACGGTGTACGGGGTCACGACCGGCTTCGGCGACCTCGCCGACGTGCGGATCGAGCCCTCGCAGACCGCCGAGCTGCAACGCAACCTCGTCCGCTCGCACGCCGCCGGCGTCGGCGATCCGCTCCCCGACGAGGTCGTGCGCGCGATGCTGCTCCTGCGGGCAAACGCGCTCGCCGTCGGCCTCTCCGGCGTGCGGGTCGAGGTCGTCGAGCTGCTCGTGGCGATGCTGAACGCGACCGTCCACCCGGTCGTGCCGTCGCACGGCAGCCTCGGCGCGTCGGGCGACCTGGCTCCGCTCGCCCACATCGCGCTCGTCCTCATCGGTGAGGGGGAGGCGACGGTCGACGGGGCCGGGCCCGGTTCGGGGCTCGGCGCGCTCGGGCGGGCCGGTCTCGTCCCGCTCGTGCTGGAGGCGAAGGAGGGACTGGCGCTCCTGAACGGCACGCAGCTCATGGCCGGGATCGGCGCTCTCGCGCACCACGACGCCCTGCGTCTCGCGCTCAGCTCCGACGTCATCGGCGCCATGAGCCTGGAGGCGATGCTCGGCACCGCGACCGCCTTCGCCGACGAACTCGTGTCGGCGCGGCCGCATCCGGGCCAGGTGGCATCGGCCCGGCACCTGCGCGCGCTGCTCGCCGACAGCGAGATCGCCGCGTCCCACGCCTCCAGCCCGCACAAGGTCCAGGACGCCTACAGCCTGCGCTGCATGCCCCAGGTCCACGGCGCGGCTCGCGACGCGCTCGGTGAGCTCGAGCGCGTGCTCCGCGTCGAGATCAACGCCGCCACCGACAACCCGCTCGTCCTCCCCTCCGGCGAGGTCGTCTCGGGTGGCAACTTCCACGGCGAGCCGCTGGCGCTCGCGCTCGACTACGCGACGATGGCGGTGAGCGAGCTGGCCTCCATCTCCGAGCGGCGGACCGCGCGGCTCGTCGACGCGCACCTGTCGGGCCTGCCGGCGTTCCTCGCCGAGCGGCCGGGCGTCGAGAGCGGGCTGATGATCGCGCACTACACTGCGGCCGCACTCGTCAACGAGCTCCAGACGCTCGCGCATCCGTCATCGGTCGACACGATCCCGACGAGCGCCAACCAGGAGGATCACGTGAGCATGGGCGGCACGTCGGCGCTGCACCTGCGGCGGGCGGTCGAGTGCGCGGAGCAGGTCCTCGCCATCGAGGCGCTGTGCGCCGCCCAGGGGCTCGACTTCCGCGCGCCGCTGCGGCCGGGGGCCGGCGTGGCGGCCGCCCACGCCATGATCCGCGGCCGCGTCCCGCACCTCG
>DATKDB010000094.1:0-2412 GCA_035512895.1 Binatia bacterium | reverse complement strand
ATCGACGTGAACCGGCTCGGCCAGCGCGGCGAGACGATGGTCGGCTGGGATCTCGACGTCTACGTCGCCCGGGCCGAGGCGTTCGGCTGGAACGCGATCGAGGTCGACGGCCACGACGTCGAGGCGATCGACGACGCCTTCCGGCGCGCTGTCGCGACGACGGGCACGCCGACGGTCATCGTCGCCCGGACGATGAAGGGCAAGGGCGTCGCAGCGGTCGAGAACCAGAACGGGTTCCACGGCAAGCCGCTCGACGACCCGGACGCGGCGATCGCCGAGCTCGGCGGCCTCAGTGACGTGCAGATCGAGATCGCCAAGCCCGCAACGAAGGCTCCCGAGCGAGTCGCGCCCAGACCGCTCGAGCTCCCGCGGTACGAGCTCGGCTCCGAGGTCGCGACCCGCGCTGCGTACGGTGATGCGCTCGCCGCCCTCGGCGCAGCTCGCCCGGACGTCGTCGTCGTCGACGGCGAGGTCTCGAACTCGACCTTCGCCGAGACCTTCGCGAAGGCGCATCCTGACCGGTACTTCGAGATGTACATCGCCGAGCAGCAAATGGTCGCCGCTGCAGTCGGTCTGCAAGCCGTGGGCTGGCGACCCTTCGCGTCGACGTTCGCCGCCTTCCTCTCCCGGGCTTATGACTTCGTCCGCATGGCCGCGATCAGCCGCGCGACGTTCTCTCTGTGCGGCTCGCACGCGGGCGTCTCGATCGGCGAGGACGGCCCGTCGCAAATGGCGCTCGAGGACATCGCCGCGTTCCGCGCGATCCACGGGTCGACCGTGCTCCATCCGTGCGACGCGAACCAGACGGCACAGCTGGTCGCGGCGATGGCGGACGCGGATGGGATCTCGTACCTGCGGACGTTGCGACCTGCGACGCCCGTCCTCTACCCGCCCGACGATGCGTTCGAGATCGGCGGCAGCCGGGTCCTGCGCTCGAGCGACAGCGACGAGGTCGCGCTGATCGGGGCCGGTATCACCGTCCACGAGGCGTTGAAGGCAGCCGACGCGCTCACCGAGGATGGGATCGCCGCCCGCGTCATCGACCTGTACTCGATCAAGCCCCTCGACGCCGAGACGCTCCGCGCTGCGGCGGAGGACACGAGTGGACGGCTCGTGACGATCGAGGACCACTGGGCGGAGGGCGGCCTCGGCGACGCAGTCCTCTCCGCGCTGGCCGAGTCGGACGATCCGCCGCGCGTCGTCAAGCTCGCCGTCCGCGAGATGCCGCGATCCGGGAAGCCGGAGGAGTGCCTAGCGGCGGCAGGCATCGACGCGGAGCACATCGCCGCTGCGGCGCGGCAGCTTGTCGCTCAGACCGTGCAGACGGCGTAAACCGACACGGAGATCGTCACCGCGCCGCCGAGCCCTGTGTTCACTCGCGCGAGGATCGTCCAGTCGGTCGCCGAGCTCGGGTAGGAGCTCACCACGATGCGATTTGTCTGGCCCTGGTTCGACACCGTGTACGTGTGGCCGCCGCCGAGGATCTTCGTCCCGGCAGGGCACGTGCTCGACGCCGAGTAGGTCTTGCCGGCGCCCAGGCCTGCCGGCGAGGTACCGGTTACCGGCACGAGCACCTGCGAATCGGCTGGGCCGGGCACTCCCTGGGGGCCCTGTGCACCCGGATCTCCCTGCGGACCTTGCGGACCGGTGGCGCCGTCCACCCCGTCGGCGCCGGCCGGACCCTGTGTGCCGGCAGGGCCGGTCGAACCGGTGGCGCCGGTGGAGCCCGCGGCGCCCTGCGTTCCCTGCGGGCCCTGCGACCCTTGAGGTCCGACCGCTCCCGGCGGTCCGACGGGCCCGATCGCGCCGCGCTGTCCTCGCCTGCTCCACGTCGCGCGTGACTCGCTGGGGCGGCAGCCGATGTTCCCCGGGACGAGGCGAAGCGACCCCGTCCGCTCGTCGTAGCAGCCGCTGAACACGCCACGCTGATTCGGGATGCCAGTCCGTGACGCGCCGCTTGCAACGCCGCCCAGAAGGACAGCGACTGCGAAGCAGGTGATCACGATTCGGGTGGAAGTCGACATGTCGGAGTCGTGCAGCGTGGCCATCCGGCGACGTGACCGAATCTCTCGAGACGGTTGTCTACCGAGCCGATCGGCCGGATTGGACAACGATTAGACGCTCGTTGACTACCCGGGCGACCTGCCCGCACCCGCCGCTCACTACCCTTGAGCCGCCATGGCCGTCCTCATCGCATCCGAGCTGCGCAAGGAGTTCTCCGGCGATCCGCTGTTCGAGAACGTCTCCTTCACCGTCGGGCGCAAGGACCGCGTCTCCCTCGCCGGCGCCAACGGGGCGGGGAAGACCACTCTGCTCCGTGCGATTGCAGGCGAGACCTCGGTCCAGGGCGGCAAGCTGGCGTTCGCCAAGGGGACCCGGGTCGCGCTCCACGACCAGCGCCCGCCGCTCGAG
>DATKDB010000093.1:0-16453 GCA_035512895.1 Binatia bacterium | reverse complement strand
GGCAGTGCGGGCGCGAGCGGCTGTGACTCGAATGGCGCGAGCAACGGCGGCGTGGTGGACATCTGGGTCGGCTTCGAGAACGGCAGTGGCCGCGATGTCGTCGGCGCCACCGTCGTCTCGCCCGATGGCTCGACCGCAGATGGGTCGATCGACCTCTCCCGCATCGGGTGCAGCGAGGCGTGCCGGGGCTGGACGTACTTCCCGTTCCGCAACCTGACGCCGGGGACGTACGAGGTCGAGATCACTCGAAACGGCGAGCCCGCGGGCTCGACCAGCTTCGAGGTCACGAGCTGAGGGAGCGCTGGCCCTGTATCTGCATGGCCCCCTGACATGTCCGGGCTGAGCTTCGAGCAACTCCGCATTCCGCTCCTCCTCGCGCTCCTCGTGGTCGTGGGCTTCGCGCTCTGGCCGCGCGGCGACGACCGCGAGCCGGCAGGCACGGGCGCCAGCCCCGAGTCGACGATCGTGGTCGGACAGCCCGGCGGTGAAGTGATCCCCGCCGAAACCCCCGCAGCCTCATCTCCGGCCACGCAGGCGCCGGTACCGACGACGACTCCCGAGCCGACCCCCTCCGCCACGGCCGAGCCAACGGCTCCTCCGGTGGCGGCCGATGGCTTCACGGCCGAGGTGCTTGCCTGCCGCTCGATCTCGGGCGCGACTTGCAACAACCAGCTCGGGACCCTGCCACCGGACGCCGCCTCGTTCGTGGCCCTCGTTCGCTTCACCGATGCGAACGTCGGCGACACGATGAACGCCGTGCTCAACGGCCCGTCAGGCTCGATCCCGGGCGGCGCCTACTCGCTCCAGGGCAGTGGCGATGGCTACTACTACACGACCTTCCAAGCCGGTGGCCTGCCCGCGGGCGACTACACCCTCACCGCCACGCGCAACGGCGTCGAGGTGGCTGTGACGAGCTTCACGCGGGCGGGGGGCTGAGGCTCAGCTGCCGGCTGACGAGTCGGTGGCCCCCTCGACGTGGGCGATGGGCGCCGCGCCCGACGCGCGACGCTTCGCCGCCAGGGCGCTGATCGCCTCGAGCACGCAGCGGTGCGCCGCCGCCGCGGTCACCTCGGCGTTGTCGTAGGGAGGGGAGACCTCGACGACGTCCATGCCAGCGAGCTCGACCGAGCCCACGACCTGGCGGACTGCGCGAAGCAGCTCGCGGGTCAGCATGCCACCGGGCTCCGGCGTCCCGGTGCCGGGCGCCATCCCTGGGTCGATCACGTCGATGTCGATCGAGAGGTAGATGACCTCCGGCCCGTCGAGCGCTTCGGCGATGGCGTCTCGGACGACCGCCTCCGCGCCGCGCTCCTCGATCTCGGTCATGAGGTGCCAGCGCATGCCCTGCGCGCGCATCCACTCGAGCGTCTCGGCTCCCGGCCAGTAGCCCCGCAGCCCGATCTGCACGAAGTTCGCGCCGGCCACGGCGCCCGATTCGATGAGCCGCCGCATCGGCGTGCCGTGCGAGCGCAGGTTGCCCCAGGTCGAGTTGGCCGCATCGGCGTGGGCGTCGAAATGGACGATGCCGAGGCGGCGAGGCTCGACGGCCCGGGCGACCGCCGACGCGGACGGGAACGTGATCGAGTGGTCGCCGCCGAGGACGATCGGCGTTGCGCCCGAGCGCGCCACGTCGAGGATCTTGCGCTCGATCACGTCGTGCGCGCGCTCGGCGTTCATCGGGGTCACCGGCGCGTCACCGGCGTCGACGACCGTCAGCCAGTCGTATGGCTGGATGCCGAGCTGCAGCGAGTTGAGCGCGCCGGAGTGATAGCTCGCCTCGCGAATGGCCCGTGGGCCGAAGCGGGCGCCGGACCGGTGGCTGACCGCGTCGTCGAAGGGCGCCCCGACGATCGCGACGTCGGGTCGCATGGCGAGCAGCGCGGCCGCATCGGTCACCCAGGGAAGCTTCTGGAAGCTGGGGAGGCCGACATACGACGGCAAATTGAAGTCGTCGTAGGCGGTGTACGGGTCGGCCCCGGGCGGGGCCTCGTCGTTCATGCCGCGTGCTTCGCGGCTCGGCTCGTCGGTCATGGCGCGTCCGCGTCACCTCCGGCGTCGAACGGGCGCCGTCGCGATGCGGAGCAGGCCCATCCCGGACCCGATCCTAGCACTACCATCGGCACTCGATGGACAGCGATCCGACGTACACCCTCGACGAGGCCCGCGCGCTCCTACCGCAGGTTCGCGGCACGCTGCTGCAGCTGGCGATCGAGCGTCGCCGCGCCGACGACTCGCACGCCGCCCTCCACCGCCGGCTGCGCGGCCGGAGCGATGGCTCGGAGGCCGATACCGGGGAGCTCGAGCTCACCACCGCGGAGCTGCGCGCCCGCGTGCGCGACCTGCTCGATCACCTCGAGTCGCTCGGCGTGGTCGTCCGCGACCTGGACGACGGGCTCGTGGACATCCCGACGGTGCGCGACGGTGAGCCGGCGTGGCTGTGCTGGCGCCTCTCCGATCCGGAGCTGGGGTGGTGGCACACGACGAGCGAGGGCGCCGCGTCGCGCCGGCCGCTCTGAGACGGTGGCGCCGCTCGTCGCCGTCATCGGGGACGCACTGCTCGACGTGCATGTGACGCCCGCCGCCCCGATCGCGCCGGGCGCCGACGTCCCGGCCGCCGTGCGCCTGCATCCCGGTGGGCAGGGCGCCAACCTCGCGACCCGGCTCGCGCGTCGAGGCGTGGCGGTGCGCCTGACCTGCGCGCTCGGCGACGACGCCGCCGGGGCCATCCTGCGCGCGGCCCTCGCCGCGGACCGGGTCGACGTGCATCCGATCGCCTCGCCCGCCACCGGGGCGGTCGTCGTGCTCGTCGCCGCCGATGGCGGGCGGACGATGCTCAGCCAGCGCGTCCCGTTCGTCGACCGCCTCGACATCGGGGCCGCCGCCGCGGGCGTCGAGTGGCTCGTCCTGTCCGGCTATCTCCTGCTCGAGCCGAACGCTCCCGACATGGCAGAGCACGTCGAGGACTCCGTCCGGCTCGTCGTCGTCGGCTGCGCGATCGCGCCGGACGGGGTCGCACGCTGGATCGGCGCGCTCCGGGCACTGCGTCCAAGCCTCGTCGTGCTCAACCGGGAGGAGGCCACGCTCGTCTCTGCAGCGGTGGGAGATGCGGGCCAGGTGGCCGTCGCCCTGGCGCATGCCCTCGGGGCGAGCGTCGTCGTTACCGAGCCCGACGGGGCGAGCGCGGCGGTCGGCGACCGCGTCACGCGCGTCAGCGCGCCGGGCGGTGCCCGGGCGACCGACACGACCGGTGCCGGGGACGCCTTCGCCGCCACGCTCCTCGTCGGGCTCCTCGCGGACCCTTGGCCGCCGACGGTCGAGGCGATCGAGCGAGCCATGGACGCGGCCTCGCGGGCCGCGTCCGAGGTGGCGCGCTCCGACGGCGCCCAGGCGCGCGTGGCCGGCGAGTCGTTCGCCGGGGCGGAGTCATGACGCCGGCGTGGCTCCGGCTCGCCGACGAGGTGGGCGAGGCGCTCGCCGCCGGCCGACCGGTCGTCGCTCTCGAGTCGAGCCTAGTCGCGCAGGGGCTGCCGGTGCCCCACAACCTCGAGACGGCGCTCGCGGCCGAGGCGGCGGTGCGCGAGTCCGGTGCCGTCCCGGCAACCGTCGCCGTGGATCGCGGTCGCGTCATCGTCGGCGCGGACCGCGAGCTGCTCGAGCGCCTGGCCGAACCCGGGGCCCGGGTGGCGAAGGCCGGCTCGCGCGACCTCGGCCCGCTGCTGGCCGCCGGCGTGCTCGCCTCGACCACGGTAAGCGCCACCCTGCGCGCCGCACACGTCGCCGGGATCGCGGTCTTCGCCACCGGCGGCATCGGAGGCGTGCACCGCGGCGCGGCGACGAGCTTCGACGTTTCGAGCGACATCGACGAGCTGGCCGCCACGCCGGTCGCCGTCATCTGCTCGGGCGCCAAGTCGATCCTCGACCTGCCCGCCACGCTCGAGCTCCTCGAGACGCGCCGCATCCCGGTCGTCGGCTACCGGGTGGAGGAGCTGCCGGCCTTCTACAGCCTCAGCTCCGGGCTGCGCCTCGCGCACCGTGTCGACGGGGCCGGGGCCGCCGCGGCCGCCATCGCGGCGCATCGGTCCATCCCCGGCGCCGGCGGCATGCTCATCGTCCAGCCGCCGCCCGCCGACCTGGCGATCGACGCCGCCGAGGTCGACGCCTGGATCTCGGAGGCGCTGCGCGACGCGGAGTTCATGGGCGTTCGCGGCGGTGCCGTCACGCCGCATCTGCTCGGCCACGTCGCGCGGGCGTCGGACGGCCGAACGTTGCGCGTGAACGTCGGGCTCATCGTGAGCAACGCGCGCACCGCCGGCCAGATCGCGGCGGCCTTGACCTGATCGCGGGGGGCGCTATGCTCGGGCGGCCGACCGGCCGGCCAGTGGAGCGGAGGGACGCATGCGCATCTACGACGGCAGTCCGCGCCAGGACTGGGAGGAGGTCCTGCGTAGCATCGGGGCCTTCGCCGACAGCGAGGGACTGAAGGACCTGCTCCTGCTCGAGCGCCCGGACGGCTTCATCCTCCAGGGCGTCGGCCTGCAGAGCGCCGGTGCCGACTCCGACAGCTTCGGTACGGCCACGAAGCGCACGATCGAGCTGAGCGACGACCGGGTCGCCGAGCTGATGGAGGTCAGCGCCGCGCGACGCGGCTCGGCCGATGCCGACCAGCCCTCCGTGGGGCCGACGAACTACTACGAGCACGCGTTGCGCATTCTCGGCGCCTACATCGACAGCCAGCGGCCGCATGACGCCTTCCTCTTCGAGCAGGACGGATCCTTCGTCGTGCGCCTCTTCGCGGTGGCCGGCTCGGGCGGCGTGGGCCACCAGCTCTCCGAGTTCACGCGCGACGAGCTCTTGGCTATGATTCACGCTGCACCTGAGCAGAGAGATCAGCCCGGGCCGGAGACGACCGGCCCGCAGTAGCAGGGGAAGCTCACCATGAAGGCGCTCAAAGTCCTCCTCATCGGCATTGCCGCGCTCATCGCCGCGATGATCGTCATCCCGCTCACGATCCTTGCCGGCCTCTTCGTGTGGCTCAAGCTCACCGAGGAGACCGATGACGACGAGATGGAGCTCGACGACGCCATCTGACTTGATCCGGGACCGATGAGGGCGTGAGCACGCGCGCCGAGCCGGCACGGCCGGATCGGCCGGCCGCGCACGCTCGGCCGCGCGTCATCCTGTTCCGCCTCGGCTCCTGAACGGCCCGGCTGCGCCGCGGCGGTTCAGCCGGTGGCGAGGGCCCAGGCCGCGGTCCAGCACACGGCGGCGGCCAGCATGCCGACCCAGAGCCGTTGCGTTCCGGCGATGCCCTGCGCCACGGCGATCAGGCCTGCAAGGCCCAGGATCGTGCCGCCCGTCTCGAGCCGGTCCGTGAGCGCCAGGCCGGCACCCGCAACGACGCCCACCCCGGCAGCCATCGTCCAGGCCAGCGCGAAGGCCGGACGGCGGCCGAGGGTCTGCGCCAGGTTGCGCGAGCCGAGGCGCGCGTCGGCGTCGAAGTCGCGCAGCGTGTTCGCCAGGTGGGCCGACGCCGCGAACGGACCGACGAGCAGCGGTGCGGCGGCAACGCGCTCGAGCGGGACGCCGACCCCGGCGGCGACCCAGAGCGGCAGCAGGCCGAAGCTCACGAGATAGGGGAGCACCGAGAGCGGAGAGCGCGACAGCCACAGGTTGTATGTCGCCGCGGACGCCGAGGCGGTCGCCCCGAGCAGGAGTGCCGGCACGCCGAGCGGCACCGAGGCGATGAGCTGGAGCGCGCCGCCGGCCGCCGCGAGCGCCAGGGCGGCGCGGGGCGTCGCCTCGCCGGCCGGGATCGGCTTCGAGCGCTGGGCGTCGCGGTCCCGGTCGCGGTCCGCCCAGTCGTTCAGCGCGCCGGTCAGCACCTGGGACCCGAGGACCGCGAGGATCGTGAGGACGACGCGCCCGGTCAGCGGCGGCTCGCCGGCCTGCGCGGACAGGATCGCCGCCAGGGCGCCGCTGAGCGTGACGACCGCGGCCGTCGGCGCCGGGTGAATGAGGCGTAGGATGCCGGGCACGGCCCGCATCGTACGCTTGCGTCGAGCGCGTCACCGGTGCGCCACCGACAGCACACGCACTGGAGCATCGCGAACGCAGATGAGCAGCAGAGCGCATCGGTCGATGTTCGTCATCGGCCTCGTCGTCGTCACCCTGGTCCTGGCGGCCTGCCAGTCGGGCACCGTCGATCTGGAGAGCCCGACCCCGCCGGCGACCACGGGCGAGTCCGCGAGCGCATCTCCGTCCGGCGACGGGGACGGGGACGACGGGGGCGGCGAGGAGACGAGCGTCTTCGACCTCGAGCGCGGCGACTGCTTCAGCGCCACCGGCGATCAGGTGGAGACGGTGACCGTCGTGGACTGCGGGCAGCCGCACCTGTACGAGGTCTTCGGCGTCTTCGACCACGAGGCCGGTGACGACGACCCGTATCCGGGCGACGACGAGATCCTCAAGTACGCGGATGACGAATGCCAGCCGCTGTTCGAGGCCTTCGTCGGGAGCGACTACCAGTCGTCGATCTACTGGATCACCTCGGTCACGCCGTCGGACGAGACCTGGAACGAGGCCGACGACCGCGAGATCGTGTGCGCGCTCAAGCTGGGGGAGACGGCCACCGAGACGACCGGATCCGCGGAGGGCACGGCCGAGTAGCGCGGGACGGCGCGCGGCGCCGGCATTCCGCTATGATTTGGACCCGAGCAGGCACTCGGCGTTCCTGCTCGCGTGCCGCGCCGCTTCCGCCACGCCCAGCCGATCGTGGAGGCCCCTTCGATGCCCAAGTACGTCTTCGTGACGGGCGGCGTCACCAGCTCGCTCGGCAAGGGCATCACGGCGGCCAGCATCGGCCGCATCCTGAAGGCGCGTGGCGTGCCGGTCAGCATCCTCAAGCTCGATCCGTACATCAACATCGATCCGGGCACGATGTCGCCGTACCAGCACGGCGAGGTCTTCGTCACCGACGACGGCGCCGAGACCGATCTCGACCTCGGGCACTACGAGCGCTTCATCGACGAGAACCTGTCGCAGGCCAGCAACGTGACGACCGGCCGCATCTACCAGAGCGTCATCGCCAAGGAGCGGCGCGGTGACTACCTGGGCGGCACGGTGCAGGTCATCCCGCACATCACGAACGAGATCAAGGAGCGCATCGCGCGCGCCGCGCGCGAGGGAACCGGGTCGGTCGCGGCGAGCGGGCTCGCGGCCCACGGCGTCGTCATCGTCGAGGTGGGCGGAACCGTCGGCGACATCGAGTCCCTGCCCTTCCTCGAGGCGATCCGGCAGATGCGCAAGGATGTCGGGCGCCGCAACGTCCTGTACGTGCACGTCACATGGCTGCCATCCATCGGCGCCACGGGCGAGCTGAAGACGAAGCCGACCCAGCACTCGGTCAGCACACTGCGCGGCATCGGCATCCAGCCCGACATCATCATCCTGCGCAGCGACGAGGAGATCGACGAGGAGATCCTCGACAAGGTCAGCCTCTTCACCGATGTCGACGTCCACGCGGTCATCCCGCTGAAGACGGCGCGCAGCATCTACGAGGTGCCGATCCAGCTCGAGCGGGCCGGCCTCGGCAAGCTGATCACGCGCGAGCTCGAGCTCCCGTCGGGCGAGCCGGACCTCTCCGAGTGGCAGGAGCTCGTCAGTCGCATCCGCGCCCCGCGCCCCGAGCTCGAGGTCGCGATCGTCGGCAAGTACACCGAGCTGCCCGACGCGTACATCAGCGTCGGGGAGGCCCTGAAGCACGCCGCGCTCCATCACAACGTCGAGATCAAGGTGCGCTGGATTCGCTCCGAGCACCTCGAGCGCATCGAGCCCGAGCAGGTCGCCGAGGAGCTGGCCGGCGTGGCGGGCGTCGTCGTGCCCGGCGGCTTCGGCTACCGCGGCGTCGAGGGGAAGATCCGCGCCATCCGCTGGGCGCGACGCAACCGGATCCCGTTCCTCGGCCTGTGCCTGGGGCTGCAGTGCGCGGTCATCGAGTTCGCGCGTGAAGCCCTCGGCACCGATGACGCGAACTCGAGCGAGTTCAACGTCTTCACCGAGCATCCGGTCATCGACCTCATGCCCGACCAGGCCGACGTCACCGACAAGGGCGGCACGATGCGGCTGGGCCTCTACCCGGCGCGCCTCGAGGATGGCTCGAAGGTGCGCGAGGCGTACGGCGCCGAGATCGCGTACGAGCGCCACCGGCATCGGTTCGAGGTCAGCAACGCGTACCGCGACCGGCTCGAGGCGGCCGGGATGCTGTTCAGCGGCGTGTCGCCCGACGGGCGACTCGTCGAGTACATCGAGCTTCGCGACCATCCGTGGTTCGTGGCGACGCAGGCGCATCCGGAGCTGAAGAGCCGTCCGAACCGGCCGCATCCGCTCTTCCGTGACTTCGTCGGGGCGTCGGTCGCGATGACCGAGCCCGAGCCGCCACCGGCCCGGAAGCGCGTCTCGACCGCCGCCGCGAAGGCCAGCTGATGCCGGCCCGCGCGTCCGCGAGACGCCGCCCGTTCGATACGCCGGAGCTCGACCGCGCCATCGAGGCCGCCGAGGCCGGCGCGATCGTGATCTGGCGGGGCCAGCCGCTGCCTTTCGGCGACGTGCCGGAACGGATCGCGCGGATCGACGACCGTGACGCCCGCGACCGGCTGTACGGCGCCTACACCGATGCGCTCGAGGCGCTCAACCCGCACTACGAGCGGCGGCTCGCAGCCTGGCTCGATGCCGGCGACCCGACCGAGCTCGCCACGCGGACCGGGACGGACCCGTCGGCGCTGGCGGTCGAGCTCGAGCGCTTCTCGCTGCACGCCGAGACGCCGTACTACGCCGCGCTGCGCCGCTACCTGGCGCTCATCGACATCGAGCAGGGCGATGCGACCGAGGCCGACCTCTGGCACGTCGAGCGCGGCGGCGCCTGGTCGCACTGGTTCGGCGATCGCGAGGTGGGGCGTGCCGTGCAGGCGGCGGGTCGGACGATCGTCGACCTCGGCGAGCGCGAGGGCTGGCTGGCCGCCGAGGACCAGCTCGCCGGTGAGCGGCTCGGCCGAGACGACGTCGTCGGCAACGCCGTCCGCGGGGCCTACGCCACGCTCGTCGGGTCTCCCGAGTGGCTCGCCGACGAGCTCGGCGTCGCATCCGAGGAGATCGCCCCGTTTGCCGACTTCGCGGCCTTCGTCCGTCTCTGGCGCTGGCGCCGTCTCCTGGCCGAGCTCCAGTACGAGCTGCGCCTGTACGCGGCCGGCGATGCCGCGCTGCGACGGGCCTACTACAGCGGGCTCCTCGGGCACCTGACCGGGGTGAGCGTTCCGGAGGCGGGCTACCTCGCCGGCATCGAGCGGCCGTTCGCCTCGGTCGCCCGGGTTCAGTCGGCCCTCCTGGCCAGCATGCTCGTCGAGGCGCTCGAGCAGCGTCACGGCCTGCGCTGGTGGCGTGAGCCCGCATCGGTCCAGCTCGGCGATCGGGTGGGGAACGCGCCCGGCATCGACGACGCGCTTGCCGAACTCGGGTATGATGTCCTGGACTGGAGACCCGTACTGCGTCAGATACGGACGCGGCTCATCGGTGAGATGAGCGGATACGGTGGCCCCAACATCACCACCCGTGCCGGGACCCGCAAGGTCTGACCGTTTGACCGCACGCGATCCCGAATTGCAGCGCACGACCATCGGCCGTGATCACGACCCAGGGGTCGGCCTGTTCAACTGCCGCTCCTGCCGGCGCTTCACCCGGACCCTCATCGAGGACCGCGGATGGTGCAGCAGGGACGGCTCCCACAAGCTCATCGAGGTCAGGTCCTACATGAAGCACTGCTGGCAGGCGCGACGCCCATGAACGACGACGCCCGTCCTCAGCAGCAGCGTCGCCGCTCGCGACGACGCCAAGACGCCGCGCCGCGCCGCCCACAGCAGCAGCAGGGGCAGCGGGGTGGCTACGCCCCGCGGCGCCGCAACGACTACGCCTCGGGCCAGTACTCGTCCATCTTCACGGGGCCCTTCCCGTCGGATGCCGATGACCCGGGGATGAACTTGGCCGACCTGCAGGCGAAGCCGATCGAGGAGCTGCGCGAGCTCGCGACCGAGCACCAGATCGACGGCGCCGAGGCGCTCGAGCACTCCGACCTTATCCTCAAGCTCCTCGACGTCGTTCCGCTCGCCTCCGCGCAGACGGACCGCAACGGCCAGTCCGGCGAGGCCGAGGGGATCCTCGAGATCGTGGACGAGGGCTTCGGCTTCCTGCGCGTGAACGGCGTCATGCCCTCGTCGCAGGACATCTACGTCAGCGCCTCCCAGGTCCGCCGCTTCGGCCTGCGCACCGGCGACCGCGTCACCGGCCAGACCCGGCAGCCGAAGGAGCAGGAGAAGTACTGGGGCATGCTGCGGGTCGACACGGTCAACGGCGTCGAGCCGGAGGTCGCCAAGCGACGCCCGAACTTCGACGCCCTCGTGCCGGTCTTCCCCGACGAGATGTTCGACCTCGAGACCGACCAGAAGAACCTGACGCAGCGGCTCATCAACCTGATCAGCCCGGTCGGCAAGGGCCAGCGCGGGCTCATCCTGTCACCGGCCAAGGCCGGCAAGACGACGGTCCTCAAGCACATCGCCGCGGGTATCACCGAGAACTCGCCCGAAGCCCTGCTCATGGTCGCCCTCATCGGCGAGCGGCCGGAGGAGGTCACCGACATGCAGCGCAACGTCGACGGCGAGATCTACTCGTCCACGTTCGACGAGCCGACCGAGAATCACACCCGCGTCGCGGAGATGTGCCTCGAGATCGCGAAGCGCCAGGTCGAGACCGGCCGCGACGTCGTCATCCTCCTCGACTCGATCACTCGCCTGGCGAGGGCGTACAACCTGGCGCTCCCGGCGTCGGGCAAGACCCTCTCGGGCGGCGTCGACCCGGTGGCCCTCTATCCGCCGAAGCGGTTCTTCGGCGCGGCGCGCAACATCGAGAACGGTGGGTCGCTGACGATCATCGCGACCTGTCTCGTCGATACCGGCAGCCGCATGGACGACGTCATCTACGAGGAGTTCAAGGGCACCGGCAACATGGAGCTGGCGCTCGACCGCAAACTTTCCGAGAAGCGGATCTTCCCGGCCATCGACGTCCTCCGCTCGGGCACGCGTCGCGAGGAGCTGCTCCTCGACGAGAACGAGCTGCGTATGGTGTGGACGATGCGTCGCATGCTGAGCGCGGTCGGGCCGAACGAGGGGATCGAGCTGCTCATGCAGCGTCTCGGCAAGACGAAGGACAACGCGGAGTTCCTGGTATCGCTCAACAAGAGCGTCGAGGCCTCCGAGCGCGCCTAGGTGACCAGCGGTCCCGGCGCCCGTGCGGTCGCGATCGGCCTCGCGCTGCTGATCGTCGGGTGTGGCGGACCGGCCACGACCGGATCGCCCTCGCCTCATCCCACCGCATCGGCCCCGAGCTCCGCGCCAAGCGCCGTTCCGAGTGCCACACCGAGTGCCGGCGAGATCGAGCCCGCCCCGGGCTCCGACAGCGAGGTGTACGCCCCGAACCCCGGCGCCATCGTCGTCGCGATCGAGGCCGGGCATGGCGGCTGCCTCGACTGGGGCGTGCCGGACCCGGCGAGGCGAGGCGAGGCGTACGCCGAAAAGACGATCACGTTGGCCGTGGCGCTCGCCCTCGCGGAGCGGCTCGAGGCGAGCGGGGTAACGACGGTCCTCGTCCGTGACGGCGACGAGGCCCTCGCCGGCGACGACTATCCCGACCTCGGCTGTCACGGCGCACCGTTTCGGGACGTGAACGGCGACGGCTTCGTCGGCTTCGGCGGGGAGGAGCTGCCCGAGGGCACGCGGACGCGGGACGAGCTCCAGGCGCGGATCGACCTCGCGAACCTCTCCGCAGCGGACGTCCTGCTCAGCCTGCACGTCGACTCGATCACCGATGCCGCCGGCAACCAGCTGCCGATCGCGCGAACCGAGACGTTCTACACCGATGAGACGCCCTGGGGCGACGCGCGCAGCCGGCCCCTGGCCGAGGCGCTCCAGCTGCACGTCGTCGCGGCCATGGCATCGGTCGCCGGCTACGAGCGCGAGGATCGCGGGACGGACGCGCGCAACCTCTACATCGTCGCGCCGCCGCTCCTTGAGGAGACGCCGGAGCGCCCCGACCGGCTGAAGCAGCCGACCCGCGGGGCGCTCATGCCGGCGGTCCTCGTCGAGATCGGGACGATCACCCTGTCCGCCGAGCACGAGCTGCTGCTCACGCCCGAGGGCGCCGCCGCGGCCGCGTCCGGCCTGTTCGAGGGGCTGGCCGACTTCTTCGGCGCGCGCGAGCTCTCCGGGCGCATCGCGCTGGCCGACCCGAGTCCGCGCCGCCCGGCTGCCGTCGACGGGGTCGGGCCACCGTTCTGGCCGCCGGCCGCGCCGGACGGGCAGGTTCGATTGCGGCTCACGAACACCGGCACCGCGCGCTGGCCCGAGGGCATGGCGCTCGTCGCCGGATGGGAGGCGTCCGAGGAGCCGTATCTCGCGTTCCCTCCGGCAGCCCGCAGCACGGTGGTTGCGGACGTCCCTTCGCTCGAGCCCGGCGCATCGGTCGTGATCGAGGTCACGCTGCCACCGGCCCCACCGGCGCGCGGCGTGGCATGGATCTCGCTAGAGCATGAGGGCGAGACACTCGCCGACCACGGGTCGCCGGCGCTCCAGCTCGACAGCGGAGCGCCCTGAACCGCAGCGGACCCCACCGCTCCGCCCGACCCGTAGGTACTGCAGTGCCATGTGCGGATTCCGGTTGCCCGTATTATCCGACACTGGTACGATGCCCGCGGCATGAGGTTTGCCATCGGCGCCGGGGGAGGATGCTTCACCGGTTCGGACCGACCGGAGCCTCGGCAGCACCGTTGACCCCTGAGCCCGTGTAGGCGGAGTTAGTTTCCTATTGCCTGATCCGAGACGGCTCTTCCGCCGTATCACCGACAGCAACCTGCCGACACGGATGATCGCGCACATCTCCGTCGTCAGCCTGGTCGTCTCCGCATCCGTCGCGGGCCTCGCCGGCACCGCGGGTCACGATGGCGCAGGCCCCTCCTCCGATACCGGCTTCCTGTCGCTCGTCTCGAGCGTCCGTGGGGCGGCCGAAGTTACGGCGCTGACGAGCACCTCGTACGATTTGAACGCGCTGGCCGAGGAGCAGTCGACGCTCCTCGACCGGGGCGCCCCGGCCGGCCTGCCCGGAGACTCGCTACCGATGCCGACGCCGGTCCCGGTCGACCCGGATGCCACCCCCCTCGCGGCTCCCGCATCGATCGGCTCCACGACGACCACCTCCATCGGGGCCACCGCTCCGCGCTCGACCCGGGTGGCACCGCCGCTCTCATCGGGGACTCTCGTCTGGCCCGTTCCCGGCGGGGCGATCAGCCAGTACTTCCACGCCGGTCATCTCGCGCTCGACATCGCCGCACCGTACGGAACGTCGGTCGTCGCCGCGCAGAGCGGAACAGTGACCTCGGCGGGCTGGCGCAACAACGGCGGCGGCTACGTCGTCAGCATCGACCACGGCAACGGGATGACGACCGTCTACAACCACCTCGGGTCGCTCTGGGTCTCGCCCGGGCAGTACGTCGGCCCCGGGCAGGGTATCGGCGGGGTCGGCTGCACCGGCATCTGCACCGGTCCGCACGTTCACTTCGAGGTCCGGGTGAACGGCGTGATCGACAACCCGCTCCGATACCTCTAGCCCCGGTCGCTTCCGACCGATGTACGACGCCGGCGCACGACGCCGGCGTTGTTATGCTCGGGCCTGATGTTCACTGATCGCGCGCGCATCCTCGTGGCCGGCGGCTCCGGTGGGGACGGCGCCTCGACGATGCGACGCGAGGCGCACGTCCCGCGCGGCGGTCCAGATGGCGGCGATGGTGGCCGCGGCGGCGACGTCGTCTTCATCGTGGCGCCCGGCATGACGACGCTCGGCGACTTCAAGCGGCGGCGTCAGTTCCGTGCCTCGGACGGCGGCCGCGGCACGGGGCGCCGGGCGCACGGGCGCGGCGCCGCCGACGTCGTCGTGCGCGTCCCGCCGGGCACGGTCGTGCGCAGCCATCCCGAGGGCGAATGGCTCGGCGAGCTGATGGAGGCCGACGCGCGCCTCGTCGTGGCACGCGGCGGTCGCGGCGGTCGCGGCAACGCGCGCTTCGCGACCTCGACGAACCGCGCGCCGACGCACGCGGAGAAGGGCACCCCCGGCGAGGAGCGCTGGATCGAGGTCGAGCTCAAGCTCATCGCCGACATCGGCCTCGTCGGCGCGCCGAATGCCGGCAAGTCGACGCTGCTGGCCGCGATGACCGAGGCGCGTCCCGAGGTGGGGAGCTACCCGTTCACGACCGTCACGCCCAACCTCGGCGTCATCACCCTCGACGCCGACGGTGAGCGCACCGCGATCATGGCCGACGTGCCAGGACTCATCGAGGGCGCGCACGAGGGCCGCGGGCTCGGGCATCACTTCCTTCGGCATGTCGAGCGGACGCGGGTCCTCGTCGGGGTCGTGAACGGCGCCGCGCGGGAGCCGGTCGAGGAATGGGTGGCGGTGGCCGAGGAGCTTCGCCTCCACGATCCGGCGCTCCTCGAGCGGCCGATGCCGATCGTCGTCACGAAGCTCGACCTGCCGGAGGTGCGCGAGCGCTGGCCGGAGCTGCGCGTCGCCCTGCGCGCGGCCGGCAGCGAGCCGCTTGGCGTGAGCGCGCACGACGGCACGGGCCTCGAGGCACTGCGCGCCGCCCTCGCGTCGGCCCTCGACGAAGCCGAGGCGCGCGGCCGGGAGCGCACGGCCGACGAGGAGATGCGGGTCCATCGCTTCGATCCGCTGGCCGAGGGTTGGGAGGTCGTGGCCGACGGGGACGCGCTGCGCGTCAGGGGCCGACGAATCGAGACCGCCGCCGCCCGCACCGACTTCGAGAACCCGGAGTCGCGCGACCGGTTCTGGAGGATGCTCGAGCGGATGGGGATCGACGCGGCCCTGCGGGAGCAGGGCGCGGGATCCGGGACGACCGTGCTCATCGGGCGAGCCGAGCTCGAGTGGGGCGACGAGTGACGACGATGCTCCTCGGCACGCCGGAGACGGCGGAGGCGTCCGACCGGACGGGCCGCGGCCCGCAGCGGATCGGCGTCCTGGGCGGCACGTTCGATCCGCCGCACGTCGGCCACCTGTGGCTCGCGGCCCTCGCGGCGGACGCGATCGGCCTGGATCGCGTCCTCTTCATGCCCGCGGCCGAGCCACCGCACAAGCGGCAAAAGGGGATGACGCGCGCGACCGACCGGCTGCTCATGACCCGCCTCGCGATCGCGGGCGACGACGCCTTCGAGCTGACGCTCATCGAGATGGAGCGACCCGGGCCGTCGTACACGATCGACTCCGTGGACGAGCTCCAGCGCAGTTACGGCACCGAGGCGCGCCTCTACCTGCTCATGGCGACCGACTCCCTGGGGGCCATCGACGCGTGGCGCGAGCCGGACGCGCTGCTCGAGCGCATCGAATGGGTCGTCGGTCCCAGGCCGGGGAGCCCGCTGCCCGATCGGTCCAGCCTCGAGGGGCGCTTCGGGGCGAACGCCTCGCGCATCCACCTGCTCAGCGGCCCGTCGCTCGACGTGAGCAGCACCGAGATCCGGCGCCGGGTGGCGGCCGGACACACCATCCGCTACCTTGTGCCGCGCGGCGTCGAGGAGCTGATCGCCCAGCGCGGGCTCTACCGTCGTGGATGAAAGGGAAGCCGGATCGGTGACCGACCCCGAACGCGTCGAGATCCCGGCCGATGCCGCCGCCCTGGCGCACCGGATCGTCGAGATCGCGTCGGACAAGAAGGGCAACGACATCGTCCTGCTCCGGATGGCGGAGCTGACGACGATGGCCGACTTCTTCGTCATCTGCTCCGGCCGCAGCGACCGGCAGGTCCAGGCGCTGTCGAGCGCCATCGTCGGCGAGCTGCGCGAGGACGGCATCCGTTCGCTCGGCATCGAGGGCCGCCAGTCGGCGCGCTGGGTGCTCATCGACTTCGGCTCGGTCATCGTCCACGTCTTCGCCCCCGAGGAGCGCGAGTTCTACGGCCTCGAGCGCCTCTGGTCGAAGGCCGCCCAGGTCGTCCGCGTCGTCTGAACCGGCGCCGGAAGTACTGCCGGAGTACCGGCCGGGTGGCCCATCGGTCCCATTGAGCGCGCGTTCCGCGATTCGCATGCTCGATGTCATGACCGCCCGCACGCGACGTTCGCGACCGATCGAGACCTGCCGCTTCTGCAGCGGGACGCTGTTGACGAGCGTCTTCGACACCGTCTTCCGCGATCCGGAGGCCGACGAGCGGCTCTTCTTCGCCATCCCGGGCGCGCTCTGCGTGCCGTGCCGCCAGCTCTACGTCGACCAGCAGCTCATCGGGATCCTCGGGCTCGATGGCGCGCGCTGCACGTTCGCCATCGAGTCGGACAAGGTGCTCCAGGCCGGTCCGGCC